>JAEUJS010000603.1 GCA_016792935.1 Archangium sp. | reverse complement strand
GCCGAAGTCGCGCTCCAGTTGATCGCGCAGCTGGGTGTTGAGCGAGAAGCTGTAGCCACCGCGCGCCACTTCCCACGCTACGAAGTCCGAGAAGTGCGCGGTGTACGAGCCGCCGACGTAGAGGCCCTTGGTGAACGGGTCGAGCGGCAGGAACCCGCCGGTGAGATCGACCTCGTGCATCATTTCGTAGGCGCGCGCCTGAATCGCCTCGGGTCCCGCCACTCCTTCTTCTGGGAGCTGTGCGAGCGCAGGAAGCGCGGTGCACATCGCGAGCACGAGCGCACTTCGGACCAGAACGGTGGCTTTCACTTAAGGAGCTCCGAAGTTGACGGCGAGCGAGAGAGTGGTGGTGAGCACGTTGCCGAACGAAGTGGCGCCACCGCCGACGGGCACCACCACGTTGTTGGTGATGTCGAGGCGCACGCTGACGTTGTCGGTCAGCACCACGCGCCCGCCGCCGCCGACGTTGATGCCCGGGCGGAAGGTGTTGGTGAAGCGGAAGAGCGTCGCGCCCAGAATCAGGAACATCTCGCCGTGCACCACGAACGCGTTGCCGACGGCGAGCTTGCCGTGGAAGGGCGTCCAGATGAGGTCGCTTCCGAAGAAGTACTGCACCTCTTCGAAGGCCGTCGGCAACACGCCGAAGTCGCGCTCGAGCCGCTCTCTCAAGCCGGTGCGCGCGGCGTACGTGTACGCGAAGCGACCGATGGTCCACGCCACGGTGTCCGAGAAGTGCGCGGTGTACCCGACCTGCGCGTAGAGCCCGACGTAGAACGCGTCGAGCGGCAGCACGCCGACCGAGATGTCGAGCTCGTGCACCATGGTGAACGCGCGCTTCTGCACCGCGCGGATCGAGCCGGGGTTTTCGAGTTCCTGGACCTGCGCCGATGCAATTCCCGACGCCAAAACACACGACACAGCAAGTGCTCTGAGCACGTCAAATCTCCAATGGTGCACGCGGAGTTGAACGAATTGACCGGCGAATGAAAGTCGCTGGTCACTGAGACTTCAAGCTTTAATCAGGGTGGTGGGGCGGACCGTCGCGACGCAAATTCGTCGCGACGATCAAGCGCAATCAGTAGCCGACGCTGTTGAACATGAACGGGTACGTGATCACCACGCCCGCACCCTTCGCCGGTGGGAAGCGCCACGTCTTCAGCGAAGCGAGGATGCAGCTCTCGACCGCGGCGCTCTGCATCGACGACGACTTGGTCTTCGCGTAGCCGACGCTGCCCGACGTCGTGATCTGCCACTCGAGAACGATCTTGCCGGCGAGGCCAGGCGTCTTGAGCAGCGCGCGCTCGTAGCAGCTCGACACCTCGTGCAAGTGCGAGTTGATGACCTTGGCGACGGCTTCCTTGTCGATGGTGCCTTGCGCTCCGATGTTGCGCGTCGCAGCGCGCGTCACCGTGCCGGCGACCGAGCCCTTGCCGATGTTGCCCGCGCCCAGCGCGCCGATGCCGCCACCGCCCTTGCCGCGGAGCAGCTCAGCGCCCTTGATGCCCATGCCGCCCGCGCCACCGCCGCCCAGACCGAAGGTGCCGATGCCGGCGTTGGCGATCGGTGCCTTGCCGATGAGGCCCGAGAGCTTGAAGTCGTTCTTGGCGTTCTTCGCGCCGGGGCCCGAGCCGAGCTTGTCGACCGCGGCGAGCAGGTCCTTCATCGCGGGGCCAGCGGCGGCGAGCTTCTCGATGCTCTTGAGCGCCTTCTTGGTTTCCTGCGGAACGGGCTTGGGAAGTTCCTTGGCGATCTTCGGCTCTTCCTTCTTCTTCTCGACCTTCTTGATCTTCTCGACCTTCTCTTCGAGCTTCTTCTTCTCTTCCGGTTTCGGAGGAGCGATCAATTTCACCGCGACCGGCGAGAGCGTCTTGCCCGTGAAGTCAGCCTCGGCGGGCATCTCGGCGAAGTAGAAGACGAACGCGCCGAACGCCGAGGTGAAGAGCGAGAGGATCGCCAGCATCAGCCACGGCAGACCCTTGAGCGGGTTGACGAACGGCTTGGGGATCGCCGGCTGCACGTACGCCATCAGCAGCACGTCGCGACCGGTCGTGAAGCGAACCGCGTGGCCGGTGCCGAGCGTCACGCAACGGCGCGAGTCGGGAGCGGTCTCGAGCGTCTCGACCTGCACCGGGTAGAACTTGCCGTCCTGGGCGCGACGCTCGACCGCGGCTCCGGGCGGAACGTAGACGCGGAAGAGGTCGGCCTTCTGCTCGGCGAAGACGAAGGCGGGCTCTTGCAGCTCGAAGCCGAAGAGCGGGAGCGCCGCGTTGTCATCGGGGCCGGCGATCAGCTTCTTCTTCTGATCGATCGTCTTGTACGAGTTGGCGTACTTGCGCGTGTCGCCCCAGTAGAGCTCGACGAAGAGGTGCGGGCGGCCCTTGCCTTCGTTCGCCGAGGGGATGCTGGGCGAGAAGTTCTTGTTGCTCTGCGGAATCGCCTTCGCCGGAGCGTGACCACGCTGCGGAGCGGTCTGCTTCTGCGGCTGCGGTGCCGCCTTCGCGTGCGACGCCGGTGCCGGTGCCGGAGCGGAAGGTTGGTGCGCGCGCGCCTGAACGGTGGCGGCCTGGTGCGCTTCAGCCGCCGGCATCGGCAGCGGCATCGTGAGGTGATCTTCTTCGGGCGCGTTGCGCTGCGCCGTCGGCATCTCGAGCAGCTCAGAACCGAGCGCCACCGACTCGGTGCGCGTCTCAGCTTCTTCCGACGGAACGGGGCGCAGGTGCGGAGCGCGCGCCGAAGCGGGCTCGAGCGCCGCGGCCGAACGACGGTTGCTCACCACGGTCGACGGAGCAGGATTCCCGCGCGCTGGCTGCTGCGGCGGAGGGACCGGCGCGGGTGCGACAGCGCGAGGTGCGGGCGCCGGCGGCTTCGCGGCTGCGGGCGGAGCGGCGGGCGGCGGAGGCGAGCCACCGAGGAGCGCCGCGACCTCGGGCGGAGGGCCGGGCTTGGCGACGGGCTTCTGGCCCATCACGCGAATCTTCAGGGTGAACGGGCCACACGCGATCTCATCGACCGCGCGCACTTCACAGGCGCTGACCTTGTGACCGTTGACGAAGGTGAGACCACGACCACCGTCTTGAATCGCTGCACGACCATTCTGGAAGTACAGCGTGGCGTGCTGCGCGGCGACGCCGGGATCATCGAGCTTGAGATCAGACCCGTCGGCTGAGCCGAGGGTGTACTGGCCGGGCACGAAGACTTCTGTGCCCACCAGCAGGCCGTCGCGCATGATGACGACCTGAAGAACAGTCGGTTGAGCGCTCAAAAGCAGCTCCTTGGAAAGACCAGCAAAGCCCTTTGGGGCGACGCGTTGGGTGGCGATTACGTGTCGTAAAGCGAGCCGACGATCTCGTCCCGGAAGTTCTCGCGCTTCCGGATCATCGAGCGAATCTTCAATTCCTTGCGGTCGTAGAGGTAGACGGCGCCGGACTTGTTCGACTGGCCCTGGATCAGGCGATCGTCGAAGTCGATGCGCGTCGGGCCGCGAACCGAAGGCGCGCCACCGCCACCGGAATCATTCGCTGGCGCGGGAGCCGCAGCTTCGGGCGCCGGTGCCGCGGGCGCTGGAGCAGCAGGCGCTTTCTTCGCGGCAGCCGGTGCTTTTTTGGGCGGCTTGGCGAGAGCTGGAGTGCTGAGAACGACGATCGCGGAAAGCGCGAAGAGAATCGGGCGCATGGGAACCTCCGAATGAAAGCCAACGCTGTGCCACGACGTCAAGGAAGACTGGGGGCCGATCTTGCACGGGATGCGAGGGGAACTCCCCACGAAATGAGGAGGACACTCAACCCATGTGCTACTCGCTCCCACGTGACGCGACATTTGATCTGTTCACTGGTGTGCACACTCGCTCTCCTCGTTGGGTGCACGAAGGCAGACACGAAGACGGACGGTGGAGTTCCAACCGGTCAGCCGCAGGTTCCGGACGCCGCGGTCGCAGCGGGTCCGCGCACGCTGTCGATCGGGCCGCGCCTGCTCTCGAATCAAACGACGCAGCCGATCAGCATCGTCGCTGAGCAGCTCAACGCGAGCTCGAAGCTGGTGCTTGGGCCGCCCGTCTCGAAGGTGCTCGAGCTGATCGTCGTCGATGAGCGCCACGCGTTCACGCGGCTCCCTGCGGGCCTCGAGCTCGGCTTCAGCCCCGAGGTGGTGGTCGAGGCGAAGATCAGCGGTCACGACGGCGTCATGCAGCTGCGGTTGATCAACGACACCTCGTTCCCCGATCTCACCGCGTTCGCCGTCACGCCCGACGCGAAGCTCGCCATCTCCGTCAGCTCGACCAACGACACCGTCTACTTCTCTGATCTGGTGGGCGGGACCACCACGAAGGAAGTGGTGAGTGACGGCCCGGCCGCGATCGCGTTGTGGAAGGACGCCAACAAGATCGACTGGGCGGTGATCACTCATCTCCATTCAGCGGAGCTGGTGCTGATCTCGCTCGCTGATCATTCACAGCGCCGCACCATTCCGGGCCCGCTGATGGGCGCCGGTGTCGTCGTGGCCGGCAACCGCGCCTTCGTCGCCGAGCAGGCTCGCGACTCGATCGTGGCGATCGACCTCGTCGAAGGGAAGGAAGTGTGGCGCACGCCAGTCGCTCCCAACCCGCGTGAGCTCGCAGTCGCCGGGAAATCACTCGCGGTCGGCTCGCTCGCGGCTGGAGAGATCGAGCTGCTCGAGCTCGAGAGCGGCAAGGTGCAGAGCTCGCTCGAGCCGAAGCCGGGCACGCCGATCGTCGGCGGCGGCACCGCGAAGTTCGCGCAGTACGTGATGAACGGAAAAGCGCCGCGTGATCTCGCGTGGTCCACCAGCAGCGGCCGGCTCTTCGTCGCGAGCATCGGCCCCAACATCGGGCCCAACCCCGAGAAGATGGAAGTGTCGATGAACGGCGGCGTGGGCGTCGTCGATCCCTCGAAGGGGTGGCTGCGTCACCTCGGCTTCGGAGCCGGCGTCACCGAAGCGCTCGCCGTCGACGACGCGCGCGGCCTGCTCTACGCGACCGACATCAGCCTCGGCCTGGTGCGCGTGCTCGACACCAGGAAGCTCGCGAAGAGCGACGCCGACGCGAGCAAGGCGCTCGTGCAGGAACTCGCGCTCATTCCTCCCCCTGGCTTTCCGTCGATCCGCCCCGCGGCCGACTTCAACGTGAAGAACCGAGCGGGCCCATCGCTCCACACCGGGCCGCGCGGCGTGGCGTTGAGCGCCGACGGCAAGACGCTCACCGTGCTCGAGCGCTTCACCTGCATGGTGACCATGATCGACGTCAGCAAAGCAGGGCAGGGGAAAGCGGAATGGAAGAAGCAGGTGAAGGTCTGCGAAGCGCTCGCTCCGCAGGCGAATCGGCGCCTGGGCCAGGTGCTGTACCACGCCGATCTCGGTCGCACGGCGATGAGCTGCGACGCGTGCCACATCGACGGTCACAGTGAGGGCGTGCTGTTCGAGAAGACGATGCCGCTGCGCATCTACCGCTCGACCACGGTGCGCGGGAGCCGTGAGACGCCTCCGTACTTCACGCCGGCGTCCACGTTCTCGATGGGAGAGACCATGAAGGTGGTCGGCGGCCGCAACCGCTTCCACAACCCCGACCCGTCACCGGAAGAGCTCGACGCGCTGACGCTCTACGGCTCGCTGATTCCCACGCTGCCCAACCCGTTCGTCGGCGCTGATGGTGCCCCGGTCGAGACCCTGACGCTGCCCGATGGCCGCGTGGGCCACCCGCGCAAGGGAATGGTGCTCTTCGAAGGGAAGGCGGGCTGCGCCGAGTGCCACCCGGCGCCTCATTTCACGATGGATCAAGATCTCGCGACCCGCGGAAAGTTCATCGACGTCGGCACGCCGCGCTTCATGCCGCTGCGTGAAGCGATGCAGAACACGCGCTTCGAGGGCTTCGGCACGCCGGCGCTCGTGGGGTCGTGGGACGTGTTCCCAATGCTCACCACCGGCCTCGCAGGCCTCGCCGTGAAAGAAGACGGCTCGGTGCGCGTCGACTCGCGCTTCCCGCTGCGCGTGGCCGTCGAGAAGTGGGCGCCCAAACACGGTCGCGCCGATCTGCTCACCGACGAAGAGCGCGACGATCTCCTCGCCTGGGTGATGTCGCTCTAGCTGTAGCCGCAGGCCCCACCTCGTGAAGCTTTCGATGCGCCGCGGCACATCGGAACACCATGCACGGAATCCGTTCGTCTTCTCCGTCGCTGACGTTCGCGCGCAGAGGTGTACAGTGCGCCGCCATGACCTGGTTCCGACGCCTGCTCGTTCTCGTCGTCGCGCTCGTCGGTGGCTCGTGTACGAACGTCGGCATCATCGCGGCCGGAGCGGGTGGCCCCGCCGGCCCCGACCGCGCGGAGTTCAAGGGCACCGCCTGCGTTCCCCTCGCGGCAGGTGAGTCGTTCCCGGTGAAGGTGGTGTTCGCGATCGAGGGCGGCGCTGGTGTCGACCCCGCGCTCAAGGGCGGCATCGTCACTGCGATCAACAACGTCACGTCGCAGTTCTCGACGCCGTACATCTCGTTCGCGATCGTCGGCTACCACACCATCGCCACCGGCTTTCAGGGCAGCTTCACGCGCGACGCTAACGCGATCGCGACGGCGCTGACCCAGTACACCTCGAACCAGGAAGGCGGGCCGGTCTCGCACCGCGCGCCACTCAAGCTCGCGCATTCCATCATCTCGGGCGACATGCAGACGGGGTGCAAGGGCATCGTCGCGCGCACGCGGTACTACGTGGTGCAGGTGATGATGAGCCCCGACACCTCGTGCAACAACCGCGCGTTCAACCCGGGCATCGAGCCGCGGTGCAACGCGTTCCTCCCGCGCGACTTCGAGTGCAGCGGCTGTGAGCTCGGTCGCGTCACGGAAGAATTGAAGGATCTCGCCAAGCGCTACAACGCCGGTGAGGTCACCGTGCAGCCGGTGATCATCAACCAGACGCCCATGGGCGATCCGAACACCATCTTCGAGGGCGCGGCCATCGCGCGCGCGGGCGGCACCGAGCTCATTCAGACCGGTCTTCCGACGCCCACCCCGATGGGCGATTCGCTGACCCGCGTGCTCGCGTCGCTCAACTACGCGTCGTTGCAGCGCGACCTCATCTTGAAGCGGCTGGTGGCGATGAACCGCAACACGCTCTCGCGCAATGGAGAGGTGCTCATCGACTCCGACGGCGACGGCATCTCGGACGACGACGAAGAGGTGCTCGGGCTCGACCCGACGCTGGTCGATTCCGACGGAGATCGCCTCGGCGACGGCGTCGAGCAGCGCATGGGCCTTCCCAACGTGGCGACCGCCGATGGCTCGAACCGCAACACCATCAGCGGCTGCAACGTCGAGCAAGACACCGACGGCGATCGCTTGAACGACTGTGAAGAGCGCGTTCTCGGGAGCGACGGCTGCATCGCCGACACCGACGGCGACGGCCTGGGCGATCTCGTGGAGTTCTTGACCGGCACCAACCCGCTCATCGCCGAAGATCTCGACGACGACGATCGCGATGGCCTCACCAACATCAGCGAGGTGCAGGCGCACACCGATCCGATCTCCGCCGACATCGAGTTCCAGAAGGAACGCGGCTACGGCTATTCGATCGTTCGCGTCGAAGACACGCCCGATGGGCGCGCCTGCTACGACATGAACCTCTACAACATCACCGTGGTGGGCACGCGCTCGCGGCCTTCTCCCGACGGCTCGGGGCTCACGATTCCCAAAGGCACCAACGAGATCTACGTCTACATGCAGGTCGGTCGAGACAACGACCCGCGCGGTACCGGCATCGGCCGGCTTTTCGTTCCCATCGTGACCTTCACTCCGCCAGCGACGCGTAGACCGCGGGGAGTGCTTCAGTTCACTGATGATGATTTCGTGAACGGTTATTGAGGTGGGGGCTCGGCTCCACACGCCAAGCGCGGTGTGGGCCCCCCATTTCCGGCCTTTCCATTACGAAACCCGTTGATCCGGTTGGCCTCTGTCGGTGGATCCCAAATTGCTCAAGGACTCCCCGCCTCGGTCTTCCTCGTTGAAAGGAGTCGCACATGAAACGGTCACTGTTGGTTCTTGCGGTTTGTAGCCTCTTCTCACTGCCCGCAATGGCGCAGTCGATCGACAACCCGGAGTGCCTCGGCACTGAGTGCGGCGCCCCGAACGAAGAAGGCGGCGGCTGCGGTTGTGGCTGCGGCTGCTCGGTGTGGGTCGCGATGACGGACGACGGCAAGACGCTGTCGTACACCGACGATGGTGACGGCGACGGCAAGTCGGATGACCACGACAACTGCACGTTCGCGAGCAACCGCGACCAGGCGGATGGCGACGGCGACGGCGTGGGCGATGCCTGCGACAACTGCTCGGGTGCGTCGAACTTCTCGCAGCTCGAC
>JAEUJS010000555.1 GCA_016792935.1 Archangium sp. | reverse complement strand
CGGGCGAGTACCGCGACCTCGAAGACTCGAGCACCATCAAGCGTGAGATGACGTGGAACTTTTCGGGGCTCGCGTATTGATCACAGCAGGCTGAGCAGGAACTCGGTGGGGGTGCTCCGCAGCACTTCCACCGTGCACGAGAGCGTCGTACCGAGATGCGTGAGCGAGCCCTTGTCGAGCTGGAAGCGGCCTTCGCGCAGCTGCACTCCGGTGAGCTCGCGGCCCGCTTCGACTTGCGTGATGAGGCTCCAGCGCTGCGGCAATTCGGGGTGTGACGGCGAGCGCAACGCGAGGTGGTCGAAGGTGATGACCTGGCCCGCGCTCAACATCATCCCCGGCACGTCGGCCTTCATCGTCACTTGCACCTGCGCGGTGAACGGCAGCGTCGAATAACCGACATCGGGCGTCGCGAGCGGAGAGGTGAGCGCTTCCAACACCACCGCGGTGAAGCTCGGCGACTCGCACGTCCTCCGCTCGACGCGCCGTGAGCGATTCAAGATGTCCTTCGGGAACGGCATCGCCGCCAACTCCGCCGACAGCCCACGAATTCCCGGCTCGAGCGAACGCGACTGCTTGAGCACCACGCGCGCGGGGAACGTGCCCATCTTCAACGCCGGCCAGCCCTCGGGCACCTGGCGGAACTCGAAGTCCAACACCTGGGTGCGCGACTGCTGCGCGACGCTCTTGCCGGTGTTCTCGCGTTCCAACCACAGCGACGTCACCGCCTTCGCGCGATCGAACGTCTCGAGCAATTCGGCGTCGCTCAACAGCAACGTGCCCGCGGGCACCAGCGTCGAGCCGCGAACCCGCGTGATGACCGGCGTCGTGGTGCCCGCGGCGAGCGTGACGCGATCGATTTCAGGAAGCGCGGTGGTGGTCGGGTTGGTGACGCTGACCGCTCCGGCTTGCACGTTGAGCTCCATCACCACCGAGCCGTTCTGCACGGTGCACAGGAACACGCCGTTCGACTTCTCCTTGTCGTCGTCGAAGCGCGCGTGCACCACCACGCCCATGTTCCCGGACAAGTGGTCGATGTTCTCGAGCGCGCGCTCTTCGTACGCCTCGGCCGTCCAGTACGAGGCCCACGTCTTCTTGATGGCCCACTCGATGGTCTTCTTCTGATCATCCGCGTTGGGCTGCAGCGCCGCGTCGAGGAAGCCGGTGTTCGAGTCGTAGAGGCCGGCGCCGTTGAAGCCCTCGACGTCTTCCGCGGTCGACGACGAGCGGAAACGCAGCCCCTGCAGATGCGAGTAGTGACCGAACTGCGCACGCAGCGCCGCGGTGATGGTCGCCAACGTGGTCGCGTTCATCGGCGTGTTGCGAATCAATTCCTTCACACCGCCCTCGCGCACCAGATCGCCGAGCGTGTCGCCCGCAGGATGCGCGCCGAGGAATTCCTGCAGCCAGGTCTGATCAACCGGCGACGGGTGTGTCTTGTTGAACTCGGCCTGCCCCTCGAGCACCAGGTACCGCACGCGCACGTCTTCGTTGAAGCCCGGCGCAATCAGCATCGCTTCCAGCCGCGGCCGGAACTGCGCGAGGTGCTCGACGTACGAACGAATCGAGAGCGCGCCGACCGCATCGGGCGTCGCCGTCGGAGCCCCTGCGAACAAGCCGAGATAGCCCGTCGCTTTTCCACCGAGGCCGGGCCGCAACGAATCGGAGTCGTCGGCTGACAGCGTGCGCAAGTCGACGTGGTACGCGAGCGTCGAGACGTCCACTTGCGTGACCGCCACCGGGTCCTTGCGCTGGCTCTGCAGCCACACCGAGTACTGCGCCTCGCTGATGGGCTTGATGATGAACTCGCCCGGAGCCGTCGCCTTGATGACCACCGGCGAGCGGAAACGCGCGAGGTCGAGCAGCTCCTGCTCTTCCATCACGCCCGCGCGGTACACGTTGGGGATGCCGCGGTTCTTCGCCAGCAAGTTGAAGTGCGCGAGCGGCGTCTGCGGCACGGCGGTGACGACTCCGGCGGCGGGCGGAAGGAAATCGGGCACGTCTTCGAGCAGCAAGATGTCGCTCGACGTGCTGCCTTCGAACGACGTTCCGCTCGGCACCAGGCGCAGCCGGCCCGCGGTGATGCCGTCGTTGTAGACCTCGATTTCGCCCGCGGCCGTGAGGTCTTTGAGGCGAATGATGCGGTCCCAGTACTGCAATTGCTGACGCTCGATGTCTTGCGCGATGAGCTCCTGCTGCGGTGAGCGCACCACCCACACCACCTTCGGCCCGACGTCGGCCGGCAACGTGGCCTCGAGCCGCTGGAAATAGCGAATGAGGTCAGCGTGCGTCGGCGCGTCGGTGAACTCGAGCTGGAACGCCCAGCGCTCCGGCCGCTCGCCACTCGCGACGACGTGAATCAGCGTGCCCAGGCCGAACGCGCGCGGCGTGACGGCGAGCGCAAGGTCATAGAAGCGCGGCGAGTAGAGACGGTCTCCATCGACCCAACGCAGGTCGAGCGGCAACACCGGCTGCTCTTTCGCCCACGCGTAGATGGAAGCGATGGTGTCGAACGTGAAGCCGCTGACGGGAACGATGCCTTCACGCCCGGGAATGCGCGCGCCGTTGAGCAGGCGGAACCAGTACCACTCGTCGTGCAGCGTGTAGAAGTTGCTGTCGGTGTAGCGGATGCCTTCGTCTGAGGTGCCGAAGCCCGTGATGATGAACTTGCCCGACGTGCGGCCGTTGGCGGTGATGCCGAAGGCCTCGAAGTCGGCCACCGCCGAAATGCGCTCCTTCGAGTGGTCGTCGAACCCGTCGGTTCCCGGGCCGGGACACGCGGTCAGCAACGCGCAGAGTGAGAGGGGAACGAGGGACTTCATCGTCAGCGCCGTAAGGCAAGACTGACACCATCGGAACCTGAAGACGAATCGCCTACTTACGCAGCGATTTCGCAACGAGTTGCCTCAGAAATTCACCGATCGCGCACGCGTCGCCTCTGACCCGCGTGACGGGAAAAAAGCGACCCAGTGGCGCGCGCCTCGAAGGGCCATCATGCTTGGCGAGCATGGTGCGGTGGTTTGGTCGGTTGACGGATCAGTTGGTGCCTCCGTTCGTGCTCGCGCCCGACGCGAACGTCGAGCTGTCTTCGCGCTACCGCTTCGCGGTGCAGGCGTGGATCATCGCGTGGCCCCTCGCCGTGGTGTGGACGGTCATCGCCGCGCTCCAGGGCTTGTGGGTGCAGGTCGCGCTCAACGGCTTGATGATGGTCATCGGGCCCATCGCGGTGTGGCGCTTTCGGAAGACCTCGTCGCTGACGCCGTGGTTTCAGGTCTCGCTCGCTGGAGCGCTGTTGCTCTACGGCCCGGGCAACCTCGGGCAGACCCCCATCGAAGAGACCGGCTTCTTCTTTTGCGTCATCATTCCGCTCATCGCGGGTTTCCTCTTCGGACCAGCGAGTGCGTTTCGGTGGGCCGCTGCGACCGCGGTGGCCGTCATCGGCTCCCTGTTCCTCGCGCGCGCCGGCTATTCCATTGACGCGCAGGACCCCACTCCCCTGGTCAGCAAAGTCCTCAACGTCATCAGCGCGCTCATCATGACGGCCGGTTTCGCCGCGAGCTTCTACCGGGCGCAACAGTTCGCGTTGTCGAGAGCGGAAGACGCGAACCGCGCCAAGAGCCTCTTCCTCGCCACCATCAGCCACGAGATCCGCACGCCGATGAACGGAGTGCTCGGCATGACCGAGGTCATGCTCACCGAGGCGAAAGACGAGCGCACGCGCGAGCAACTGGGCGTGATTCAGCGCAGCGGCGAGCTGATGGTGTCGCTCATCAACGACCTGCTCGACCTCACCAAGCTCGAGGCGCAGAAGCTCAAGCTCGACGTCATCGACTTCGATCTCCACGCGCTGGTCGGTGACGTGGCCCAGCTCTTCGAGGCGCGCGCAAAGGAAAAGAAGCTCACGCTGGTGGTCGGCATCGAGCCCGACGTGCAACGCGTGCGACGCGGCGACGCGCTGCGCTTGCGTCAGGTGCTCTTCAACCTCGTCAGCAATGCCCTCAAGTTCACCGAGAGCGGCTCGGTCACCATCACGCTCGCGCAGCGGGACGGGCAGCTCCATTTCGCGGTGCACGACACGGGAATCGGAATCTCGGAAGAAGCGCAGGGGCGACTCTTCTCCATCTTCGAGCAGGCCGACGCGACGACCACACGCCGCTTCGGAGGCACCGGCCTCGGCCTCGCGCTCGCGCGTCAGCTGGTGGCGTTGATGGGCGGGACGCTCGACGTGAACTCCGCTCCGGGCGTCGGTTCGCGCTTCTTCTTTCAACTCGAGCTCGCGCCCGGAGACGCGTCGAAGGTGCCCGTGCGCGAGCCGGCAGCCGAAATGCCCGAGCTGCCCGCCCTGCCCCAGCGCCCACGCGTGCTGGTGGTCGACGACAACGCCATCAACCTGCGTGTCGCGAAGAGCCTCGTGGAAAAAGCCGGCTTCGAGGTCGACGCCGTCGACTCTGGGGCGCAGGCCATCGAGGCCGCCGCGCAGGTCGACTACTTCGCGGTGCTGATGGACTGCCACATGCCGGGCATGGACGGGTTCGAGGCCACCTTGCGCATTCGCGCGCTCTCGGGTCCCCGCGGCCGGGTGCCCATCGTCGCGCTGACCGCTTCCACCAGTGAGGAAGACTTCGAGGCATGCCGCCGAAGTGGCATGACCGAGGTGCTGACCAAGCCGATTTCGCTCGATGCCCTGCATCGCTCTCTGGCACTTCTGGCGTTTAGCGGCGTGCTCGTTCAGAAGACGTCGCGAGACATCAGCGCGTGATGTCTCGGACGTCTCAGGGCTGACGTTCGCGAACTCCGCTGATCAACGAGTGCGCGGTGTGTGGCCGTCGCCTTGCTAAGCCGTGAGGTCAATGCTCAGACAACTCGTGTTGGTGGTGTCGCTGGTTTCCTTCCCGGCGCTCGCCCGGGACTGGTTCGTGCGTGAAGGCAGCTCCGGCAACGGCTCGCAGGCGAACCCCTTTGGCGACCCCTGGGAAGCGCTCGAGAAGTGCGAAGCGGGAGACAACATTCACGTCGCGGGCGGCAAGTACTACGGCCAGCTCGACGGCGCGGTGTGGAAGCTCCCGTTCGCGCGCATCTCGCTCTACGGCGGCTACGACAAGGACTTCAAGAAGCGCGACCCGTGGACGAATCTGACCGAGCTCACCTTCAAGCCCGGCAGCAAGAACAAGCCGTGGAACAACTCGCGCATCGGCACCAGTGACGACTACTCGGGCTCGCGCATCGACGGCTTCGTCTTCAACATGGAATCACAGAACGACTACGACGAGTCGGGCTCGCTCGACTTGCGTTCGCGTCAGCCGACGCCGCTGGTGATCGATCAGCCCGGCATCGTCATCGCCAACAACATCATCATCAACACCTCGAGCGAGGCCCTCTCGATTCGTCCCGGCGTCACCGTCGAGAACAACCTCATCGTCAACTCGGTCAGCTCCGCCATCAAGATGAGCCCGGGCACCACGCTGCGAAACGACACCAACACCAAACCCGCGGTGATTCGCAACAACACCATCGCCTTCACGTGGGACCCGAGCGAAGCGGGCACCGGCGGCCAGCGCGGCGCGGCGATTCAGTACAGCGGCGGAGGCCTGGTCGTCGAAGGCAACATCCTCATGAACGGCGACAACCAGGGCGTCACGCTCAACACCACGCCCGAGGCGCTGACGCTCAAGAACAACACCTTCTTCCAGAACCTCTTCTCCAACGTGAAGTGGATGAAGCCCGTGCCGGTCATCGTCGACGACGACACCATGGATTCACTCGACGAGGTCGGCTTCAAGGCCGTCGAGGGCAACGAGGTCGCCAACCCGAAGGCGAAGTTGCCCAAGGACTGGATGGACAAGTTCTCTCGCCGCCAGGGCGTG
>JAEUJS010000521.1 GCA_016792935.1 Archangium sp. | reverse complement strand
AGGGCTTCCTGGCCAAAGCAGCGTAGTCGCGCGAGTCGCTCACGCCTCGCGCGCTTCGAGCACCTGCACACCCAACATCGCCGCGAGGAAGGCTTTGACCTGGTGCTCGGGCTTGGCGGCGAGCGCGATGATCTCGGCGTTGGTGCGCGTGCCGTCGACGCGAGGCAACAGCTGCGCTTCCCACTTCTCGAGCTCGAGCTCGTGCAGCTGATACGCCGGCTGCTGACTGGGGAGCAGCCGCGCTTCGGGCGAGATGATTCGGGAGAGGCGCTCAGGCTTGTAGAGCTTCTTCACGCCGCGAATGGTGAGGTTGCCCGGGAAGAGGTCGAGCTTGATGTTCTCGGTGCGCGCCTTCTCGCGGAACGTCACGGTGAACTGGCCCTCTTCCCAGCCGAACAAGCTGTAGATGATCGCCTTCACCTGCTGGCCCACGTAGTAGAGCCGCTCGGTGTCCTTGAGCAGCCCGCGCTCGACGAGCACGTCTCCGGTCCGCCGCTTGCTCTGCGCCGCCACGACCGCCGCGTCCTGCAGTTGATCGGGTTTGATCTTCCCGACGCGCACCAGGAACTGCCCGAAGCGATCGGCCGCGAGGTTGGACAGCGCGAACACCGGCTGACCGCGCTCGAAGTAGACGACCTTCTTCACCTTGCCCTTCTGGCAGTACAGCTCGCCCGTCTCGCGCGAGAGGTAGAAGGCGCTGATCAGACCCGGGAGGTTGTCGCGCAGCTCACCCTGGCGCGCGGTGCGATTGGCACCAACCGCGGGGTGGTTGCCGCTGGGGCTGGGCCGCGCGCCCGAGACGGGACCGACGTGGCGTTGGGCGGTGAGCGTGGCGCCCGAGAGCTCGGCGGTGATGTTGCCTTCGCCGGTGACGCGGATCTTGCCGGTGAGCTCCATCGGCTCGTCGCCGTCACCTGCTTCTTCTTCGACGTCGATGTCGAGCTCGACGTCGTACTCGTCGGGCGGCGGCGGAGGCGGACGCTGCGAGCTCGCGATGGGCACCTGCGTGCGCACGCTCTCGAGCAGGTTCTTCGCGTCGAACGGCTTCTCGAAATATTTGCTGCCCGGGAAACGCGTCAGCGCCTCGGTGGAATGTTTGGCGCCCTTGAACACGCCGCTCATGAAGATCAGCGGCAGCCCGGCCTTCTCGGCGCGGAGCCCTTCCGCGACGTGGTACCCCATCATGTCGGGCAACAGCACGTCGATCACCGCCAGCGCGAGCGGCTCGGTCTTGGCGAGCTCGACCGCGGGCTTTCCCTTGTTGGCGCCGACGACCCGGTAGCCCGCGTCCTCGAAGAGCGAGGTAAGCAAGGCCACCAGTTCCTTGTTGTCGTCGACGACGAGAATGGTGGGCGACATCTCGTTTCTGAAGATACCCTCACGGACGATCGGCCCAAAGGAAACCCGCCATGCGTCTTCTCCCTCTGCTGCTCGCGTGTTCGGCCTTCAGTGCAGCGGCGCAGGATCTCCCGGACTCGGGGCTCCCTGACGCGTCGGTGGGTCAAGGCGGAGCGGATCGCGACAACGAAGAAGGCGATGGCGAGGGCTCGATGTGCGTCGACTCGAGCACCTGTGCAACGCGACTGGAGTGCGCGGCCGGTCGCTGCGTGCCGAAGAAGACCACCATCGTCGGCTGCAGCGCAGTGCCCGCGTTGGAGCTGTTCGCGTTGAGCGCCTCACTGTGGCTCGCCCGCCGCCGTCGCAGCTGAGCGGGGGAACCAGCGCCCGCGGGCGGTGTCGATGCGCAACGTCATGGCAAGGATGATCGCGGTGGCGTTGGTGGTGGTCGCGAGCGTGGGCTTCATCGTGATGGTGGCGCGCGCCCCGGTGAAGACGACGCCGGCGTGGAAGCGCGAGCCGCTCCCGCCTGATCCGACGCGGCAGATCGCCAGGCGCCTGCCGCGTGACGAGGCGCTGCGCCAGGAAGCGTTGCCGCCGCTGCTCGAACCGCTGCGCGCGCTGGCGTTGCCGAAGACCGCTCCGCAGCCTGGTGAGTGGCTCGCCGAACATCCCGAAGACGGCCAGTCGATCGCGCAGCAGAAGGTCGACTGCACGCCGGTGAGCGATCGCGTGGTGTACCTCGTACCCGTCGGTCCACTCGACGCGACGAGCGAGGTGGTGATCACGAAGCTCGAGCGGCTGCTCGCGGCGCACTTCCAGTTGCCGGTGAAGCGGTTGCCGGAATTGAGCGCGAAGATCGCCGGCAAGTCGGAACGTGACGGCTACCTCGGAAAGCAGTGGCTCACCGGCGACATCCTCGACGGGCTGCGCACGGTGCGACCGAAGGACGCGGCGGCGGTGATGGGCATCACCACGGTCGATCTCTACCCAGACCCGTCGTGGAACTTCGTGTTCGGCGAGGCGAGCTACGACGATCGCGTGGGCGTGATGAGCCTCGCGCGCAGCGGCGACTTCAAGACCGAGCCCGCGCTGGTGATCGAGCGGGCGTACGCCACGGGGCAGCACGAGATCGGCCACATGTTCCAGATCCTCCACTGCATCGCGTGGGAATGCCCGATGAACGGCTGCAACCACCAGGAAGAATCAGACTCGCGGCCGCTCGAGCCGTGCCCGCATTGCCTCGCGAAGTTGATGCACGCGACGGGGTTGGACCCGATCGTGCGGTGGAAGGCGCTGCGCGCGGAATACGCCGACGCCGGCATCACGCGCGGCGTCGCGGAGATCGATCGCGAACTCGAAGAGATGAACGGCTCTGGCTCTGCTACTGCTGTTCCATGACGAGCGTGCCCATCACGGCGTCGTCTCCGATGGTCTTCTCGTCGCTGTCGGCGTCGACCACGCCGTAGAACATCGTCACCTGTCCCGCGTCGGGCGCCGGCGCCTGCCACGCGAAGCGCCACTGCGTGCGGCCGCCGGCGTTCGCTCCGCGACCGCGACCGACGATGGCGTTGCAGCCCGCGAAGGTGACGGTGCTGCTGCCCGCGTCGTAGGCCATGAACTGCGGGTTACCGAGCGTCGCCGGGCAGCTGCCGCCCTTGGCGAAGCCGGTGTCGGACTGCAGACGGCCCACGTACTGACCCTGCGCGTTCTCGAACGTCGCGGCGAACTGGTTGTGGTTGCCGCCCATGATCGTCCCGAGGTGCTCGCCGTTCATCGACACCGTGACGTCGTAGTTGGTGTTGGGCAGATACGAACGGCCGCCATCGGGAGCCGTGCCCAGCATCGGCGAGAAGCCCACCGTCACGTTGATGCGGTTGGTGAAGCCCGCGTCGGGGAGCAGGTGGCACATCGCGCAGGTCACCTTGAACTCGCGGCGGCCACCGGTGGCCCAGTTGCCACCGCCGCCCGGACGCGAGCCCATCTGGTCGAGGACGATTTCGTCTTCGTACTGCCACGCGCCCGCGGCGCCTGCGACGAGGATGACTGCGACCGCGGAAAGGACGCCCAACTTCCCAACGGCGTCGCCCCAGGGGGCTTTGCTCACCTTCGAGGAGTGTCGGTTCATGGTGGCGCTCCTTTCAGTTGTGGTCGTTGAAGCCGGCGTCGCAGGTCATCTGCGTGCCGCCATCGAGCCAGTTGGCGATGGTGCGGAAGGCCTGCGCGTTGCTGTCCCAGAACTTCATGCCGGAGTGCGCGTAGCCCGGGAAATCGGTGCTCGGCTGCTGCACCAGCTGCAGGTCCATCGCCGCGGCGCGGGTCATGTCGAAGTCGTTGCTCCACTCGCGCGGTCGCAGCGCCATGTTGCCCCAGCACTGCACGGTGCCCATGGCGCGATCGAAGACGTCGAAGGTCTGCGGCGTGTTGATGAGGCAGCCGGGCCACGCCATCGTCACCGTCTCGTGGATGCGCATGCGGCCGCGCGCGTAGATGAAGTACGGGCGTTGTGGGTCTCCGTGGCAACCGGCCATCGAGCAATTGAGCGCCAGCACCGGGAAGACCTGGCAGCGGAAGTAGTTGTAGTTGAGGTTGGGCAGCGGAGTCGGACCCTCGCTCGGCTTGCACTGCGTGGTGCCCGTCGCGTTTTGATCGAAGCAGCTGCGCGTCGCGACGCCGGCGTCGGTCACGGGAGTCCACACCGTACAGACCCAGTCTTCGGCGCACGCGCCGCCGCCGCCCATTCCGCCGCCGGTGCCACCGCCTGTACCGCCTCCCGTTCCGCCGCCGTTCGCACCACCGGTGCCACCGCCGTTCGCGCCGCCCGTTCCGCCGCCGTTCGCGCCGCCGGTGCCTCCGCCGTTGGCGCCGCCCGTGCCTCCGCCGTTGGCGCCGCCCGTCCCGCCGCCGTTCACCGCGCCACCGCCGGTGCCGCCTCCAGACGAGCCTGCGTCGAGCTCAGGGTTGACGATCTCTCCACAGCCCGCGGCGATGAAGACGACGGCGCTCCACACGAGTGTTCGAGTCATTCACGTTCCTTTGTCAGCGATGGCGTGAGGGAAACGGCGTGCACTGAGCAAAGCGCGGACCCACCACACGTGCACGAAATCAGTCGAGGTGTGGAATTAGCGCGCAGCTTTTCCGGTCGCAACACCGCAACGGTTGCGGAGTTCAGCGCTGGCGCGGCGCCTTCTCGAGGAGCCCCATCAGCTTCGCGAGCGCTGCATCGACGCCGCGATCCTTCGCTTTGAGGCCGAACGCGCGTGGATGTTTGCCGCGTGCAGGCACCCACTTCACGAACGCTCGCGCTTCGAAGAGCTCAGAGCCGGAAAGAAAACGGCCCACCGTGACGCTCGAGCCGACCGACTTCGCGTCGCTCGGAATCACCAAGAGGAGGAGCCGCTTGCACTCCGCGAGGAGCACGCGTTTCTGCTTCGCAGCGAGTTTGGCGGTTCGGCTCGAGCGGATCTTCTTCTGCGTCGACCTCGGTTGCATCGCGACACACGGTAGCGCGCGTTTTCCGTCGCAGCGATCTTCGCGCTGGATCACAGCGAGCGTCGTGCCTGCACGCGCGTCGCCGTCGTCGTTCAGCGGCCCGTGCGCTTCTTCGCGCGATCGCGTGCGGCGCTGAGCGCGTCCTTCATCGTCGGCTTCGGAGGCTCGGCTGGCGTCTCTGGTGCCGCGCTCGCAGCGGCGGGCGTCTCGGACGATCCGGCAGGAGGACTCGCTGTCGTTTGCGGGGCAGGCGCGAGGCCTGTCGCTCCACTCGGTGCGACGAAGCCGGGCGCGCTTGGACGTACGAACGGTTTGGGCTGCGCGGCCGCGACGACCTTGCGCTTGCGCAGACGCGGGCCAGACAGGAAGCGACGCACGAAGACCTCGGCGACGATCAACGCCACGCACACCGCGAGGAGGAACGGAGCGAGCGCAACGGCCGCTTCGGATTCCACCGCTTCCTTGAACAGACCAACCATCGCGATGCGCTCGATGCCGCCACCCGCCTTCGCGACGGCGGAGAGGAGTGACTTCCCTTCGCTCGCGGGCGCCGGCTCGAACTCCGGAGCCCACGGCAGCGTCACCGGCGCGGCGCGGAAGAGACGGTCTCCCAGGCGCACCACCGGGTGCCACGTGCCGCTGCCCGGCAACACGAAGTGCGCACCGACACGGTCTTCATCTTCCCAGCGCATCGGCAGCTCGAGTGGCTTGCTCTTCCCGTCACCCGACAACAGCACCAGCGTCGGCGTGCCCGCAGGTGGCGGCGCGTTGGGATCGAAGTCGAGCGTGACGTGCAAGTCGTTGCCGGTGAGATTGGCGCGCGCGACGGCGTCGACCTGCAGCGAGAGCGGCGGCATCGTCCACCGGACGGCCTGCGTGATGAGCGCGCGCTGACCAGCCCACTTGCGGAACTCTCCGGTGTAGCTGCCGTCGATCTCCGCCGTGATGGCGACCACGCGGCCCGCGCCACGCGGCCAGAGCGCGGTGACTGGTGCTTCGTTTCCATCGGTGGTGCGCAGACCGATGCTCGCCTGCGGCTTCAAGTACGTGAGGTTGTAGCCACCGATTCCCGGCGCGTCGGAGGTCGGCAATTTTCCGAGCTGCGCGAGATCGGGCCCCAGCCTGGTGAGCGTCGCGTCTTCCACGAAGGTCGAGCGGGCGACGGCGATGGTCTCCTGGCTGAAGATGCGCGGGAGGCTGGTGACGTCTTCGGCGAAGTAGATGCGCCCGTTGCCCAGTCGCGCGACCTCCTCGAGCAATCGCGCATCGGAGTCGGACCGCGTACCCATGCCGATGACGGACACGGTGACGTTCTGGCCTACCAGGTCGGCGATGGTCTTCTTGTAGTCAGCCGGCTCCTCAGAGTCGTTGGCGTCGGAAAAGAGGATGACGTGACGCGTTTCCTTCTCGCTCGAGAGCACCTGCTTCTTGGCGACGCGCAGACCGACGCCGACGTAGATGCCGCCGCCTCCGGAAAATCCCTTGGCGACCTTGTCGAGGGGCAGGCCCGCGGCGACGGGACTCATGGGGAAGATCTCGTGGTCTTCGGTGTCCACCATGCTGACCGAGGCTTCGTCGCGCGGGTTGAGCAGCTGCAGCGCGCCGACGACGCCCTCGGCGGCGAGTTCCATCTTGGTGCGGCCGTCGGGCACGCGCACGCCCATCGAGCAGCTGCAGTCCATGACGATGGCGAGCGCGATGGCGGCTTTGCGCTGCTCTTCACGCATCTCGAGCGACACGGGGAGGAGATCTTCGACGGGCGATTTGCGGTAGCCGCCCTCTCCGAAGCTGTGCTTGCCGCCGGTCATCACCAGACCGCCGCCAGCGTCCTTCACGAACTGCGCGAGCACGTGGAGGCCGTTCTCGCTCAAGCGGCCCGCTTCGACGTCTTCGAGCACCACCGCGCCGACGCCTTCCAGCTGCGCCATCGTCAGCGGGCCCGGCGCGCGCACT
Organism: Archangium sp.; assembly: GCA_016792935.1. Lineage (GTDB taxonomy): Bacteria > Myxococcota > Myxococcia > Myxococcales > Myxococcaceae > Archangium_A. The sequence continues at coordinate 1,985 of JAEUJS010000521.1, read as the reverse complement.
TCGACCGCGAGGTTCGCTTCTTTGAGTGACTTCGCGAGCGTGCCGTTGGGCTTGTCGGTGAAGAGCAACACGCGCGGTGGGCCTTCGACGCGCACCACCGCTCGGCCGAAGTCGTTCTCGACGACGCCGTCGTTCGGCGTCTCAGCACGCAATTCGTACGCCGCGAGGCCAGGCGCTTCGACGAGATCGCGGAAGGTGAGAACGGTCGCTCCGATGGGGAGGTCTCGTTCGACGCGGGCGATGGCCTTGCCGTTGCGGAGCAGCGTGAGCGTGGTCTTCGCGGGCGAGGTGGCCTTGAGCGTGGCCGTGAGGAGGAAGGGCTCTTGCGCGGCGACGCTCGGCGGGACGACGAGTGACGAGACCGCGACGTCGATGGGCGAGTCTTCGCGGCCGAAGTAGCGAACGTCGACGGGAATTCCGCGAGCGGTGAGTCGGCGGGCGGCCGCGCGCGCGTCGAGGCCGGTGGCGCGACCGTCGGAGAGCACGAGCACACGGCCGGCTCGCTCGGCGGGGATGAGCTCTCCGGCGGCGTCGAGCGCCGACGAGAGGTTCGAGGCTTCTCCGTCGATCGAGGCGGTGAAGCCCGAGAAGTGACCTTCGGCGGAGAGCGGCATCTCGACGCGCGGGAAGCGGCCGAACGAGATGACGCCGAGGCGGTCTCCCGGGCGGCGCTGCGGCTCGAGGAGACGGATGAGCTCTTCGGCCGCGGCTTCGTTGCGCGGCGGCATCGAGCGGCTGCGATCGACGATGACGACGACGTCGCTGCCGGCGCTGCGGAGACGGAACTCGGGGCGCGCGAGGGCGAGCGTGAGCAGCGAGAGGATGGCGGCGCGCAGCCACATCGGCGGGCCGGGGATGCGCGCGGTGAGGAAGAGGAAGAGCCCCAGCGGGAACAGCAGCAGGAGCGCTTGAGGAGCCGCGAGGATCATCCGCGCCTCCAGGAGAGAACGTCGGGACTCCCTCTCCCGCCCGCGCGGGAGAGGGTTGGGGTGAGGGAGAAACGACAGCTGCTCGGCGAAGTGGCACGTCGGCTTGGCGCAGAGGCAACATCAGCCGCACAAACAGCGCGACCGCCCTCACCCGCAGGGGCGGGAGAGGGAATCTTCGCGCGCGTCGCGGAGAGTGCACCCACGTGGCGGCGAGGCACAGCGGAGCGGATCGTCGCCCTGTTCGCGATGGACGCGATCATGACGAACCCTTCGTCGGTGAGAGTACGCCCGTGTCTCTCTTTCGCGGCGCGGCGGTGAGCCAGAAGTCCGCGAGCATCAGCACCAGCACCGCGAGCAACGGCCACCACGGCCGCGGGTGCGACGACGCGAACGACGCGAGCGCCTGCGTATTCTTCGGCACCACTTCCCACGCGCCGCGATCGCGCAAATCCGACTCGCGCGGGTCGAGCGGCATCACCACGAGCTGATCGAACGGCTTCCCATCTTTCTCGAGCGTCCACTGACCCGCCGCAGGCAACGGAGGCAGCGTCAACACACCCGACCCCATCACCGGGCGCTTCTCGCTCTTCGGCCCAAGCAGCTCCCAGGTCGAGCCGCTGCTCGCGACCAGCGGCGTGTCTTCACCGAGCATGAGGTGCTTGCGCGGAAAGCCGGGCGCTCCGAGGCGCGCCTGGCGCACGACGTTGCTGAGCAACACCGGCCACGCGACCGTGCGCTGAACGTTGCTGCGCGAGACGTCGAGGTTGAAGTGGATGACGCCGTCGTCTTCCTCGCTAATCAGCACGACCTCTCCGGCGCTCATCAGCACGCGACCGGGAGGATTCGCTCCGGCCGTCCACACCACGCCGCCCAGCTGCACGTCGTCGAGCAGCGTGTTGCCCTTCTGCGCGAAGAACGGACCGACGAAGGACTTGAGCGACTGGTTCCCTCCCCCATTGGCGTCGCCCCCCGAAGGGCTTTGCGCGCCGATCTGCAGGTTGCCCTGCCCGCCTGGGCCGCTGACGGTGAGGAGCGAAGGCGTGGTCACCTTCACGC
>JAEUJS010000499.1 GCA_016792935.1 Archangium sp. | reverse complement strand
TGTTGAAGTTCTTCGCGTCGCTCGACATGCCGATCGCCGAGCTCTACGGACAGTCTGAGGTGACGGGGCCGACGTCGGTGTCGACGAAGACGGCGATGAAGCTCGGCAAGCTCGGCCGCCCGATGCCCGGAGTCGAAGTGCGCATCGCAGACGACGGAGAGATCCTCGTGAAGGGCGGCAACGTCTGCCTCGGCTACTTCAAAGAGAAGGAAGCGACGGCTGAGCTGCTGCAGAACGGCTGGCTGCACTCGGGTGACGTCGGCGTGCTCGATGAAGACGGCTACCTGCAGATCACCGGTCGCAAGAAGGAGATCATCGTCACGAGCGGCGGCAAGAAGACCGCGCCGTCGAACATCGAGGGGCTGCTGAAAGGCATCGAGCCGATCGGCAACGCGATGGTGATCGGTGAGGCGAAGAACTACCTGGTGGCGATTCTGGCGATCGACCCCGAGCGGGTGACGGCGTTCGCGGCGAAGAAGGGCTTTCCGCTCGAGCCGAAGAAGCTGGTCGAGGATGCCGGCTTCCGGGCGTACGTGAAGGGCGAGATCGATTCGGCGGTAAATCCGCGGTTGGCGCAGTTCGAGACCATCAAGAAGTTCGAGCTGCTGCCGCACGACTTCACGATCGAAGGTGGCGAGCTGACCTCGACGCTGAAGGTCCGCCGCAAGGTCGTCGCCGAGAAGTACGCCGGGATGATCGAAAAGCTCTACGCGTAGAGCGCGAAGCTCTCTCAGCCCGGAAACACGAACGCCGCAGGCGTAAGCACCCGCGGCGTCGGCCCAGCGCTCGTTGAAACTGCTCAGCGCTTCTCGACGGGCACGTAGTCGCGCTTGCGCTTGCCCGTGAAGATCTGGCGAGGACGCGCGATCTTCTGCTCGTCGTCGGTGATCATCTCTTCCCACTGCGAGACCCAACCCACGGTGCGCGGACTCGCGAACAGGTTGGTGAAGAAGTCGGCCGGGAAGCCCATCGCCTCGTAAATGAGGCCCGAGTAGAAGTCGACGTTCGGGTACAGCTTGCGCTTGACGAAGTACTCGTCCTGCAGCGCGATGCGCTCGAGCTCGACGGCGATCTCGAGCAGCGGGTTCTTGCCGGTGACCGCGAACACCTCGTCACACGCCTTCTTGATGACCTTCGCGCGCGGATCGTAGTTCTTGTACACGCGGTGACCGAAGCCCATGAGCTTGGTGCCGTCTCCGCCCTTCACGCGGTTGATGAACTCGGGGACGTTCTTCACGTCGCCGATCTCGCGGAGCATGCGCAGCACCGCCTCGTTCGCCCCGCCGTGCAGCGGGCCGTAGAGCGCCGTGATGCCGGCCGCGACCGCTGAGTACGGGTCGACTTCCGAGCTGCCAACGACGCGCGTCGCCGTGGTGGAGCAGTTCTGCTCGTGATCGGCGTGGAGGATGAAGAGCAGATCGAGCGCCTTCACCAGCGCCGGGTGCGGGCGCCAGTTGCTCTTGCCGATCGACTTCACCATCGTGAGGAAGTTCTCGGTGTAGCTGAGATCGTTGTTTGGGTAGACGTACGGCAGACCCTGGCTGTGGCGATAGCTGAACGCCGCGAGCGTCGGCATCTTCGCGATGAGCCGCATCATCTGCAGGCGGCGCACCTCGCGCGACTTCACGTTCTTCGCCTCGGGGTAGAAGCTCGAGAGCGCCGCGACCGTCGAGGCCAGCATCGACATCGGGTGCGCGTCGTACCGGAACCCGTCCATGAAGGACTTGATGTTCTCGTGCACGTACGTGTGGATGGTGATCTTCGCGGTGAACTCGTCGAGCTGCGTCTTGGTCGGCAGTTCCCCGTTCATCAGCAGGTAGCTGACCTCGAGGTGCGAGCTCTTCTCGGCGAGCTGATCGATCGGGTACCCGCGGTACTCGAGGATGCCCACGTCGCCATCGATGAAGGTGATCGACGACTTGCAGTTCGCAGTGTTGAGGAACGCCGGGTCGTACGCCATCAAGCCAAAGTCTTTGTCGTCGACCTTGATCTTGCGGAGGTCGATCGCTTTGACGCAGCCATTCTCAATCGGCATCTCGTACTGCTTGCCGGTGCGGTTGTCGGTGACGCTCAGGGACTCTTTGGCCATGACGAAGAAGTTTCACGCGCCACTGTCAGTTTCAACCAAAAAAGCGGGACAGAACGCGCACTTTGGCCAGTGATAAGGGTTGCGCGTGGCCGTCCGAACCAAGCTGATTTTCGCCGCGTTGGCACTCGTCATCGCGGCCGTCGCGGGGCGGCTGTTGCTCGGCGACGGCTTCGACGCGCCGAAGGTGATCGCGTGGCTGCGGGAAGCCGGAACGTCGAGCGGCGCGCTCCCGCTCTTCCTCGCCCTCTTCGGACTCGTCACCACGCTCTTCGGCCCCGCGCTGGTAATGATGGTCGCCGCGGGCGTCACGTGGGGCTTCTTCCCCGGCTGGGTCTTCGTGTGGCTCGGAGCGAACGTGTGGGCCAACATCCACTTCGCCGTCGGCCGATGGATCGCGGGGGACTCGATTCGCGCGTGGCTCGAGAAACGAAAAGCGCAGTGGCTGACGCGTGAGCTCGATCAGGGCGGAGTGTTCGCGACGATCATGGTGCGCCAACTGCCGCTCCCGTACGTGTTGGTGAACCTCGCCGGCGGAGCGTCACCGATGCCGTGGTGGCGGTGGGCGGTGGGGAACGCGGTGGGGCTCCTGCCGAACTGCATCATCTACACGCAGCTCGCCGCCGCGCTCGCTGACGGAGTCGACGGTGCGAAGCACGACGCCGTGGTGCGCGTGTTGATCACCGCCACGCTGGTGATCGGCATGTCGCTCCTCACGCGGTGGATCCAGCGGCGGTACGCAGCGAAGTCGCAGCCGGGCTGAAATTCCGAGCACCGAGCCGGATTGCCACGGCGATCGAGGCACTCTGTCGCGCGTCGACCGTCGGCTCGCTCGGAAGCGAAGTGGCGCGTGCGATGCACTCTCGTGGCGCGTCGTTCCACCCCACCAGGGAGACCGTCATGACGATCGCCTGCGCCACGCATTTCACGCCGACGTCCGATGCTGCCGTGCACGTTGCTGCATCACTCGCGCGGAGGATGCACGACCACCTGCTCCTCGCGAGCGTGGTGCCGAACACCGCGTTGATGCTCGACGACGGCCGCCTGGAGAGCGACGTCGCCATGCACCTGCAGCTCGAAGCGGGGCGGCTGCGCCTCGAGGGAATCGACGTGTCCGCAGAAGTGCTCCGCGGCTCGCTCGACGAGTCACTGGCGCGGCTCTGTCACGCCGCGCACGCCCGACTCCTGGTGGCGGGAGATTCGCGTCACGCGCAGCGGCTCTTCCTCGACGCGCCGCTCGATCGCATCTCTGCCGGGGTGCCGGTGCCGCTCCTGGTCGTTCGCAGTGAGCGGCCCTTCGATGCCTGGGCGCGGGGTGAGGGGCCGCTGCGCGTGTTGTTGGCCATCGATCACTCGTGGAGCTCGACGCTCGCACGCGACTGGATCGTGCAGCTGTCGGAGTTTGGCCCGCTCGATCTGACCGCGGTTCACATCTTCCACCCTGAAGACGAGGCCCGTCGGCGCGGCATGGGCGTGGCCGATGACGACGTGCGCGAGAAGCTCGCGAAGATCCTCTACGACGAGACGGAAGCGGCGCTGGTCCTGTTGCCCGACAACGTGAAGCGGCGCGTGAAGTTGGAGATCGGCCGCCATCACATCGCCGGGCTCTTGATCGACGTGGCTTCCACCGAGCAGGCCGATCTGTTGGTGCTGGGAACGCACCGGCAGCACGGCCTGCTCGGGCAGATGACCTCGATCTCGCATCAGGTGCTCGCCGACGCGTTGATGTCGGTGGCGTTCATCCCCGAGGAGAGTGGCCGCACGCCGCTCCGCTCGGTCTCGATCAGATCAGCCGACGAGTCGGCTGGGGCAATCGTTCAGTGACGGCCGTGCGCGTCGCGAGCGAGCATGCGGTGCAACGTGCGTCGATCGACGCCCAGCGCTTCTGCGGCGCGGGTCTTGTTGCCTCCGAACGCGCGCAGCGTGCGTTGCACGTGGTGGCGCATGAGCTCGTCGAGGCGCAGCGAGCCAGAGCCCTCGGTGTCCAGCGCTTCACGAATGCGCCGCGGGAGCTGCTCTTCGCAGACCTCCTCGCGCTCGCTGGTGAGCGCCGCGCATTCCATGCAGTTCTCGAGCTCGCGCACGTTGCCCGGCCATTGCCACGCGGTGAGTCTTTCGCGCGCGCCGTCGGTCAGGGTGAGCGTGCGCCCACAGCGCTGCGCCGCGCGCGAGAGGAAGTGCTCCGCGAGTGGGAGGATCTCGTCACGTCGCTCACGCAGCGGAGGCACCTCGAGGCGCACCACGTCGAGCCGGTAGAAGAGATCGGCGCGGAAGCGATGTTCACGCACCGCGACCTCGAGATCGGAATTGGTCGCGGCGATCAACCGCGCGGCGAAGGGGCGATCGCCGGTGCCGCCGATGGGACGCACGCGGTGATCCTGCAGCGCGCGCAGGAGCCGGGGCTGGAGCTCGAGCGGCATCTCTCCGACCTCGTCGAGGAGCACCGTGCCGTGACCGGCCTCGAGGAAGACGCCTGGGTGGTGATCCGTCGCGCCGGTGAACGCGCCGCGCACGTGACCAAAGAGCTCACTCTCGAGCAGCGAGCCCGGGACCGCGGCGCAGTTCACCGCCACGAAGGGGCTCTGGGCACGTCCACTCGCGCGATGCAGCGCGCGCGCGACCAGTTCTTTGCCCGTGCCGCTCTCACCACAGATCAGAATCGTCGCGTCCGCGGCGGCTGCGCGGGCGGCTCGTTGCAACAGCGCAGAGAGGGCGGGGCTCACCCATGGATGCTCTGGGCTCACGTGAACTTCATGTGCCTCTTCGCGCGCGCGAGCAAGCAGGGCACGTCAGACCGTTACCGAACGGAAACAAATTCCGCTCGGTGTGAAGGGCTTCAGCCCGGCAGCGCCGCCAGCAAGAAAGGGCCGTCATGACCATCGTGTGCGCATCGGCTTCAGCAGCACCGAACGAGGAACCACTCAAGGCCGCGTCAGCGTTGGCGCGCTCGTCGCACCACCGTTTGGTGCTGGCGAGTGTCGAGCGGGGCAAGCGTGATCAACGTGCTGCGCGAGGCGTCGAGTTTCTGCTGCGTGCGGATCACACCAACGCCATCGCGCAGATTCTTCATGGTGCGCTCGACGTGACGATCGCCAACCTCTGCGAACAGGTGCGGGCTCGGTTGTTGGTGGTGGGCTCTCCGCATGTCGTTCACACGTGGCAGCCGTCGAAGGTCGAGCGGCTCGCGTTCTCGGTGCGGGTGCCGATGTTGGTGGTGCGTGATGCGGCTCCGTTCGTCGCGTGGACCGCGGGTGATGCGCCGCTGTGTGTGTTGGTGGTCGTGAATTCCACGTCGTGGCCCGATCCCGCCGATCGCGGTCGCGCGTGGATCGCCGAGCTCGGCCCGCGCGCGCTGGAGAACGTGACCGACGAGGTGTGGCATTCGGGCGGCGAGCTGGCGCGAGACGGTTTCCAGCCCATCGCGTGCGGAGATTCGGCGGACGAGATCGTCGAGGTGGCCGCGCGTGAGGGGGTCGATCTGATCGTCCTCGCCACCCACCGCGAGCAGGGCGTGGCAGGCGTCGTGGAATCGATCGCACATGAGCTGTTGTTGAAGAGCTCCGCCTCGGTGGCCCTCGTTCCCGAGCCGCATGTCGGACCCGTCGGCTAAGACGTCGCTCGTGCGGCGAATCAGTGAACAGTCTCTGGGGAACGTGGCGCTGCATTACCTGCGGCGCTACTCGGCCACACGCAAGGGACTGACGCAGGTGTTGTCGCGCCGGGTGAAGCGTCATGCGCGCCTGAAGAAGATCGAAGCGCCAGCCGACGCTGCCGCGATGATCGATCGCGTCGTCGAGCGGATGGTGAAGTCCGGCTACGTCGACGATCGACGCCTCGCCGAGAACAAACACGCGTCGCTGCGTCGTCAGGGCAAGAGCGTGCGCGCCATTCGCTTGAAGCTGCGCGTGAAGGGCGTGCCCGCGGAGTTGATCGCCGAGACCACGCGCTCCACGGTCGAGGACGAGCTCGAGGCGGCGAGCACGCTGGTGCGAAAGAAGAAGCTGGGGACCAGGCCCGAGCGCCGGCAGAAAGATCTCGGCGTGCTGGTGCGCGCGGGTTTTTCGTACGACGTCGCGAAGCGTTCGCTGGCTGCCGCGGTCAGCTGACCGTGCCGACGTAGACGTAGGCGAGGCCCGCGAGGAGCGGGAACTTCTCGGCCTTCGCGTAGCGGCCGGTCTCCATCATCATTGCGGTGAAGCGATCTCCGGCGGGGAAGGCGGCCATGGTGCGCGGGAGGTATTCGTACGCCGCGCGCGAGCCGGTGATCATCTGGCCAATCAGCGGCATGAAGTTCTTCGCGTAGAAGCGGAAGAACGCGCCGAACAGACCGCTCGGTTGACCAAACTCGAGCACCACGACGCGACCGCCGGACTTCACGACGCGAGCGAGCTCTCCCACGCAGACCTTCGGATCGTCGACGTTGCGAATGCCGAAGCTGATCGACGCGCAGGTGAAGCGCTTGTCCTCGTACGGGAGCTTCATCGCGTCGGCGACCTCGAACTTCACGTCGAGACCCGCATCCTTCGCCTTCTTCGGAGCGAACGAGAGCATCCCGGCGTTGAAGTCGGTGCCGATCACTTCTCCCGTCGGACCCACGGCGCGCTTGAAGGCGAGCGCGAGATCTCCGGTGCCGGTGGCGCAGTCGAGAACCGAATCTCCGGTCGTGACGAGCGAGCGCTTCACGGCGACGCGGCGCCACAGGCGGTGGACGCCCATCGAGAGCACGTCGTTGGTCGCGTCGTAGCGCGGCGCGATCTGCGTGAACATCTGGTGGACTTGTTCACTCATCGGCTCGCCCTCCGGACCGCGTGCCATGGGGCTCGCCGGCTCATCGCGCACCTCCACTGACTGCGCTCAACGTGTGATGTGCGAGCGAACGGCCCGTCGCCGAGAGGAGCGGCGGCAGCGCCTGCATCAGCTGCTCGAACATCGCCGGCGTCAGCGCCTGCGGGCCATCACACAGCGCCTGATCAGGAGTGGGGTGCACCTCGACCATGATCCCGTCCGCGCCTGCGGCTGCCGCGGCGAGCGCCATGGGGATCACGAGCGAGCGAACTCCCGTGGAGTGCGACGGATCGACGATGACCGGGAGTTTCGAGCGCTCCTTCACCCAGGCCATGCCGGCGAGATCGAGCGTGTTGCGCAACGTGTTGTCGAAGCTGCGAATGCCGCGCTCGCAGAGGATGACTTGATCGGTCCCGCCATCGAGGAGGTATTCCGCGGCGAGCAACCACTCTTCGAGCGTCGCGCCGAAGCCGCGCTTCAGCACCACCGGTCGGCCGGCCTTCGCGACTTCACGCAGCAACGAGAAGTTGTGCATGTTGCGCGCGCCGACCTGCAGCACGTCGACGTAGTCGAGCATCAGCGCGAGCTGGTTGACCTCCATCACCTCGGAGATCACGGGGACGCGGAGCTTCTTTCCCTGCTCGGCGAGGAGCTTGAGGCCGACCTCTCCGAGGCCCTGGAACGAGTAGGGCGACGTGCGCGGCTTGAACGCGCCGCCGCGGAGCACGTGCGCTCCGGCGTTCTTCACCGCGCTCGATGCCTTCTCGACCTGATCGGTGTTCTCGAGCGCGCACGGGCCGGCGATCACCACGAACGAGCCGTCACCGATGGTCAACGTCGGGCTGAGCGCGACCTTGACGGTGTGTTCTCCGTCTTTCCGCAGCACCTTCTTTGCTTCCGACCCCGCCATGAGAAGCGCTCCTGTTCAACCAGTTCAAGCCGTTTTGAACTTGGTGATGCATCTATAGCGGGCATGCTTTAGAAGACAACTGCGCCGTGAGAAACGACCCGACCAGAGCGCAGTACGTCGGAATCGCGCAACCCGCGAAACTTGGTGCGTTGCTTCGCGTGGGACCGGAACCGCTCTCGTTCTACTGGTCGCAGCCATCAATCGGCCTTCACGTGGCGGCGATCGGGCGCCAGGCGGTCGGTGACGTGAAGTGGATCGACGGTGCCGCGCCGGCGTGGTGCTTCGGCGGGTGGACGTTCGATGGGCGGGAAGACTGGTTCGTGCCCGAGGTGGTGGCGTGGTGGGACGGCCGCGAGAGTTGGCTCGCTGCGATCGCGAGTGATGCGCAATCAGCTCGAAATCGACTGAACGAAGTGAAGGAGACGCCTCCCTCTCCCTCAGGGAGAGGGGTTGGGGTGAGGGAGCGCGACCTTCGCCAGGACGCGTGGAACAAGCTGATCACCGCAGGCCTCGCAGAGATCGATCGCGGAACCTTCGAGAAGGTCGTCTGCGCGAGAACGATCGAAGTGCAGTTCCCCGGCGTGATCGACGAGCGAACCGTTCTCAAGTCGCTCGAGGCACGTCACCCGAAGTGTTGGACGTTCATGTTCCGTCAGCCGAACGGTGTCTTTCTCGGCTCCTCTCCGGAGTTGTTGCTCGACGCGTCGGACGGCGTGTGGCGCGTCGACGCGCTCGCGGGCACGGCTGCTGCGGGGAAGGGCGAGGCGCTGCTGTCCGACGACAAGGAACGGCGCGAGCACCAGGCAGTCGTCTCGTGGATCTCGAGCGTCGTCGATTCGTATTCGATCGAGTTCAGCGCGCCGTCGACGCCGGGCATCAAGCAGCTCGCGAACGTCGATCACCTGCACACGGAGTTGAGCGGGCGCCTGAAGAGCGATTGCGATCCGCTCGATCTCGCGCGTGCGCTGCATCCGACGCCGGCGGTGGCGGGAAACCCGCAGAAGGAAGCGGTGGCGTGGCTGCGCGCGAACGAGGGCTTCGATCGCGGCTGGTACACCGGAGCGATCGGTGCGCGCGGCCCTGGCAAGGTGACGCTCGCGGTCGGATTGCGCTCGGCGCTGCTTCGCGGAAGCAAGGCGACGGTGTACGTCGGCGCTGGCGTGGTGAAAGGCAGCACGCCGGAGCGCGAGTGGATCGAGACCGAACGAAAAGCGACGGCCCTGCTCGACGCCCTCGGGGTGTCATCATGACCCGCGATGAGCGCGACATCCCCCTCTCCCTCGGGGAGAGGGCTCGGGGTGAGGGAGCCGCACCCTCTGTCCGCGCACGGGTTGGCCTGGATCGCCGCGAAGTCGCGGAACAGGTTTGGGGTCGCCCCCTCTCGCTCCGCGACGAACGTGGGCTCGTCTGCACAATCGACGGAGCCGCGTCATGACGCACACGCTCAACCAGCGATGGGCGGCGACCATCGTCGGAGCACTCGTGCGCGGCGGCCTGAAGCACGCCGTGATCGCACCCGGCAGCCGCTCGACACCACTCGCCCTCGCGTTCGCTGATCGCGAGTCGTCGCTCAAAATCTGGTCAGTGATCGACGAGCGCAGCGCGGCCTTCTTCGCGCTCGGACTCGCCAAGGGCAGCGGCACGCCGGTCGCAGTCGTCTGCACCTCAGGCACCGCCGGCGCGCATTTCCTGCCCGCCGTGATGGAAGCCCGCGAAGGCGGCACGCCGCTGATCATCCTCACTGCCGATCGCCCCTGGGAGCTGCATGGCTTCGGCGCACCCCAAACCATCGAGCAGCGCGGCCTGTTCGGCGACTACGTGCGTGGAGCCGAGTCGTTGCCGACGCCAGACGAAGAAGCGCTTCGTCATCTCGCCTCGGTGGTCGCGCGACTCACCGCGACAGCCCGTGCGCATCCGCGCGGAGCCGTACACCTCAACGTCCCGTTCCGCGAGCCGCTCGCACCGCCGAGTGGAGAGCGCGGACCCGTTCTCGATCCCGACTGCACGACGTTCGTAGACACCGAAGCGCGTGTGCAGTCTTCGGAGATCGCCGACGCCATCGCACGCGCCGAGCGAGGGCTGATCGTCTGCGGTCCTGGCGAACTCGACGGCGCACGCGTGCACGCACTGGCCTCTCGCCTCGGCTTTGCCGTGATCGCCGAAGCTGCCTCGAACGCACGCTTCGGATTCGCAGACGCGGTGTCGTGCGCCGACGCGCTCCTGCGCAACGAACGCTTCGCGCGCGAAATTGCTCCGGATCTCGTCCTTCGTTTCGGCGGCGGACTCACTCCGAAGCGCCCGCAGCAATGGCTCGACGAGTGCGGAGCCACCATCGTGCAAGTCCATGAAGGTGGGCTGCCGTTCGATCCGCACCACCGTGCGAAGTGGTCGATGCGTGCGCTCCCGGAAGTCGGGACGCCGAACGAAGCGCTGCTCGTGAAGCGGAACGCCTATCGCTCGAAGTGGCTCGACGCCCAACGCGCCGTGCTGCGCGCGATGAAGTTCGAGACGCTCAACGAACCGGCGATCGCCAACGCGTTGGTGAAGGCGTTGCCCGAGAAGGCGTCGCTCTTCCTCTCGAGCTCGATGCCGATTCGCGACGTGGACGCGTTTGCGCAGAGCGATCGCAAGCTGCGCGTCTTCGCGAATCGCGGCGTCAACGGCATCGACGGAGTGATCTCGACCGCGCTCGGCGTCAGCGCGACCACGACCGGCCCGACCGCGCTGCTGATCGGCGACGTGGCGCTGCTGCATGATCTCACGGGCTGGCTGATCGCGCGTCGGCACTCGCTCTCGCTGACGGTGGTGGTGGTGAACAACGACGGCGGCGGCATCTTCCACTTCCTCCCCATCGCTGATCGGTCGCCGCACTTCGAGGCGCTCTTCGGCACTCCGCACGGAGTCGATCTCGCCGGGGTGGCCAACCTCTCGGGCGCGCATTTCCACCGTCCGGCGTCGCTTTCCGACTTCTCGGCCGCGGTGACCGAATCGCTGCGTGGTGGTCTGCATTTGATCGAAGTGAAGACCGATCGGAAAGAGAACGTGGAGGCGCATCGTGCGCTCTTCGCGAAGCTGGTGGAGGCCGTGCCATGACGCTCGAGACGCTCACCTGGGGACGAGGGCCGGTTCGCGCACTCTTCATTCATGGGTTCGCTGGCTCAGCGCGCGGCTTCGATCACCTCGAGCCGTTGCTCGGTGAGGCTGTCACCGCGACCTGCGTTCAGTTGCCAGGTCACGCGAGCACGCCGCCGGCGCGCGACTGGGATTCGGTGATCGACGACGTGGGCGCGTTGCTGAGCGGAGCGCCTTGGGTGGTGGTCGGCTACTCGCAAGGCGCGCGGATCGCGCTCGCCGTCGCGCAGAAATTTCCCGAGCGAGTCGATCGCCTGATCCTCGAGTCGGGCGGAGCGGGTTTCCGTCGCCGTCACGATCGCTTGCTGCGCCGTCGCGCGGATGCAGCGCTCGCCGAGTTGATCACCACGCGCGGGGTCGAAGCCTTCGTCGCGCACTGGGAACAACTTCCGCTCTTCGCCGGATTGCGAACGCTTTCTCCGCAGATGCAGGAGTCGCTGCGCACGCGCCGCGTGAATCACACCGCCGAGGGCCTCGCCAACGCGCTCGAGGTGATGGGGCAGGGCGCGCAGCCCGATCTCTGGCCGGGGCTGCAGAGCCTGCGCGTGCCGACACTGCTCATCACCGGAGCGGCGGACGAGAAGTACACGCGGCTCGCGCGGAAGATGGTGATCGATCTCCCGCTCGCGTGGCGTGTCGCGTTCCGCGGAATCGGTCACGCGCCGCACCTCGAATGCCCCGAGGCGTACGCGGCCGAACTGAAGTCCTTCCTCGCGCCCGCGTGGCGCACCGACCCGCAGGAGCTCGCGCCGTGATCGGGAGAGAAGAAACAGAAGGCAGATCCCCTCTCCCGCCCCTGCGGGAGAGGGTCAGGGTGAGGGGAAGTCCCGCAGTTCTCCGAGGTCCGCGATGAGCACAGCCGTCGCGCCGCCATCAGCCCTCGCGGCATGGGCCCTCGCAACACGCCCCAGGACGCTCGTCGCCGGAGTCGTCCCGGTCGCAGTCGGAAGCGCGCTCGCCTTCCACAGCGGCGCGTTCAAGCTGCTCCCCGCACTCGCATCGCTCATCGGAGCGCTCTTCATCCAGATCGGCACGAACCTGGTGAACGACTACTTCGACTTCAAACGCGGAGCCGACACCACCGCTCGCCTCGGCCCTCCGCGCGCAACGCAGCAGGGTTGGCTCACCCCCAAAGCGGTCTTCACCGGAGCGATGGTTTGCTTCGCGCTCGCGTTTTCCGTCGGCCTCTACCTCGTCACGGTGAGCGGCTGGCCGTTGATGGTGATCGGCATCACGTCGTTGCTCGCGGGCTACGCGTACACCGGTGGTCCGTTTCCCCTTGCGTACAACGGACTGGGTGACGTCTTCGTGCTCGTCTTCTTCGGCTTCGTCGCGGTGAACGGCACGTACTTCGTGCAAGCCGGCGAAGTGATTCCGCTCGGGTTCATCTGTGCGATTCCGGTGGGCCTCCTCGGCTGTGCGCTGCTCGCGGTGAACAACACGCGCGATCGAAAGACCGACGAAGCAGCCGGCAAGAAGACACTGGTGGTTCGCTTTGGCGAGCGCTTCGGAAAGCTGGAGTATGCGTTCTGCCTCGCCGTCAGCGCGCTGGTGCCGTTGGCGCTGGTGCTGACGGGCCAGACGAGCGCGTGGGTGATGCTCAGCTGGCTCGCAGCGCCGCTCGCCATCACTCCGCTGAAGATCGTCTTCACGAAGACCGGAGCGGTCCTCAACGAGGCCCTCGCCGCGACCGCGAAGCTGCAGATGGTGTTCGGGATCCTCTTCGCGATAGGGCTGGCGCAATGAGCGCCCTGGAGCTCACTCCGTTCACGTTGCGGCTGAAGAAGCCGATTCAGACCGCGCGCGGTCCGATGGATGAGCGCGTCGGTTTCCGCGTGCTGTATCGCGCTGAGGGGATCACCGGGCGCGGCGATGCGATGCCGATGGCGTCATTCGGCACCGAGACGCCCGAGGCGGCGGCCGCCGCGATGCAGAAGCTCGACATCGTGAAGCCGCCCGATTCGGTCGAAGACGTGGCCGCGGCGATCGTGGGGCTCGAGAAGACTCCGGCGGCGCGGCACGCGGTCGAGTGCGCGCTGCTCGAGCACCTCGCGTTGAAGCGCGGCGTGTTGGTGGCGACGCTGCTCGGGCCCGTTCATCGATCGCACTTCGTGGTGAACGCGCTGATCGAGGGTGATGACGCGGCGGGTCTCGCGAAGTCGGCGGAGAAGGCGGCGAAGGAAGGCTTCCGCGTCGTGAAGACCAAGGTGGCCGCGCGGCCCCTCGGAACGGAGGCCCAGCGCCTGCTCGCGGTGCGTCGTGCGGTCGGTCCGAACGTGCGCATTCGCATCGACGCCAATGGCGGGTGGAGCGAAGCCACGGCGCGCTCAGCCCTGCGCGGACTCGAAGCGTTGGGACTCGAAGTGTGTGAGCAGCCGGTTGGCGCGAACGACGTCGAGGGCTTGCGGCGGCTGCGGCATCTCGCTCCGTGTCGCATCGCGGCTGACGAGACGATGCTGCTGTCGGGTGTGCTGCCTCGATTGCTGGAAAAAGACCCGCGCGCGGCCGCCGACGTGATCGTGCTCAAGCCCGCCGCGCTCGGCGGACTGGTTCGCTCTTTGGAACTCGCGCAGCAGGCGCACGACTCGGGCATGCAGAGCTACGTGACGACGCTGATGGACGGGCCGATCGCGCGCGCTGCGGCCGCTCATCTGGCTGCTGTGCTCCCGAGCGCAGATTGGGCGCACGGCTTGTCCAC
>JAEUJS010000451.1 GCA_016792935.1 Archangium sp. | reverse complement strand
GGAACGGCGCCGTCACCGACCACGAGCCCATCGACTGATCTCCCGGAGGAGACGGACGCGGACACGCAGCGAGCACGAGGAGCAGACTCAGCGGCAGCCGGCGAGACACGCCTCAACCCTACTCCGCCGAAACGATGCCCTCGCCGCGAATCTGCTCGACGGCCGCCAGGGCCACCGCACGGAAGGCCTCGCTCTGCTTGAGCACCGCGCCGACATCGACCTTCGCGGGATCCGTTCCGCGCACTGAATCGTCGAGCTGCGCCAGCACGCGCAGGAACGCCAGCGACGCAGGGTACGCCTCGAACGCCTTCACCGCCGCGCGCTTCCAACCCTCGGGCTGGCCGACGCCGCGCAGCTGCGCACCGGACTCGCCCAGCGACAACGCCAGCGCGAGCAACGCGGTGAGCTCGGCCTGACCGAACACCGACAGCGCTCCGGCGCCGATGACCAGCTTCGAACCCGCGAGCCACGCTTCCACGCCACCGCGTACGTCGAGCATCGCGGCGACGCGCATCGCTCCGAGGCCGTTGAGCGCCTCTTCGAGCACCGCCGACAGGCGTGGCATGGTGTCGGGCGCGATGGGCCTGGCGGAGGCAGGCACCGCGTGCGACGTCGGCGACCACTCGAGCTCCGCCGACGGAACGCTCGACGCAGAGCCCGCCGTGGACGACAGCGCGGCGCCGAAGCCATCAGCCATCGTCGCGTCGCTCTCACGGTCCGCGTTGCGAAGCGCCTCGGCGAACAGCGTCCACCCATCGACGTCGGCGACCGCGCGCGGGAGCAGCTCGAGCCACGCCGTGACCGCGAGCTCCGCGCCTTGCCTGGTGGTCGCCAGCCGCTCGGCCAACAAGCGCAGCAACGCGTCGGGCAGCGGCGCCTCGCCCATCAACTTCGCGCCCAGGCGCGTGGCGAACGGAACGAGCTCGGACTTCAAGTAGCCCTCGAGCACCGCTTCGAAGTCGGCGCGCGTGGTGGCGATCTTCTCGGCGAGCGCGAACGCTTCTCCTTCGAGGCCCAACTTGCGGGCGAGCGCGACACGGCGCGAGATGAAGGCCGGCGTCTCCTCGAGCTGACCGAGCAGCGTGTACGCCTCGCGGGTGCGTCCCAGGCCTTCGTAGGCATCTGCGAGCGGCTGCCGCCAGGTCACGATGGCTTCCGGGCCAGCGAGTTGTGACAGCAGCTCGACCATCGTCACGAAGCGCTCGGCGTCCTGGTCCTTGTAGAGCTCGACCAGCTCACGCACCGCGACCAGCTGCCGCGCGTCGTCGACCAATGCGCGCTCGAAGGCCACGCGGGCGGCGTCGCGATCTCCGACCTGGCGCAGCAACAGCTCACCGCGCTCGATGTGCAGCGCCGCACGCGCCAGCGGGTTCTGCTCGAGCGTGGCGAGCGTGCCGAGCGTTTCCACCGCCTGCGGGAAACTCTTCTCTTCGATGCGGAGCGTGGCGAGCTCACGCAACATCGACGCGCGCCGCGACGGCACTCGCTCGACGACCGCTTCGTAGAACGCCTCACGCGTCCAGGGATCGAGCGCACCAGCGGAAGGAATCAGCGCCACGAGCACGTCGGGCTGACCCGAGGCCACTGCCCCAGCCGACCCGTCGGCTGATTTGATCGCGCGCTCAGCCAACGCAGTGCCGGCGCCGTTCGCGATCAACACCTCGATGAGCGCGAACTGCTTGAAGTCCACCACCAGATCGAGGCGCAGCTGCGTCGCGAGCTCAGCGTTGGCTGAAGCGATGGTCGCCGCGAAACGCGTCAGACCTTCGAAGTCTCCCGCCGCGCGCAGCGTGGAGAGGAAGCGTTCACCGTGCGGTGACTTCGGCTCCGCGACCGCGAGCGGCAACAACGCCTCGCGCTGCTTCGCTGCATCTTGCGCGGCATCGGCCAGCGCGAGCGCCTCGGCGTGACGGCCCGCGCGCATCGCCGGAGCGAACGCCACTTCGACCGCGCGCGCCGGCGCACCGAGTTCGAGGAAACGGCGGCCCGCATCGGCCGGAGCGACGACACCAGGGAGTTCGCGCAACACGCGCTCGAGCACGTCACGCGCGGCAGCGTTCTCTCCAGCGGCCTTCCAGGCTTCGAGCGCCTGCAACAACATCGCGGCGCGCTCGACACCGTCGCTCTGCTCGGCGAGCTGCGTGAGCGCGCGAGCGAGCTCGTCGTTACGACCCGAGGCGCGAGCGAGATCGACCAGCAGCGTGAAGCCCGCGCGCGACGAACGCGCGGCCAGCGACTCACGCGTGAGCTGCATCGCGCGGTCGAGCTGGTTCGCATCGCGGAACGACTTCGCGGCCTCGAGGAGACGGGCCGCACGTTCCTGCGCGCCCATCAGCTCGGCCGAAGCGACCTGCACGTCGGCGAGCGCGGCGGAGTCGTTGAGCGCGACGGCGACACGCTCCAACGCGGCGAGCGCCTGCGCGTAACCCGGAGCACCTGGACCCTGACGGCGAATGCTCTCCAGCGGCGTGCGCGCGTCTTCGAACTTGCCGCGCGTCTCGAGCGACGTGGCGAGCTCGAGCTTGAGTTCCGCGGCGCGCTGATCGTCGTGCGTGAGCGCCGACATCCGCACCAGCATCAGCTCGTAGAGCTCGTGACCCTTCGGAGCCGCCCCGCCACCAGCCGAGACCGCGTTGCGACGACGCGCTTCGGCGAGCACCGCTTCGGCTGCTTCGAGATCGCTGGGGTCCGCGTCGTACGCCTGCTGACGGAGATCGAACGCGCGCTGGCCTTCCTGCAGCTCGGTGTCGAAGAGGTCGGCCGCCGCGAGCAACGCCTTCGCGCCCGCGTTGCCACCCGTCGCCGTGGCGTACTTCTCGTGCAGCTGCGCGAGCTCTCCGATGCGACCGAGCGAACGGTACGCGCGCTGCCCCTTCTCGTAGAGCGCCTGCTCGCCGGGGTGACGGAGGAGCAGCCATTCCAGAGCGCCGAGCGCCTTCGCGGGATCGTCGATGAGCGACAACGCGCGACGGTGCAGCGCCTCGGCCTCTTCGCCGCTGGAACTCACCGCCAGCCGCATCAACGTGCGGTATTGACCCTGCGCATCACCAAGGCGCGAGAACGCCTCGTTCAACATCGAGAGCGCTTCACGCCCGCGCTGCGTCTCGGGCTCCAGCGCCCACGCTGCTTCGAAGGCATCGACGGCATCGCGCCACGCCTGCGACTCGACGGCCGCGCGACCCAGGCGCGTCCACACCGTCAAACGCAGCGCAGGCGGCAGGGTGTCGCCGCCGAGCTGAATCAAACGGCGATCGAACGGTTGCGAGGCCTTCGCTCCACCCGCATCGGCGGCGAGCGTGGCGCGTGCTTCGAGCGCGGTGAGATCGTCGGGAATCTGCGCGAGGTATTCGTCCCACGCGACCGCGGCCATCAGCGCTTCGCCGGCCGTGGTGAGCACTTCCGCGCGGCGCTTCAAGAGCGACGACGACTCGGCAGGCACGGCCGTCGCGCGCAGCAACAACAATTCGGCCTGACGCCGCGGATCTCCCGATGCGCGCTCGAGCAACGACTGGAACGCCGCCGCGTTCGACGGGGCGACCTCGAAGGCCTGCGTCTCGCACAACTGCGCGCGCTCATCGGCGCCCGCGCGACGGAACGCCGCGGCCGCGTCGAGCCACAGCTTGCCGGCCTCGTCACCCTTCGACTGTTCCGCGCGGCGCGAGAGCACCGCGGCGAGATCGAGATCGTCTTCGGCCGCGCGCAGCCATTCCACGTGACGCTCGAACGAGCGGTGGAACGGGTTCTGCGCGAGGAGGATGCCGTCGAAGTCAGCCGCGTCCTGACGACGGCCCAGCTCGATCAACAGGTCGGCCACCTTCGCGGTGAGCTCGAGGTCATCCGGATTCGCCGCGCGCGCTGCGAGCAAGGCTGCTGCTGCTTCGTGCGGACGCGACGCGCGTTCTTTGTAGAGCTGCGCGGCCTTGAGCAGCAGGCCCGCCTTCGTCGCGGGATCCTTCGAGCGAGCCGACGCGGCCTCGTAGTAGCCGGCGACGTCTCCCAGACGATCTTGCCGCTCGTAGAGAGACAGCAGCATCGACTCGGCCTCAGCGAGCCCCGGAGCGAGCGCCAACGCGCGCTGCAACGCCGCCTCGGCCTGATCCGGAGCCAACATCGGCGAGCTGGCGACGTCTCCACCCTGCTCGGCCGGGAGCCCGAGGTGCAGCCGCGCGAGCTGCACGAACGCCACGGCCTGCTCGGTGCCGGTGAGCTGCGCGAGCACACGCTCGTGCCAATCGATCTCCGAGTCGCGATCGCTGCGGCGGCGTGCGAGCGCCAGCCCTTCGC
>JAEUJS010000450.1 GCA_016792935.1 Archangium sp. | reverse complement strand
GACTGGCGGTGGAATGGTGGCCGCCAACACACCCGTCGGAGGCAATGCCGGCATCTCGTCGGGCGTCAGGATCTCGAGGCGCGTCTCGCCGCCGGGCTTCTTCGGAAGCTGCTGCGCGGCCGGCGCCTCTTTCGACTCGGTGAGCTGAATGAGCCGCGGCGAGACCGCTGGCGGAGCGGCCGGCACCGCAGGCACGAGATCGACCGCGGTGACGGGCTCGGTGCGCGTCGGCGTCGGCGTCGACTGCACGGCCTCGAGCGCGTTCACCACCGCTTCCATCGACGCCAGGCGCTGATCCGGGTCCTTCGCCAGCATCTGCATGATCAGGCGATCGAGCGCGGGCGGCACCGTGCCCCACGGCGACTTGAGCGCGGGCGGCAACGTGTCGAGCTGACGCGACATCAACTCGACGGCCGAATCTCCAGTGAACGTCGGGCGGCCGCGCACCAGCTCATGGAGGATGAGGCCCATCGAATAGATGTCGGACCGCGTGTCGACTTTGCCGGCGCTCGCCTGCTCCGGCGCCATGTACTGCGGCGTGCCGACGACCGAGCCGATGGCGGTGAACGCGCCTGACGCGCCGGCGCCGAGCACCTTGGCGATGCCGAAGTCGAGCACCTTCACGAAGTCGGGCTGGCCGGGTCGCTGCACCAGCATGATGTTCTCGGGCTTCAGATCGCGATGAATGATGTTCACCGCGTGCGCGGCGGCGAGCGCGCGACCGATCTGCAGGCCGACGTGCACCACGCGCTCGAACCGGAAGGGGCCTTCCTTGCGGTACTTGATGAGCGTCTTGCCCTCGACGAACTCCATGACGAAATAGAAACGCCCGTCGTGGGTGCGGCCGAAGTCGGAGATGTCGATGATGTTCGGGTGGCCGATGCGCGACGACGCGATCGCCTCGCGCTTGAAGCGACCGACGAATTCCTGATCGGTCGACAGCTCCGGCAACATCACTTTGATCGCGAGCTGCTTGCCGAGCTCGACGTGCTCTGCGCGGTACACCTCGCCCATGCCGCCTTCGGCGAGCTTCGAGATGATGCGGTAGCGCGAGTCGATCACCGTCCCCGGGCCGAACGCGGGCACTTCCTGCGCCGGAGGTGGGCCGCCCACCGCGGAAGGCGTCGGCACTCCCGAAGGCGTGATGGCGGGACCTCCGGTGGGTGTGGGCGAGGCAACGGGCGAGCGCGCCACGGCCGGAATCGCATCTCCCGAGCGCGTGCGGGCGTGCGCGTTGACGCCGGTGTCTTGAATCACCATCACCACGTCGCCGATGCGCAGCTTGTCTCCGATGGCGAGGCGCTCGTCGATGATGGGCGTGTTGTTCACCGCCACCGCGCCCGAGCCGACGAGATCGCGCACCCACCACTGGCCGCGCTGATCCTTCATCACCTCGGCGTGGTGCGGCGCGACGAGCTCGCTCTTGAAGATCAGCGCGCAGTCGTCGCCCGAGCCGATGATGAACGAGCGCGACGGGAACGCGACGATGCGTCCGCGGTCGGGTGCTTCGATCTTGAACTCCAGCTCGGCCAACAAAGCCCCCTGGGGCGACGGCGTTGGGTGGTGATACGTGAAACGGGAAGTTACACCGAGCGCGCGCGGCGCTCAGCGTTCATCGGTGTCCTGAGACGTCAACGTCCTTCGTGGTGGGTGTGGCCTTCGTTTCCCCACGTCGCCGACCAGGGTGCGTCGCTGGGCGAGAGCTGCTGCACGGGGATGAACGAGAACCGATTCTTCGTGCGCGCGTAGCGGGGGTCGCAGTTCGGGCAGGCATCGGCGGCGGGCGTCACGCCGAACATCAGGCCCACACCGTTGGCGGTCACCGCTGCTGCGATCGGCGTCTCACTGACGGCGATCGGGCACTCGAAGGCCGTTGCGCCGGTCTGCAGCTCGATCGCTTCCAACAAGACCTGACCTTGATCGTTGGTGAACGCCAGCGCGACCTCCCGCGGGCCCCAGGGAGAGCCCCACTTCGCGGTCACCAGTGGCTGCCGCTCCGGAGAGCCGCGCAGGGTGTAGTTCCAGGCGACGGTGTGGGTGCCGCCCGTGGTGACCGCGGCGATGCTGCGCGAGGGCAGATCGGCCTGCACCGCGACGCCGTCACCGATCACGCCTCCGCCGAAGCGCGTGCCCAGGGTGGCGACGGAGACGCCGGTCGAGGTGAGCCGCGCGTCCATGGAGTTCTCCTGAAACAAGAGCCCGTCGGCCACGGCGAGCTCTCCGCCGAGCAGGTTGGGGTCGTGCACACGCCAACGCGACTGCAGCGTCGAGCTGAAGCTGAAGATCGTGGTGCCGACCATGGTGGTCGCGGGGTTGTCGGTGCTGCTCGGAGAGAAGCCCAGGTAGATGTTCGACTGCGCGTCGACGGCAACCCCGTAGCTGTGCTGGTGGTTGCAGGTGCCTCCGAAGATGGGATCGCTGATGAAGCGACTGCGCACCGCCTGCCCCGCGCGATCGAGGACGATCATCGCGAACACGCGGCACCGTGGATCGCGGCCTTCCTCCGTCATGGTGCGCGACTCGTAGAGGACCAGCAGCTCCTGTTCGTTGAGCACGGCGAGGCGCGCGGTGAAGAACTCCACGCGCGGGCCCTGGAACTCGGCGATCTGTTGCAGCGCGCCGGTGAAGCTCCACACGATGGTGCCGCTGATCTGATCGATGGCGCTGACCGGTGAGCTCGCCAGGCCCGGCAGATCGCCGCACACCAGCCAGCCCAGCCACGTCACACATCGGCGCGCGAGCTGGCTGAGCGTGACCGGAGAGATGTTCCGCGCGTCGAGCCGCGGCGGAGACATGAAGTAGCTCGAGAGGTGCAGGCGGCCGTCGCGGTCGGCGATCAGATCGCTCCACATCTCGTTGGGGAACCCGCCGTCCGGCAGCTGATCACCGAGCGACCAGATCGGCTCGACCGGAGTCGCAGGCGTGAACGAGCACACCTGGTTGAGACACACGCCATCGCCGCCACACGGACCGCCGAGCGCGCACTTGAACCCGTTGGGCGGCACCCGCGTCTCGCACACGCCCGCGATGCAGACCTCGGCTTCGACGCAGCTGCGCCGCTGGCCGCACGGAATGCCATCGACCGCATCGGCGAGCCCGCATCCCACTCCGGGCGTGCACACGCCGACACGACAGGGCCCCGCGTTGGGGCACGTGACCTGGCCTGGGTGTTCGCAGCCGCGCGTGGGATCGCAGGTGTCGCGCGTGCACGGATCCTGATCGTCGCAGTCGCGCACCGTGCCCTCGCAGCGCCCGCGATGACACGTAGGATTTACGAGGCACACGTCGTTCACGGTGCACGAGCGGCCGTCGTCGATCTCCGTCTCGACGCAGCGATTGGCCGCCACGTCCCACGCTGACTCGTGGCACGGCGCGCTCGGGGTGCACTCGGGTGCAGGCACCGCCTCACACGCCAACGGGATCACCAACGGGGCGAAGCCGGTGAACGAGATGGTGATGGCTCCATCGAAGATGCCGGCGTGATCGGGAGCGCAGGTGACGATGAACGCCGTCTCTCCGACCTCAGCTCGCGCGGGGAAGCCATCGGCGATGCGAAAGCCTGCGCCGGTCAACGCCCATTCCCCTTCGAGCGGCACCTTGCCGATGTTGGTGAGCGTGATGGTCGAGGCTGTCGCTCCGCCGAGCACCACGCGGCCGAAGTCGACCTGCTCGGGGTTGACGAGGATCAGCCCCTTCACGCTCTGCAGCTCCGGAGCGCGACACGTACAACCCGTGAGGAGGAGGCAACCCGTGAGGAGGAGGCAACCCGTGAGGAGGAGGCTGAAAAGGACCGCGCCGCGAATCACGCAGCAGACGGTGCCAGCACCGGAGCCAGATCATCAAGCTCGAGCTGGTGAGAAACCATGTCGTGCGAGCGCGCCGGAACGACCTCGTAGTTCGAGGGATCCGACAACACCTTGGCGACCAGCTTCTGATTGAGCGCGTGGCCGGTCTTGTAGACGGTCAAAGCGCCGATCACCGGGCGGCCGAGCAGCGCCACGTCACCGAGCGCGTCGAGCAGCTTGTGACGCACGAACTCGTCGGGGAAGCGCAGCCCCTCGGGGTTCAGGATCGAGAAGTCGTCGACCACCACCGCGTTGTCGAGCGAACCGCCGCGGGCCAGGCCCATCGCACGCAGCTTGTCGACGTCGCGCAGGAAGCCGAACGTGCGCGCGCGCGCCACTTCGCGAATGAACGAGTGATCGCTGAACTCGAGCGTGAACGTCTGATCGCTGATCAGCGGGTGCTTGAAGTCGATGGTGCAGGCGATCTTGAAACGGCGAGCGGGAGAGAAAGTGGCGACCTTGTCTCCATCGGTGACGCTGACCGTCTTCTTGATGACCAGGAAGCGCTTGGGCTCGCCCTGCAGGCGAATGCCGGCTTCCGAGATGCGCTGCGCGAACGGAGCGGCGCTGCCATCCATGATGGGGATCTCGGGGCCGTCGATCTCCATCGTCAGGTTGTCGATGCCGAGGCCCGACAGCGCTGCGAGGAGGTGCTCGACGGTGGCGACCTTCGCCGGGCCGATGCCCAGCGTGGTGGCGAGCGACGTGTCCGTGACGAGATCAGAGCGAACGGGGATCTGCGGACGACCCGGCAGATCAGTGCGAACGAAGACGAGACCGTGATTGGCGGGCGCAGGGCAGAGGCAGAGCTTCACCTTCGAGCCGCTGTGGAGACCAACACCTTCCACCACCACCGCTCTCTTGAGTGTTCGCTGCTCGAACGAGTCGCCGGCCATGACGTGTCGCGCCCTCCCTGACTGAAGTGCCGGGAATACCGGCAATGTGATGCGGCGCGTTGAGCAACGCATATGCCACGAAATGCTCAGTTCGGAAGGAAAAACCTCGCGGAATCATTGCGTGGTGCAGCCATGCTCCACTTCAAATTTTCGCGTCTAGGGCAGATGTGACGCGTTTTTCACAGGTTAGCGGCTGCGGCACAGGTGTCGCGGTTTGACCAAAGAAAGCGGAAACCGGTCAGAACAAGTCGCCCTGCGAATCGCGTTTTGGAGCGACTTTGCCGAAGTACTCGTACGCGTGTGCAGTCGCGACGCGACCGCGCGGCGTGCGGTGGATGAAGCCTTCCTGGAGCAGGTACGGCTCGTAGACGTCTTCGATCGTGTCGCGCTCTTCACCGACGGCCGCGGCGATCGTCTCGACGCCGACCGGACCGCCTCCGAACTTTTCGATCACCGTCTTCAGAATCCGGTGGTCCATGCGATCGAGACCGCTGGCGTCGATGTCGAGCCGCTTCAATGCTCCATCGGCGAGCGCGCGCGTCACGACGCCCTGCCCTTCGACCTCGGCGAAGTCGCGCAGCCGCCGCAGCAACCGATTGGCGATGCGGGGAGTCCCGCGAGCACGCGAGGAGATCTCTTCGGCGCCTTCTTTTTCCAACTTCACGCCGAGGATCTTCGCTGACCGCACGAGGATCTTCTGCAGCTCGGGCGGCGTGTAGAACTCGAGCCGCTCCTGAATCTGAAAACGATCGCGCAGCGGAGACGTCAGCAAGCCCGTGCGCGTCGTCGCTCCGATCAACGTGAACGGAGGCAGATCGATCTTCATCGCGCGCGCGGCTGGGCCGGAGTCGATGGTGATGTCGAGCCGGAAGTCTTCCATCGCTGGATAGAGGTATTCCTCGATCGCGGCAGAGAGCCGATGGATCTCGTCGATGAACAACACATCGCGCGGGTTCAGGTTGGTGAGGAAGCCGGCGAGATCGCCCTTCTTCTCGAGCGCGGGGCCGGACGTGACGTGCAGATTCGCGCCGAGCTCGGTTGCGATGATGTGCGCGAGCGAGGTCTTGCCGAGCCCCGGCGGTCCACTGAAGAGACAGTGATCGAGTGACTCACCGCGCGCCTTCGCGGCCTTCACGTAGACCTTCAGCTTCTCGACGGCCGCCTTCTGCCCGACGTATTCATCGAAGGTCGGAGGCCGGAGACTCGCTTCGAGGCGTTGCTCATCAGTCGCTGCGACTGGATTGAGCGGGGAGCCGGCAAAGCCCCCTGGGGCGACGCCGTCGGGTGGCGAACCAGTTCTCCGTGTCATTGGCGCGCGAGCTTGTAGCATGCCGCGCATGCGAATTTTGGCGTGCGCTTTCGCGCTGCTCGCGAGTGGATGCATCGTTCCGCGCTCGATGATCACCGGTCAGATGGCGGCTCCCGTGGGCCGTGGAGCGACCGACGTCGGCGTCTTCACCGGCGTGTTGTACGGCTCGCAGACCAACCCGGGCTTCGTCGGACAGGATGCGATCGGCGATCCGATCACCACGGCGCAGCGCTCGAGCGGCTTCTCGTTGCCGGCGTTCGAAGCGAACCTGCAGTACGGCTTCAACGACCACGTCGGCCTCAACGTCCACGCATCCTCCGCGGGCCTGCAGCCGGGCGTGAAGTTCACGGTGAACAAGTCGAAGGTGGCGCACTTCGCGCTCATGCCGCAGGTGGCGTTCGGCTACGGCTCCACCGGCTCGGTCAATCTGGTGTCGGGCGCCGACGGCGTGCAGCGCGAAGGTGGACCGACCTCGAACACCAGCTTCACGTTCCTCGGCGGCTTGAAGCTCCTCGTGTCGGCGAAGTTCAACAAGACGGCCGCGTTCTTCGCGGGCGCTGGTTACGACTTCATCTTCAACCGCAACTTCAACGCCGCGCAGCTCGGGGCAGTCGGCAGCACCAGCGAGAGCTCGTCCACCATCAACTCCACCACCGGCCATCAGATCGCGGTCAGCGTGGGCTTCGACATCGCGCTGGGCTGGGTGCACCTGCGCCCCGAGGTCGCGTTCGGCGTGTACCCTGGCATCGCGCAGAGCCGCACCATCAACAACCCGCCCGACTCGACCACCGTCGCGGCGACCGGCGGCTTCGGCTGGGCGATCTTCCCGGGCTTCACGCTCTCGGTGCAGTCGCCGCAGCGCGAGCTGACCGCCGAAGAAGAAGAGGAAGAAGCGGAGCGCGCGAAGGAAGAGGCCCGCAAGAAGAAGCGGCGTGGCGGTGAAGACGACGACGACACCGACGACGACGAAGACGGCAACCGCGACGACGAAGACGAGCGTCCGAAGGCGAAGCTGAAGAAGAAGCGTCAGCTCGACGACGACGAAGAAGAAGAGAACCCGCGCAAGAAGCGCCGGCCGATCGATCAGGACGACGAGGACTG
>JAEUJS010000434.1 GCA_016792935.1 Archangium sp. | reverse complement strand
ACCTTCGTCGGCGGCTCGTCGAACCTCTTCGCGTTCAAGAATCTCCCGGCGATCCCCACGCAGATCGATCGCAACGAGCGCGTGGCCTTCGACGTCGAGTTCCGCTCGGCGACCATGGCGACGCTCACCGGGTCGGTTTCCATCGAGACCGATGACCCGATGGATCCGTTCATCGAAGTGCCGCTGACCTCGACGGTCGGTACGTGCGCGATGAGCTGCCCGATCATCAACGGCACGCCGAGCTGCAGCAACGGAGCGTGCACCATCGGCATGTGCAACACCGGCTACTACGACACCGACATGCAGGCCTCGAACGGCTGCGAGTGCCGCGAGATCGGAACCGACCCGGGCGGCTTCTGCTCGATGGGCGTCAACAAGGGCACGCTGCGCGACAACGGCAGCTCGGCGAACCACACCGGCCTCATCGCGACGGCGACCGACGAGGACTACATCATCTTCTACGCACAGGACGACTCGCAGATCTTCAGCGACGACTACGACGTGCGCATCTCGATGACCTCGGCTGATCCAAACATCACGATGTGCGTCAGCCGCTACGACACGGGCACCAGCGTCAACGAGTGCTACCCCGACAGCAACAAGACCTGCGGCATTCGCAGCTACCGGCACGACGGCTCACTGGGTCGTGAAGACGGCGCGATGTTCTATTTGAAGATCTACCGCGCGACCGGCGGGCCGACGTGTACCTCGTACACGGTGTCGATGCAGAACGGCTGAGCGATGCGTGTCGTGGTGGCGTCAGCCGTGTTGCTTGCTTCGTGCGCGTTCGCGCGCGCGGGCGGCATCGAGACCACCAGCTGCGTCGGCTGCCACGGGAGCGGCTCGCAGCAGACGACCATCACCTTGATGCCGGCGACGTTCAACCCGGGCGACACCATCACGGTGCGGGTGCGCATTGCTGGCAGCGGGAGCGTCGGCGGGCTCTTCCTGAGCTCGAGCGGCGTGGGCACGTTCGCCACCATCGCCGGGCAGAACACGCGGTTGTCGAACGACGCGATCGTGCACTCGTCACCCAAAGGCGCGAGCGGCGGAGCGGTGACCTTCGACGTCAGGTGGACGGCTCCGGCGACGATGGGAGGCGTGGAGTTCACCACCGCAACCGTGCTCGGCAACGGCGACAACAACCGCGGCGGAGATCAAGGCAGTGACGCGCGCTTCTCGCAGGCGTTCGGCTGTGCGGGCACCACGTATTTCCGCGACATCGACGGCGATGGCGTCGGCTCGACGGCTTCGGGCACCACGAAGAACTGCATGGTGCCCGTCGGCTATTCGGCGACCGATGGCGACTGCGACGACTTCGACAACCGGAAGTCTCCGCAGAACGTCGAGGCGTGCAACGGGCTCGACGACAACTGCAACATGCAGACTGATGAAGGGCTGATGAGCATCACCACCTGGCCGGACGTGGACGGCGATGGGTTCGGGTGGGCCCTCGGAACGCCGATGAGCGGGTGCGGTGGGGGCATGCGCGCTCCGAACGATCGCGACTGCGACGACACCAACCGCAACATCAACCCCAACGCGTCGGAGACCTGCAACATGAAGGACGACGACTGCGATGGGCAGGTCGATGACGGCGCGAAGGTGCGGTGCGGTGAAGGCTGGTGCGCGCGATTGGGGCCGACGTGCAACCCGGTCGATTGCATGCCGGGGCCTCCGTTGATCGAGCGGTGCAACGCGCTCGATGACGACTGCGATGGGCAGGTCGACGACGGCGACACGTGCGGCGCGGGCTACTCGTGCAGCAACGGCATGTGCGTCGAAGGCGCGACGATGAATCCAGTCGATGGCGGCTCGCGTACTGACGGCGGTACGAGCAGCCCTCGAGGGGAGTCGACGTGCGCAGTCTCACCGTTCCCGATGCTGATGCTGGTGGTCGCAGCGCTGCGGCGAACGCGAAGGGTCCCCTCTCCCTCGGGGAGAGGGTCAGGGTGAGGGAGCAGATCCTCCTGCGAAGTGGTGCACGAGTACACGAGCCGAACTGCCGAGCCGCCCCACACATGGCGCGAGTAGGCTGAAGGCGCATGTCGATCGCAGACGCCTTTGAAGCAAACGATGCACTCGGACTCGCTGAGCTGGTCCGCAAGAAGCAGGTCAGTCCCACCGAATTGCTCGATGAGGCGATTCGTCGCGCCGGCCAGGTGAACCCGAAGCTCAACGCCATCGTGTTCGACATGCACGAGTTGGCGCGCAAGCAGATCGCCGATGGGTTGCCCGACGGTCCGTTCACTGGCGTGCCGTTCCTGTTGAAGGATCTCGCGCAACCGTACGCCGGTGTGCCGATGAAGAACGGCACCAGGCTCTACGAGAAGCTGGTGCCTGAAGAGCACGGAGAGCTGCTGAAGCGCTACCTCAAGGCCGGCGTCGTGGTGTTCGGCAAGACCGCGACGAGCGAGATGGGAATTCTCCCGACCGTCGAGACGGTGCTGCACGGCGACACGCACAACCCGTGGAAGGAGAAGTTCACGACCGGTGGTTCTTCGGGCGGTGCGGCGGCGGCGGTCGCGGCGCGCGTGGTGCCTGCGGCGCACGGCGGAGATGCCGGCGGCTCGATTCGCATTCCCGCGTCGTGCTGCGGAGTGTTCGGCTTGAAGCCCACGCGCGGGCGAAATCCGACGGGGCCCGACGCGAGCGAGAAGGCGCACGGCCTCGCGCAGGAACACGTGTTGACGCTGAGCGTGCGTGACAGCGCGGCGTTTCTCGATGCGACGGCAGGCCCCGAAGACATCGCTCCGTATTGGGCGCCGCCGAAGACGGGCAGCTACCTCGACGAGGTCAGCAAGGCGCCCGGCAAGCTGCGCATCGCGTACACGCACAAGCCGCTGCTGCCGGGCACTGAGAACGACGATTGTAAGAAGTCGATCGAAGACGCAGTGGTGCTCTTGAAATCGCTCGGACACGAATGCGTCGAAGCAGCCCCTCCGGTGAATGGAGAGAAGATCGCGCTCTCGTTCTTCACCACGTACTGCGCGGGCGTCGCGGGTGAGCTGCAGATCGCGGAGGAATTTCTGGGCCGGCCCGCCAAGCCGACCGATGTCGAAGCGACGACCTGGCTGATGGGCATGATCGGCCGCACGCGTTTCTCAGCCGGCAATTTCTCGGTCGCGTTGCGTGAGCTGCAGGCGATGTCACGTGACGTGGCGCGCTTCATGGAGAAGTTCGACGTGTACCTGACGCCGACGCTGGGCACGCCTCCCCTGCCCCACGGCGCGCTCGGAGCTGCCGGCTTCGAGAAGCGCGTGCAGGCGGCCGTGGCGCGTCTCGACTTCACGACCGCGTTGCGTCTGCCCGGCTTGATTCAGAAGGCCGTGTCGCGCGCCTTCAACTTCGCGCCGTTCCCCGCGGTGGGAAACGTGACGGGCCAGCCGTCGATGAGCGTGCCGTTGTGGTGGAACGGCGATGGCCTGCCGATGGGCGTGTGCTTCACGGGACGCTTCGGTGATGAGCCGACGCTCTTCCGCCTCGCGGGGCAACTCGAGCAGGCGCGGCCCTGGCGCACGAAGCGTCCGGCGATCTGTTCGGCACCGTGACTCAGGGAGAACCCACTTCGCGCGCGCCCTGAGCGAGACTGCCGCGCATGGACTACCCGCCTCTCGCGTACCGCGTCAGCGATCTCGCCCTCACGCTCGAGCTGATCCGCACGCATCCGTTCGCGCACGTCGTCACCTCACACGGAGCGCTTCGCTCGACGCGTGTGCCCGTGCTCGCTGATTCCGAGAACGGAAAGCTCGTTCGCCTGCGTGCGCACTTCGACGCGACGAATCCGCAGGGACAAGGTCTCGACGGATCGCCGGTGCTGGTCTCGTTCTCTGGCCCGGCGGCGTACGTCTCGCCGAACTGGCGCGCGAAGAAGACCTACGGCGGCACGTACGACTACCACGAAGTTCAA
>JAEUJS010000398.1 GCA_016792935.1 Archangium sp. | reverse complement strand
ATAGGCGCGGCCGGTGTACGCCGACTTCGAGCCCGTCGCGGGATCCGCAGCGAACTTCACCTCAACGATCGACAACTTCTTCCCGTTCACCTCGAGGTGCGAGAGCCCCGCGAGCTTGTACGCAATGGGAGGACCAACCGGCGTGATGTCGTAGCTGGTGACGCCGTTGGGGTGGTGCTTCACGTTGCGCGCGAGCGCCGAGAACGCCGGGCGGTTGTTCACCATGTAGTTCGCGATCGACGCCGGCTTCGCGGGCGACAACTTCGGGTGGTACCCGCCGAAGTTCACCTTGCCGTCGAACGGGTTGGCGATCGTTCGGTTGTCGAGCTTCTGCGTGTTCGCCGCGCGCTGCGTCTTGTTGAGCATGGCGCGGACCGTCACAGTTATTGACTGGCGAGTCAATATCCCCTGGCCCATTCGGTCGCGGCCTTCACCGCCTCGAAGGTCCGCACTTCCAACTTCACGCCGCGCACCTTGTTGGCGATGCCAAACCCGCTCGCAGCGACGCGCACGGCGGCGTGCGTGGTGACGATGGCGAACGCCTTGAGCTGCAGCTCTTCACGCGCGGTGACGGCGAGCCAGAACACCGGCACCTCCATGGGGACCGAGCGCACGGAATCCTGCACGTCGAAGACGAGCGTCACCGGCCCGCGCTTTTCCTCGAGCCGGGTGATCAGCGGCTTCTGGCGCGCGACCGCCATCGCACCGACATCGGCGTAGGTGACGAGCAACACGCCGGGATGTATCTCCTCGAACACGAGGCGCAGTTCACGCCCAAGGAGCGCTGATGTCTCGCTTGACGACGATCTTCTTTCTCACGCTGTGCTTGACGGGCTGTGAGCGCGCGTTCCCCGAGAAGTTCCTCTTCGGCGCCGCGACCGCCGGTTTCCAGATCGATCCCGGGTGCCCCACGCTCCCCGCGAGCGAGTGCGTGGACACGAAGAGCGACTGGTACCAGTGGGTGAATTCCGAGAGCGAGCTGCAGGACTTGAAGGACATGATCACCTTCGAGCCGCTCAGCAACGCTCCGGGCTTCTGGGAGCTCTACGAGCAGGACTTCGATCGCGCGAAGAACGAGCTCAACTTGAACGCCCTTCGCATCTCGATCGAGTGGAGCCGGATCTTCCCCACTCCGACCGATGGCCTCGAGGGTGACGCGCTCGCGGCGGCGGCCGATCAGAAGGCGATCGCCGCGTACCATGCACAGATCAACGCGCTCAAGAAACGCGGGCTGACGCCGATGGTCACCCTGCACCACTACACGCTGCCGATCTGGATTCACGACGGCGTCGCCTGTCACAAGGATCTCGCCACCTGCACCAACAAGGGCTGGCTCGATCGCGAACGCACGGTGCGCGAGATCGCGAAGTACGCCGGCTTCGTCGCGAAGGAATTCGGTGCCGACGTCGAGCTCTGGGCCACGCAGAACGAGCCGTTCGCGGTGGTGTTGCCGGGCTACTTGCTCCCGTCGAAAGATCGCGTGAATCCTCCCGGGCTGCAGCTCAAGTTCGCCGAGGCGAAGGCGGTGATGGTGGCGATGATCGAGGCACACGCGCGCATGTACGACGCGGTGAAGGCCAACGATCCCAACGGAGCGTCTATCGGCCTCGTGTATTCGATGACGCCCACCAAGGGGAAAGACCCGAACTCCCGCGTCGACACGCGCGCCGCCGAGAACGTCTTCTATCTGTACAACACGGCCTTCCTCGACGGCGTGACGAAGGGCCTGATGGATGGCGACCTCTCCGGTGAGCCCGACACGGCCGAGCCCGATCCGACGCTCGCGGGCCGCATGGATTGGCTGGGCATCAACTTCTACACGCGCATCACGGTGACGGGCACGGGTACGGCGAGCTTCCCGACGCTCTCTCCGCTCACGACCTTCGATCCGTTCTCGCTCGTCTTGTGGGAGGACTACTCGAAGGGCATCTACGACATCGAGCTGCACGTGAAGAACCGGTACGGCATTCCGATGTACGTCACCGAGACGGGCACTGACGCGGCTCCGGGAGACGAGCGCATCGAGAGCTGGCTGGTGCGTCACCTCGAGTGGACCAAGCGCGCGATCAAGGACGGCGCCGAGGTGCGCGGCTTCTTCTATTGGTCGCTGATGGACAACTACGAGTGGAACCACGGCATGGACATGAAGTTCGGTCTGTATTCCGTGGCGAATGACGCGACGAAGACGCGCACTCCGCGGTCGGCCGTGAAGACGTACGCGGAGATCATCAAGACGCAGCAGATCTCCGAGACGCTCTTGAAGAAGTTCCCCGTCGAGTGACTAAGGTCCACGCCCATGCCCCGAATCACTGATGCACGCCCGACGTCGCTTTCCTCTCTCAAGGGAGTCACCGCCGACGAAGTGAAGGCCTTCAAGAAGGCCGGCATCTCGAACAACGAGCAGCTGCTGGCCAAGGCGAAGACCAGCAGCGACGTGTCGAAGCTCGCCAGGAGCGTCGGGCTGACCGCGACGCGCGTGAAGGAAGCGGTGAATCGCGCCGACCTCGTGCGCCTCGACGGCATGGGGCCGTCGCACGCCCACCTCTTCGAGAACGCGGGCGTGAACTCGGTGAAGGAGCTCGCCACGCGCAACGCCGAGTCGCTCCACAAGACGCTCGCCGACTACGCGAAGAAGAACCCGGCGCTGAACGTGCGCGAGCCGTCGATCGCCGTGGTGAACGAGCTGGTGTCGAAAGCCAAGCAGGTCGTCGCGGGCCAGGTCGGGCCGAGTCCAGATCCCGTGGTGCCGGTGGTGATTCACAACCTCGGCGAGGCGCAGACCTACGGCGCGAACGCGATGCGGCTGCACCTCGAGAACATCTTGTTCAGCAACCACCCCGACGGAGCGACGTTCCGCTCGGCGATCCTCGATCACCGGCCGGCGTCGGAGATCCCCGCGTTCAAGGCGCGCATGCTGAATGCGATCGGGACGGAGTTCTTCGCCAACGCGGAGAAGACCGAGACGCCCGAGGCGTATCAGTTCGTCGGCTCGTGGATGGGCCTGTACACCGAGCTCACCGTGAAGAAGGCCGGCGGCATCGATCGGCTGTACGTCGAGATCGACTGAGACGCTTCGGCTCGCACTGCGCGAATTCGCCCGAAGTGAGAGGCAGGCTCGAGTCGAGCCCTGCCAACGGCCTCAAAAGCCCACTCGTCCTCTCAGGACTTGCGGCGGCGCAGTGACATCGTCAGCAGCGCTCCGAGAATCACCATCGCGCTCGAGTCGACGTTGCACCCGCAGCCCGGACGAATCTTTCCGGTGTCCACGCGCGTGTCGTCCTTGCCGATGCCGCCACCCGCTGGACCGCCGCCTGCGCCTCCGCCCATCGGCTCGGTGCCCGCGTCGATCTCTTCGCCCGGCGTGCCCGCATCGACGCCTGCATCTTCTTGGACGCCCGCATCCGCCACACCCGCATCGGGATCAGGCGTACCGGCATCGATCGGCATCATCATTCCGCCGTCGGGATCGCACGTGTTCGGAATCGCGATGCAGCTCGTGCCGCTGGGCCGAATGTCCATCGTGCCGCGGCAATCGGTGGCCGAATAGAACCACTGCGGCCAGCGCGCGGCGTAGCGCTTCACCTTGTCGAGCATGGCCTGCGGCACCGTGGTCTGACCGGGCGCGGTGACG
The DNA here is from genome assembly GCA_016792935.1 of Archangium sp. GTDB lineage: Bacteria > Myxococcota > Myxococcia > Myxococcales > Myxococcaceae > Archangium_A. The sequence goes on along the minus strand of JAEUJS010000398.1, from coordinate 1,654 downwards.
ACGACGAACGCGACGCGCCAACAGTTCTGTCCGACGCCCACCGCGGGAATGCGAGCGCCCATCGCGCGAACGATCTCGTCGGCCGTGATGTCGTGCCGCGTGAGGCCGTTCACCGTCATCGAGCCGGAGCTCTGCCCCATGGCGATGGTGTCGACGCCCTGCCCCGGCGCGCTCGGATCTTCGAGCACCATCATCGGGTTCACTTCGTTCGCTCCGCGCAAACCCATCAGGTACTGGTCGATGTGGCTGTACTTGCGCGGGCAGCCTTCGAAGCGGAACGAGCCTCCGCCGAGATCGGTGATGCATTCCCCGTACATGACCGAGCGCGAGTCGGCGTTGTGGCTGTAGTGCTGGTTCGGGTACCCCATCTGCCCCGAGTTCGGATCGCCCTCGTTGAAGCCGCGAATGAAGTGCTGACGCCCGCGCCCATCGTTCTGATCGAACTCGATGCCGAGCAGCCAGTGATGACCGTACTCGTGGCCCATCATCTCGATGCCGGTGAGCGAGCTGAGGCCCGGGATCGGAATGCCGATCGACGGAGACCACGCCGAGTCTGGGTTCGACGGCAACGCCTCGGGCCCGGGAGGACCGAAGAGACTCGTGGTGCGACCGAGCGTGCCCATGAAGACGCACTGCGAAAGTTTGGTGGACTGGTAGGTGTTCATCCACGGCGTGTTCTGCCGGCCGTAACCCGTGCCCGCGCTGCGCACCGGAGAACCCTGCCACACGTTGTCGAGGTCGGTCAGCGACTCGTCGGCGGTGAAGGTGATCACGCCGTCGAACTCGTCCTGGATGCCGGCTTGCCGAGCGACGTTGTACGCCGCGCGACAGAACTGCTCCTGGTGCGACGGGAGGATCGTCATGTTCTGCATGCCGACCAGCGCGTTGATCTGCCCCGTCGGGTCCTGGACGATGATGATGTTGCCGTCGATCGAGACCTGCGCCGCCGCCACCGCGCTCACGAGAACGGCCAAACTGATCATCACGCGCGTCATGCTGGAAACCTCCACCGGCGAAGGTTTCGCTGTAGACCACAGTGCACAGTTCGCCTTCAAGGGGCCGAACTCGCTCGGGAATTTCTCTCAGAAAGTGAGAATGAGTCGAGGGTCGACCTGGGGAGAGCCGGGAAAGACAGCTGGGCTATACCGCCGCTCACTTCATGCGTTTCCACGGGCTCTTGTTCGCTGTCGCGTTGGTGTTCACCGCGTGTCCACCGATCAACTCGACACCGTGCAACGACGACTCGCAGTGCCGCGCCGATCAACGCTGCCGTCGCGGCGCGTGTGGGCCGATCTGCACCGACGACACGGAGTGCGGGACGGATCAGGTCTGTCTCGCGAATGGAACGTGCGGCGCGCGACCCGAGTGCGCGCGCGATCGCGACTGCGCGGCGGGCTTCGTCTGCAACCAGGGCAAGTGCAGCTGTGAAGACGACTCCGCGTGCGCGGCGAATCAGCGCTGCATCAGCGGGAGCTGTCAGATTCGTCCACGTTGCACTGACGACGCCGACTGCCTCGGCACCGGTGGACGTTGTGAAGTCACGCAGGGACTCTGTCTCCCCGTCTGCGTGATGCCGCAAGACTGTGCGCCCACGCTCGATCCGCGGCTCGCGTTCGCGATCTACACGTGCGTGCAAGGCACCTGTACGCGGCGG
>JAEUJS010000048.1 GCA_016792935.1 Archangium sp. | reverse complement strand
ACATGCAGCGCGGCCAGTTCTTCACCCAGAGCATCGTGCAGGCGGTGATGCACAGCCCGCAGTGGAACCGCACGGCGCTCATCTTTCTGTACGACGAGCACGGCGGTTTCTACGACTCGGTGCCGCCGCCGAGCGCGTGTGAGCCCGACGACCTGCTCCCCGACCAGGACAGCTCGCGAAAGTTCGACCACCTCGGCTTCCGCACGCCGCTCATCATCGTGTCGCCGTACGCGAAGCGGAACTTCGTCTCGCACGTGCCGGTCGACCACACCGCCGTGACGCGCCTGGTAGAGACGCGGTTCGATCTCCCAGCGCTCACGCGACGTGACGCGAACGCGTGGCCGCTGCTCGACCTGTTCGACTTCGAGCACCCGGACTTTTCGATTCCGGAATTGCCCGAGGCGGTCATCGACCCCGAGCGCGACGCGCAGTGCAAACGCGACTTCTGATCAGCTGCTCGCTCGCAGGAGTCATTGTGCCGGTGGAGGCGCGAGCGGCGAGCGAAGACGGCACACCTTCTCGTCACTGCAGCGGAAGTTCGCCAGACAGTCTTCGTCCTTCTCGCACTTCGGCAGACAGACGCTGCGCGTTCCACCCGCGTAGCAGGCCGAGCCTTCAGGGCAGCTCACGGTGTCGGAACATTCCCTTGTGCAGATTTCAGCGCGCGAGCAGTAGCCGTCTTTCAGCCCCGCGCATTGTTCGTGTTTGGTGCACGGCAGGCCCGGCCCCGCGAACGCGCCGCAGCCCGCGAGGAACCCGCATAGAAAGATGAATACTCCGCAGAGGAGGCGGCTCATCGTTCAGGCCCCTGCGAGCGGTTGCCCTTGAACTCCGACGGTCCGTAGATGTCGTAGTCACAGCCGCCGGCGGCGCACTCGCTGCGTTGGCAGAAGCCCGACACGCACTCCATCGCCTTGGAGTCGGGGCAGAAGCCGTCCTCGCTCATCTGATCAGAGAACACCCCACCGTCCGGCAGCCGCTGGCCCGGCAGGTAGTTGCCGAAGCGACACCCGTCCTCGACCTTGATCCAGCAGTCGCTGGTCTGCTCACACGCGTGGGTGCACACCTCGGCCAGCGAACACGTGTACCCCTTGGGGCAGTTCGCGTTGCGCGGGTCGCACGTGCCGCCCGCCACCGAGCAGACGGTGATTTGGCAGCTCGTCACGAAGAACAACGCGAGCGCTGGGAAGGGGATGCGCGACATCGACCGCCCCAAGCTACTCGGGTTCGATCTCCACGCGAGAATCCGGCAACCTGCCTGCTCGCCTGCTTTCCAGTCGGGAGCGGCACACCGTTCATGATGCTGCTCGCCACGCCACTTCGTCTCGCCAGCGACATGCCAACCGACGCCGCGCTCGTCGACGCCGTCGCGCGAGGAGACCGCCGGGTGGCCGTCGCGCTGTACGACCGGCTGCGCACTGTGATGACGCGGGTGGTGAAGCGCGTGGCTCCGCGCTCGGCTGATCATGCCGACCTCGTGCAGCAGTCGTTCGTCGAGCTCATCGTCTCGCTCAGAGAACGCCCCACCGTGCGCAGCCTCGACGCGTGGGCCGCCACCGTCACGGCGCGCGTCGTCTTTCACCGGCTGCGCCGCGAGAAGCTCGAGCACAAGTTCGCCGCCGTCAGATCAGCAGGTGCTGGGGCACTCGAAGAGGACGGCGACGTGATGAGCGCGACGCCCGCGCCCGCCGCCGATTCCCACACGCTCGCCGCACAACGCGAGTTGCTGACCAAGCTGGCCGGAGTGATGGACACGCTCAACCCCGGGCGCATGCAGGTCTTCGTGCTGCATGACGTGCACGGGTACGAGCTCAAGGAGATCGCCGAGATTCTCGGTCTCACCGTCGCCAACGCGCAGACCCGGCTCGTCCGCGGTCGCAAAGAGCTGCACGAAGCTGTCGCCAGTGACGAAGCCTTGTCGTCTGCGTTGCGAGAGGTGATGCCATGAACCCCAAGCCGCCCATCTCGTTCGATCGCGTGGTCGCCGAGCTGTTCCGCCGTCAGTCCGAGGCCGTCGAAGCCGGCCCCGATTCCGCCGAGCTGCGCAAGCAGTTGGTCAGCGCCATCGATGACGCGCTCGCCGCCAACGCTCCGAACACCAGGCGGGCTTCGGGTGGTCGCGTGTTGCCGTGGGTGCTCCTCGCCGCGGCCGCCATCGCGTTGCTGGTGGTCGGCGCGCTGCAGTTGAAGGACCGCATGTCGCCGGAGCAGTCGCGCGAAGGCGTCACGGTCGACCCCTCCGAGGTCGCGGTCGCCGGAGGAGGCAAGCTGGTGAAGAGCCCGAGCGCGCGCGTGGACGTGACCGACAACGGCACCGTCGCCACGCTGCGCATGGGTGAAGTCGCGGCGCAGGTCTTCGAGCAGGAGCTCCGCATCGACACCACCGACGCGCAAATCTACGTGCGCCAGGCGTCGGTCACGCTCGAGACCGGAGCGGGCTGCGACGGGCGCGTGAAGCTCATCGTGAAGGAAGGCACCGCGCGCGTGCGCGTGCTCGACCGCGACGAGACCGTGAGGGCCGGAGAGGTGTGGCCGAGGTGCGCCGCGGCGACGAGCGACGCTCCGACCGAAGAGAACACGACCGGCACGCCTTCACCGAAGAAGGTGCCGATCGTCGTGAAGAAGGAACTCTCACTCGACGAACAGAACGACCTCTTCGAGCGCGCGTTGGTGCTGCAGCGCGGAGGCGACATGCAGGCGGCGGTGATTCTCCTCGAGCGCATCGTCACCGAAGCGCCCGACTCGTCACTCGCCGAGCCGGCGCTCGCGCAGGAACTTCGCTGGCTCGCTCCGGAACGTTCGGAACAGGCGCTCGTCATCGCGCGTCGCTACTTGAAGAAGTTCCCGATGGGCAGCGCGCGGGCCGATGCGGAGAAGTTGGTCGCTCCCGCTCCTGCTCCGAAGAAGTGAGTCACAGCGCCAGCGAGTAGCCGAGCTCCGCGCGGACCCACAGCGGCCCCAGCGCCCCGGTGTTGCCGCCTCCCATCCCCATGCCCATGCCCATGTTGGTCGTACCGATGGGCAGGGTGGCGGTGGTGAGGTGTGACGAGAGCCCGAGCGTGAGGCCGTGGCCCTCGAAGAAACGCCACGTCGCGTCCACTGCGATGCGGAAGAGCGGCAGCCACACCGTCGTGGTCTCCTTCTCGCGCGAGAGCACGTTGATCATCGCTCCGGCGCCGAGCGTGAGACGCGGCACGATGAGTGGACCTCCAAAGCGCAGGTTCACTTCCACCCAGCCGCTTCCCTGCGTGAGCGAGGTGTTCTTCGCGCCCGAGCCGTTGAGCTCGAAGCCCACGCCCGCGGAGAGGCCGAACGGAAAGAGCCGGTGCGCGAGAATCTGCCCGCCTCCGCCGAGCGCGCCTTCTCCGATGCTCAACGAGCCGACGCCGCGCGCTTCGATTTCCCACACCCGCTCGACCACTCCGGGCGGCGGCGGTTGCTCCGGAGGCAGTGGTGCGAGCGCGTCTTCACGTTCCTTCGCGAGCACCGCCAGCGCGAACGCGATGCTCTTCGCGCGTGTGGCTGGCTTGTCGCTCGCCGAAAAATGAAGTTCGCGGCGAAGGTCACCGGGAATCCGCGCGGTGTGGAGCGTCAACACGACGTCGTCCGGACCGGTCGCCGTCACCCACGCCACCGTGCGACCTGCGGGCGCTTCGCTCCCCACTGCGACCTCGGGCCTGGGCGCGGCAAACGCGGCCGGCACCGCGGCTTCGAGGTGCGGCTTCAGCGGCGCGGTGAGGTCTCCGACGAGGAGAATGAGCAGCAGTCCCACAGCGCGCTTTTCTCATCGATCAGCAGCCGAGGCTGCTGGGAAACGTGACTTCGGGCCTTTGGTTGCCTGATCCGCGCAATCCCCCGGCACACGTTCTCTCTTGGAGGAGCTCCCCATGTTTCGTCTCGCGCTCGCCGCTTCCTGTGCCGTCCTCATCGTCGGCTGCAACTGCAACCCCAACTCGAACAACGACGGCGGCGCCGGCGGAGGTGTAACCGGAGGTGGGACAGGCGCTGGAACGACCGGTGGCGGAACGACGGGCGGCGGCACCACGGGCGGCGGGACGGGTGGAGGCGGAATGCTCCCCGATTCCGGCATGTGCACCGCGGCGGGAGACCCGTGCAGCGCCACGCTCCCGTGCTGCGCCGGTCAGTGCAACGGCACGGTGTGTACTTCGTCGACGTTCTGTCGCGACCCGGGCCAGAGCTGTTCGAGCTCGAGCGATTGCTGCAACGCGAACTGCACCAACGGCACGTGCGGAGGCTCGGCGTGCACCGCGCTCGGCCAGGCTTGTCAGTCGGGCAGCGAGTGCTGCACCGGCAACTGCAACGCGAACACGTGCGCCATCATCCCCGGCGGCGGCGCGTGCAAGGTGCTCGGTGATTCGTGCGGCGGCAACGGCGAGTGCTGCTCCACGCTCTGCAACGGCGGAGCGTGCGCCAAGGCGTACTACTGCCAGCCCAACGGCGACCGGTGCTCACGCGATGACGACTGCTGTGGCCGCGCCTGCAGCGTGAACGACGGCGGCGTGGGCTTCTGCCGCACCATCACCGGCGGCGGCGGTGGCGGCTGCACGCAAGAAGGCAACCCGTGCAGCGGCGGGAGCAACTGCTGCTCGCGCACCTGCTTCGACCCGGGCTCTGGCGCGACGGTGTGTCTGCCGGCGGGCGGCTGCCGGCTCACCGGTACGTCGTGCTCGGGTGAAGACGCGTGCTGCGGCGGTGGCGTGAACCCCAACGGCTCGGTGCAGTGCATCGATGGGCGCTGTGACAACGGCCAGTCGTGCAACGGCGTCGGCAACATCTGCGGCACGGCCACGTTGCCTGACGGCGGCACGGTGATGATCAACGCCTCGCAGAACTGCTGCAACGGCATGAAGGAAGTCTGCAAGCTCGACATGAGCGGCATCCCGCGCTGCTTCGGCGGCATCGGCATGAATTGTCCGACCGGCTACACGGGCCAGCCCGGCTGCTGCATTCCGCAGGGAGACGTCTGCCAGTTCCGCGACCAGTGCTGCAACGGCGCGCTCTGCTTGCCTGGCGACGGTGGCATCCTGCGCTGCACCACGCCGACCTGCACGCCGCTCGGCTCGACCTGCCAGATGGACGGTGACTGCTGCGGCGGCGCGCTCTGCGTCGGCAACGTGTGCCGTCCCTTCGAGGAGACGCCTGGAGACGGCGGCATGGTGTTGCCCGATGGTGGCTCGCTGCCCGACGCCGGGCCGCTGTGCCGCGCGAACGGCATGGGCTGCAGCTTCTCGGCCGACTGCTGCTCGATGATTTGCACGCCGGGCGCTGACGGCGGCGCGGGCACGTGCGGAACGCCGGTCGTCTGCCAGGGGCTCGGCGCGCTGTGCACGGCGTCGAGCGACTGCTGCGCGGGCACCACCTGCGCCATCGCACCGGGCGCTGAGTTCGGCACCTGCAGCGCGGCGATGTGCATCAGCCAGGGCCAGACCTGCACCACCGGCGGCAACTCGTGCTGCTCGGGCCTCTCGTGCCTCACGCCGCAGCTGACGGTGTGCGCGGGCCTCGGTCAGTGCACGTGCACGGTGCCCATCAACTGAGAACAAATCGCAGATGCCCAAGGGTGGAGGACTCACCGCCACGGAGCTCGACACCGTGCGCGCGTGGATTCTCTCGGGCGCCGCGCCGTGAGCGTGGCTCTCGATCGTTGAGAAAATCGCGCGCCACTGCGCACCGTGGGGCGTTGATCAGACCGCGCTGAGCGTGCGAAGCACGACGCCTCATGACGAACTCCGTGCGTCTGTTCGCTCTGGCCGTCGCCTCCGTCGTCTTCTTCACCTGTGGGAGCGAGCAGACGGCCGCTCGACGCCGCGAGACCGCCGACGTCATCGACCGCCAAGACGCGCTCTCGGCGAACGTGGTCATCAGCCAGGTGTACGGCGGCGGCGGCAACCCGACCGGTCCGTACGTCACCGACTTCATCGAGCTGTTCAACCGCGGCAACTCGGCGGTCAGCTTGAACGGCATGTCGGTGCAGTACGCGTCGAACACCGGCAGCTCGTGGAACCCGACGGCGCTACCCAACGTGATGCTGCAGCCGGGTCAGTACTTCCTCGTCGCCGAGCAGACCTCGCCGCTCGACGCGGGTGCGGGTGCTGCGCCGCTGCCGATTGCTGCTGACTTCTCGGACAACATCGCGATGTCGGCCATCAACGGGAAGGTCGCGCTGGTGAACGGAACGATGGGCCTCTCGGGCACGTGCCCCACGGGAGCGAACATCATCGACTTCATCGGCTACGGAAACGCGAACTGCAGTGAGTCGATGGCGGCTCCGACCAACATGACGACGTCGTCGGAGCAGCGCAACGTCGGTGGCTGCGTCGAGACCGACAACAACGCGAACGACTTCACGGTGGCGGTGCCGGTGGTGCGCAACACCAGCTCGACGCGGAACAACTGCTCGATGCCGAGCGACGGTGGCGCAGGTGACGCGGGCCGTCCCGATTCCGGAATGGATGCAGGGCGCCCCGACGCCGGCAGCGGGATGGATGCGTCGTGCATCGTCTTCAACAGCTGGCCCTCGGTGCTCAACGTCGCGGGCTACGACTTCGCGACCGGTACGACGTACGCCGAGCTCTACACGCAGGTGCCGTCGCAGGCCGACGGCGGCATGGGCTTCGTGACGCTCGAGGCGTACTACGGCAACGGCACGCTGACGCCTCCGCAGACCGAGACGTTCACCACGGCGAGCGACTACGCGAGCTGCGACATCTGCCCGATGCTGCGTCGCGGGTGCAACTCGATGACCTGCGCCAAGCGCTACTTCGCGCAGGCGGGCAGCGCCACGGTGACGCGCGCCGACCAGGACGAAGTCGCCGGCCAAATCACGGGCTCGCTCACCAACATCACCTTCCGCGAGTGGAACTTCTCGCTCGACGCGCCGGTGCCCAACGGTGAGTGCGTGGTGCTGACGTCGCTCAACGTGAACTTGAGCTGGGACGCGGGCGTCGGCCCCACGGGCGGTGGCGGAGGCACCGGTGGTGGCGGCGGTGCGACTGGTGGCGGCTCCGGCGGCGGCGCAACGGGCGGTGGCAACGGCATGACGGGCGGCGGCGGAGCGACCGGCGGCGGTACGATGACCGGCGGCGGAAACGGCATGACGGGCGGTGGCGGTGGCGCGATCGGCGGTGGGACCGCGACGGGTGGCGGCAGCGCAGCGACCGGCGGTGGCAGCGGGGCGACGGGTGGCGGCAGCGCAGCGACGGGTGGTGGCAGCGCAGCGACGGGCGGTGGCAGCGCAGCGGCGGGCGGTGGCTCGACGGGCTTCGGCGGAGCCACCGGCGGTGGAGGCGGCGGAGGTGGCGGCGGCGCGCTCAGGGGCACCAGTGGCTGCGCGTGCAGCAGCGACGTCAGCCTCGCTTTCCCGTTGATGATGTTGCTCGGCCTGCTGAGCGCACGTCGTCGTCGCTGAGTCGCGAGTCGCGCGAAACGGTTTCCCTCTCCCTCGGGGAGAGGGGCAAGGTGAGGGAGCGCACCCTCGGTTCTCGAAGTTCGCACCGCAGCGCGAAGCGGTTTCCCTCTCCCTCGGGGGGAGAGGGACAGGGTGAGGGAGCGCACCCTCCTCCTTTCCGCCAGTCACGACGAAGCGCTGCGCTATGACGCTCCTTCTTCCGGAGGGGCACATGACTCGTCTTCGACGCCGCGGCTTCACCATCGCGGAGCTGGCCTTCGTCATCGCCGTGATGGCGATCATCACCTCACTCACGGTGCCAGCCCTCGAGGTGCTCGTGCGCCGCGCGCGCGCCGACGAAGCGCGCATCACGCTCGCTGCCATCTCCGATTGCGAGCTGCAGCACTTCCGCGACACCGGGAAATTCCTGGCGTGCCCCGCGACCGGTGACGTTCCGCGTGGCACGGCGACTCCGTTCGTGGGCACCGAGTGCTGGAAGGAGCTCGGCCTCACCATCGAAGGCGACGTGCGCTTTCGCTACGCCGTCGAAGTGAGCGAGCCCACCGGCTTCACCGTCGTCGCCGAGGGAGACCTCGACGCTGATGGCGTGACGAGCAGCTACCGCCTCGACGGCCGCTCGCAGGCGCTCACCATCAAGGAGGCCCTCGAGTGACGCTCGACTCCGAAGCGCGCTCGCTGGTGCTGCACCAATTTCTCGCGTTGCGCCGCTCGGGCCTGAGCGCGCTCGACGCGCTCAACCGCCTTGTCGAAGGCCTCGGCGATGGCGAAGAGCGCACCGCGTGCCGTGACGCCGCGCTCTCGTTGTCCGCGGTGGCGCAGACCGAGACGAAGCAGGACGACCTGGTGCGCGTGTTGTCGGACCGGTCGGATGATTTGCAGCGCGCGACGCATCTCGCCGGCTCGTACGAAGCGGCCAGTGAGCTCAAGGCCGCGCGCCGCAGCGGGGTGCTGGTGTTTCAAGCGATGTTCGCCGGCCCGTTCATCGCGTTCGCCGCGCTCAGCGTCTTCATGAACACGCTGGGGAGCGTGTGGGGCTCGACGGGCGCCGCGGCGGTGGAGTTCCTCATGAACTTCCTCTCGGTGATGCGCGTCATCGGCCTGCCGGTGGGCATCTTCCTCGCGCTGCTCATCTCGCGGTGGAAACGCGTGCCGGTCTTCGGCGCGTCGAGCCTCGAAGCGGCGCGCGCTCTCTACGTCGCCGCCTCGCACGCCGACCCGCTGCAGGCGTCGAGCGCGGTCTCGCTCAGTCGCGTCGATCGCGCGTTGCTCGTCACGCTGACCAAACGCGTCGCGCCCGAGCAGGTACGCGGCGTGGTGCTCGAGCTCGCGCAGCGTCTCGAACGCGAAGGCCGCCGGCGCGTCGAGGTGCACCACCTGCTCAGCTCCTTGATGCTCACCTTCTTCGGAGTGCTCACCCTCTTCCTGTTGGTGCTCATCGCGTACCTCCCCATCGGGGCCATGCTGGGAGGCATCGGGTGACGCCCCAGGCTGCTGCCACGGTGCTGGTCGCCGACGCCCTCGAGCGCGGCTTGCCGGTGAACGAAGGGCTGAGCGCGCTCAACGTGTCGCCGCGCGTGGTGATGGCCGCGAAGAGCGGCAACGTGCCCGAGGTGTTGAACGGCCTCTCGGTCGACCCGGTGTTGCAGCGCGTCGCGGCTGCGTGGCCCAGGGCGTTCGCTCCAGCGCTGCGGCGCTTCGAGGCGTTGCCCAACCAGGCGACGTTCACCTTTCACGTGATGCAGACCGCAGGGTACGTCTTCTTCCTCGCGCTGCTGCAAACGCTCGTCGGCGCGATGGTGATGTTCAAGGTGCACCCCCTCGTCGAGCAGATGGGCGCCGACTTCGGGTTGCCGACGATGGTGCACGTCGCGACGACCATCTCGACGCTCGTCCTCTTCGCGGTGATTCCCTTCGTGGCGTGGCTCGTCTCCGGAGCGACCGGCTGGGCGCGTTTGCCCGGGTGGGGCCGCGAGATGAAGCGCGCGAAGGAAGCGGTCGTCGCGGCGGCGCTGCTCGAGAGCAACCCACCCGACGACGTGCGGCTGGCGTTCTATTCGAAGCTGCAGTGGCTGGGAGACGTGACGCTGTCTGGGGTGGACTTGTCGCTGCTCGCGGAACGCACCACCGCCGAGGCAGAGCGCGCGCTCGCTCGCTACCTCGCTGCGCTGCGCTTCGTCGCGCTCGGTTTGTTGTCGCTCAACGCGTTCGGTCTGCTCGCCAGTGTGTACGTCTCGCTGTCGCGGCTCGCGGGGGTCGGCTCATGATGACCTCACGCGCCAAACAGCTCGACGCGGCGCTCGCTGCCCTCGGTCGCAACGAGTCAGAGGAAGCCATCGCGCGCACCAGCGGCCTCGAAGAACGCCTCGTGCGCGCCGTCGTCGCCGCGAAGCCGTCGGATGCGCGCGCGGCGTTCGGCCCGCTGCTCGACGCCGACCACGCCACGAAGCTCCACGCGTCGCGGCTGCGCAACGCGCTCATCTGGCCGGCGTGGTCGCTGGGCATGGTGCTCATTACCTCGCTGCTCGTCGCGAGCGTCGCCGCGCCGGCCTTCGCCCGACTTCCACGTGGCGTCGGCATCTCGCTGCCCCTGGCCCTCGTGCCCGTCGGTCTCGCCATCGCCGCGCTCGCGGTGCTCTTCCTCGCGTCACGCCAGCGCTGGTCGCTCGGGCTCGTGTCGACGTGGCGCTCGCTCGACGCGTTCTCGTTCTGCAGCGCCGTCGTCGCGCTCGGTCGCTCGGGCGTGGCGTTGCCCGCGGCGGTGCGCGCGGCGGCCGAGGTCTGCGACGCGCAGCAACGTGACGCCGCGCTCGCGCTCGCCAGAGAGCTCGAGGCCGGAAGTCCGACCGCGACCAGCGTCGAGCCGTTGCTCGGGTCCGTCGCCGCGAAGCTGCTCACCGTGACGGCGCCCGCGGGCCAGGGCCTCACCACGCTCGAGGCGTGCGCCACGCTGCGCGGCACGACGCTGGTGCGTGAGGTGCGGCGCGACGCGTCGCGGTTGTCGGCCGTGGGCTTGTTGCTCGCCGGACTCGCGCTGCTCGCGACCGGCGCGGCGTTCATCAAGGCGTACGTGGGGGCACTGTGACCAACTCCGTCGAAGGACTTCTGCTGCGCACGCGCTTCCTCTCGAAGGAATTCATTCCCTTCGACGAAGTGCAGTCACTCTCGAGCGGCGCGGTGACCTTGTTCTCCGGAGCGCGCCACACCGTCGCGCCCGAAGGAGAAGCGCTCACCCGCACGGCGATGACGCCTCCGTCGCCGACCGGCCGCGTGAGCGACGATGGAGCGGCCTTCGCGCGCTACCTCTGCGGCGCGTGGTCTCCGGTGCGCGCGGTGCGAGCGCTCATCGACATGGCCGTGGCCGCGCGCGCGTCCGACGTGCACCTCGAGAGCGATGGTGGTTCTGACGTCGCGGTCTCGTTGCGCTGCGTGGGCGCGCTGGTGCCCTTCACGGTGCTGCCGCGCGCGCATGGCGAACGGTTGCTGGCGGCGCTCAAGCAGGTCTCGGGGTGTCTGCCGTACCGCCGCGACGTCGCGCAGGAAGGCCGCATCCAACGCGATGGCATCGCCGCCGACGTGCGCACCTCGTTCCTCCCGACCGCGATGGGAGAGCGCGCCGCGCTCCGACTCTTCGGCCGGCTGCTCGAGCTCGACGCGCTCGGCTTCGAGGCCGACGTGCTGGCCTCGTTCTCGAAGGCGCTCTCGGTGAAGCACGGGCTGGTGCTCGTCGCGGGTGCGTCGGGTGCGGGCAAGACGACGACGCTCTACGCCGCGCTCGCGCACGTCGCGGCGCAGCGCGGTGGAGCGCACTTGAGCCTCGAAGACCCCGTCGAGCAGCGGCTGCGCGTCGCGGGCATTCCCGTCGCGCAGGTCGAGCTGTGCCCCGAGCGTGGGCTGACGGGAGAGGCGGCGCTCGTCGCGGCGCTGCGGCAAGACCTCGACGTGCTCGCGGTCGGAGAGATTCGCACCGCCGCCGAAGCGCAGCTCGCCGTTCGCGCCGCGCACACCGGGCGGTTGGTGCTCGCGGGGCTGCACGCCGGCACTCCCGAAGAGGCGACGCAGCGCATGCTGGAGCTGGGCGTCGAGCGCGCGGTGCTCGAGAAGACGCTGGTGGGCACGCTCCACCAATCGCTCGGCGCGCGGGTGTGTGACGACGCCAGCGAGCGTTGCCCGCGGTGTGCTGGTCACGGCCGCGTCGCCGTTCCGACCGGGAGCTTCCGATGAGGCGCACCCACGGCATGACGTTGATCGAGCAGATGATCACCGTCGCGCTCATCGGCATCCTCGGGGTGTTGTTCTCGGCGCTGTCCGACATCTCGGAGCGTCGCGCGCGTGAAGAGCTCCAACGCGCCCGCGCCGAGGTGCTCGCCACCGCGTTGCTCAACGAAGCGGCGACCGGCGTTCCGCTCGCCGCCGAGACGCGCGCGAAGCTCGAAGAAGGGCTGCCGGGCGTCGAGGTCGCCCAGCTCCACGTGCTCGACGGCAGCGCGCCGGCGACCAACGCCATCAGTCTGGTCGTGAAGTGGAAGTCGAGCTCGGGGCTTCCGCTCGAAGTGGCGCTGACCGGGTTGCGGAAGGCGGGTGCGAAGTGAGGCGCTCGCGTGGCTTCACCATCATCGAGCTGGCCATCGTCCTCTCCATCTCGGCGGTGCTCGTGCCGCTGTGTTTCATGTTCGTGCGCGCGCTGACCACGCGCTCCGACCTCGCGACGTTCGACCTCGAGGTCGCCTCGACGCTGCGCTCGGTGCACGAGCAGTTGGAGCTCGATCGCACGCGCCCCGCGTGTGCAGTGAAGTGGACGCTCGAAGCGGGCGCGCTCACCCGCACTGCGAGCGCTGAGTGTGGGGGCACGCTGGTCCTCGCGCGCGATGTGAAGTCGCTCGAGCGCATCGCCGGTGGAGCGAGCGTGGTGCTGGTGAAACGACTCGCTCCGGAACACGAAGTCACGCGCGAGATTTTCGTCGCGGGGGTGGTGCCATGAGCCGGCGCGGCCACGGGCTGACCATCGTGATGTTCGGGATGATGGTGGTGTTCACGTCGCTCACGGTCTTCCTCGCGCGGGTGGCGAGCATCGATGCCGTGCGTCGCGACGACCAACGACGGCAGCAGGCGCACGTGCTCGCGCGCACGGCGTGTGCTTCGGGTTTCAGCGGCAAGAGTGAAGTCGCGACGCGCGCCGGAAAGGCCCAAGTCAGTCGAGCGGGCGCAAGCACAGAAGTGCGGCTCGCGAACGTCACGCTTCAGTTGGATTGCGCGAGCGGAGCGTTGCGTTACGAGATGCACCCCTAATGCTCGAGTCGTTCACCACCGCAGAAGGGTTGTCGGCGCTCCTCAGTCTCACCGCGATGGAAGTGGTGCTGGGCATCGACAACCTGGTCTTCATCAGCGTGCTCACCGGCAAGCTCCCGCCGGAACAGCGCCGTCACATCACCCGCATCGGCGTCGGCGCCGCGCTCGTGCTCCGCGTGGGCATGCTCTTCGCGATCAGCTGGATCATGCACCTCACCTCGGTGCTCTTTCACCTCGGCTCGCACGGCGTGACGTGGAAGCACCTCATCTTGCTCGCGGGTGGCCTCTTCCTGATGTGGAAGTCCACGACCGAGATTTACGAGAAGGTCGAGCACAAGGAAGACCACGCCGAGGCGAAGTCGGGTGAAGACGCGGCGAAGAAGGCGGCGTCGAGCGCGTTCGGCGCCATCGCGCAAATCATCGGCATCGACCTGGTGTTCAGCATCGATTCCATCGCGACTGCGGTGGGCATGGTGGACGACGTGCCGGTGATGGTGGTGGCGATGCTCGTCGCGGTGACCTCGATGATGGTCTTCGCCGGCAGCATCGGCGCCTTCGTCGAGAAGCACCCCTCGATGAAGATTCTCGCGCTCTCGTTCCTGTTGCTCATCGGCGCGCTGCTGGTCGCCGAGGCGCTCGGGCAGCACGTGTCGAAGGGCTACATCTATTTCGCGATGGGCTTCTCGGTGCTGGTCGAGCTGCTCAACCTGCGCTTCCGCAAGAAGGCCGCCGCGGCGCATCCACCCGCAGCGAGCTGAGCGCGCTCACTTCGACGGGAGGAAGAAGCTGTCGACGTACGGCCGCTCACCCGGCTTGCTCAGCTTGAACGGCTCGCTGCCGAACTTGCCCGAGGTGAAGTCCTTCTCCTTCACCCACGCGGTGCGACCGCCATCGGGGTCGCTCACGAGGAACGAGCGCACGCCACCTTCGGTCTTCACGTTGGTGAGCAACATCCAGTGTG
This sequence comes from Archangium sp., assembly GCA_016792935.1. GTDB lineage: Bacteria > Myxococcota > Myxococcia > Myxococcales > Myxococcaceae > Archangium_A. Next base: position 10,280 of record JAEUJS010000048.1, on the reverse strand, counting down.
CGGGCTCGCTCAACCCGAACGGCACGTCGATGCCCTTCTTCAGCGCTGCTTCGACCGCGTCGAGGTGTTTGCCGGCCCGCCCGCGCGCGAACCCGTCGGGGCCATTCGTCATGCGGTACTCGATGCCGGTCAATTCGAGCGCCATCTTGTTCATCAACTTCTGGAAGCCCTCGGTGTCGACGCCTTCATCGCGCGCCGGGAGCAACGCGGTGCGCACGCGTTCGAGCGTCGCGTCGTCGGGGAAGCCGTCGTGCCGCGCGCGCACCGTCTCGAGCGCCCGGGAAGCGGCGACCGTCATCGGTGCCACGCCCTTCGCGTACGCCTGGAGCGCGTCACGTTGCGGCGCGGTCACGCTGCCATTGGCGACCAGCCGCCCGAGGACGTTGTTGAGCCGCGCCGCGCTGTGCGACTCGCGCCGGCCGATGGCGATGCCACCCAGCTCTTCGAGCACCGAGCGCTGGAACTTCGCGACCACGTCGGTGGTGGAATCCGAACGAAGGCCCGCATCGTGAATCGCGAACGCCATCACCGGGTCGGCTTCCGCGAGCACCATCTGCAACACGGTGGGCCCGCACGACGCGGTGAAGCGTTGGTACAGCCCGTCGTTGTCGCCCGCGCCGTCCTTCGCGTCGGGAGACTTCGTCGTGCCGCGCTTGTCCCACAGGTTGATGGGGTCGAACGCGCCGTCGTTCTTCGATGAGTCGAGGTCGAGCACGGTCGAGCGGTGCAACAGCTCGGTCTTCGACAACTTCCCCGCGCGTGCGGCGAAGGCCTCGAGCGTGGCGAGCGTCGCGGGCTCGTTCATTCGCTCGGCGCGCGCGGCGATGGAGCGCAGGAACAACGCTCCGGCGACGGGCGCTGCTTCGCCCTTGAACGAGCCAGCCAGCGCGGTGAGTCGCGCCTTCACCTCAGGAGCGGCGGACGCCAGAGCACGTTCGACGCGTTTCGCCTCGCGCGCGTTGACGAGCGCTTCGGTGCCTTCTGCTCCGACGCTGCGGGGCAGGGCGCGCGCCTCCGCGAGAATCGAAGACAGCGACGCCCCACCGCTGCGTCCACTCGAAGGGCTCGAGGGCACGCGCGCAGGAGGCGTCGCTGGGCGGGGAACACGAATCGGCATGTCGGAGAACCGACACCCTACTACGGCGTCGCCGGCTTCTCCGCGTGCGTGCGGTAGATGAACGAATAGACGTCGATCAAATCGCGCGGCTGCTGTCCCGCCTCGACGAGCAGCGCCTGCGTCTTCTTCGCCACCTCGAGGAACTTGCCGTAGCCGTCGGCGGTGATGGCCTGCGTCTTGTCGACTGTCACGCCGACCTGCAGCGCCTGCGCCGCGAAGGCCGTGGGCTTGATGCAGATGTTGTTCGCGGGGTCGAAGAGCGCTCCGAAGATGGTGGCGAGCGGCCAGGTGACCTTCTTGGTCTTCTCCTTGCCTTCGTCGCCTTCCTTCAAATTGAGCGACGCGACGAACTTCTCGACGCGCTCACCGTACGCACCGCCGCCGTGGAGCAGGTCCTTCAAGCCGGCGATGGCCTTCTCGCGGTCGGCTCCGGTCAGCTCGCCGAAGGGCACCGGCCCCTCGAGCGGGTGCGGAATGTTGGTGGCGCTCAAGACCTTCTTCGCCGCTTCGAAGAGCGCGTTGGTGTCGGAGAACTTGTCCTTGCTCAGCTCGGCCTTCGCGAGCGCGATGCCGGCTTCCTTGTAGCCCTTCTTGCCCGTCGCTCCAGGAGCGCCGCGCTCGTCCTTGATGAAGGTCTCGCCGGCGAAGCCGCCCGGGAAAATCTTCTCGAAGAGCGCCAGCTGGTCCTTGAACGACGCGAAGCGCGCCACCGGAGCCGCCTTCACCTTCGGCCTGGCAATCTTCGCCTTCTCAGCCGAGCTCTTCGGCGCGGCGCGCGGCTTGCGGCCCATCGCGCGGGTCTGCAGCGCGGCGAGCGCGTCGGCGTCGAGCTTCACCTCGACCAGCACCTTGGTAGCGAGGTCTTTGACGAACTTCTTCTCGCCGGCCTTCTCGAAGAAGAGGACCCACTGCTTGCCGAGGTCCTGCACGACGAGCGCGGTGCCCCAGTCGGGCTGCGTGGAGTGGTTGAAGGTGATGGGGCCGGCCGGCTTCGCAGGCGCAGGCGCGGGAGCGGCCGCCTTCGCAGGAGCGGGTTTGGCGGCGGGAGCGGCAGCTGCGGACTTCTCGGGTTCGGTCATGGCGACCGCCCTATCACTCGCCGCGCAGCCACCCGAGGAACTTTCCGAAGACCCCTGCTTTCTCGGTCTGGGCCTCGTCGGGCGGCGGGGCCTTGCGAGCGGCCACGCACACGTTGCACTCGAGCCCCGTGAGCGTGGGCTGTGCGAGGGAGAAGGGCTTTCGCTGTCCACACCCGTCGCACACGAAGCCGGTGCCGCCCGGAGCGCTCGCCGACTTCGTCGCTTTCTTCGCCCTGATGAGCGCTTCCATGTCGCGCGCTTCGAGGAAGGTGCCTTTGCAGCTGGTGCACGTCTCCACATCGACTCCGCCGGCCAGCAGTCCGCGGACGAGCGACGAGTCACACTCGGGGCAGCGACGGTCGGTCTTCTCCTTTCCCGGCGTGACGGAGCGGCGCGTCGCTTCGCTCAACTCTCCAGCGTCGAACCACACGCCGCCGCAGTCGTTGCAGCGGTCGAGCTCGACTTCGCTCCCCTGGGCCTTCGAGCTCGGGAGCCAGAATGGCTGCATGTGCGTGTCGCAGTCGGGACAGTCACGCTCGCTCATAGCGGTGGCCTCCGGTGATGCCGCGCGAAGAGAAGTAGCGTCGAATCGCTTCGACGTGCAGGTCGAACGCGAAGAGCGAGTCGAGACCCTCGGGGCCGAACACCAACCCGCGCTCGCTCGTCTCGTTGGTCGCTTGAAACGGTTTGAGCGCGCTCTCCGCATCGAGCGCTGGAGCGAGCGAGAACAACAACACGCGATTGGGCTTCGGCTGGGTGGACGTGAACCAGAACGAGGTGAGCGACGACGGCTCGACGAGCACCTGCGTCTCTTCACGCACCTCGCGCGCGCCGCCCTGCTGCCACGTCTCGTGCTCTTCGAGGAACCCGCCGGTGAGACCCAGCAGCCCGACCTTCGGCTGGATGCTGCGACGCGCGACGAGAATGCCCTCGGCGCCGCTCTTCTTCACCGGCACCAGCACGATGCTGACGGGAATCGGGTTGGCCCACAGCGTCGTGCTGCACGTGCTGCACGTGCGAGGGTACGTCGTCACGCCCGAGAAGCTCGTGCCGCAGTGAGAACAGTAAGAATCTCTCATGGGTCGGAGCGTACCTAAGCCGCTCCGGTAGACAGGTGGCGATTGCAGCTGAGCAGCCGTACATTCTCCTCATGCAGACCGTTCAGGCTACGGCACTCGCGCTTCCGAGTTCGTTCGTGGCTTCCGTCCAGGCCGATGGGGTGTTTCAAGTCGATGTCGCACGGTGGCGCGTCGCCCACCAGACGGACGAAGCGGAGTCGTTGCTCAAGACATTCATCGCCTTGGTGCGGCACGACCTTGGTCTTCTCTGCTTCGTCGAAGCGCTGCTCGTGAATTCAGTGCGCCAGCCCAGCGAGTTGATTGCGCACGGACGGGCGATCGTCGAGCACGCGAATGACGCCGCTGGCTTTGATGTCCTCAGCGAGCTTGCTCCGCTGGCCACACCGCACAGGTCAGCCAGCACCGAATTTGATCCCGAGCGATGGCGTGAGGTCTTCACACAATCGATTTCCGCGAAGGTTCATCGCACGCCGATCGGTGTCTTCACGCAGCTTGCCGACGATGCGGGCTTTCTGAGCCTGGGGCACGATGCGCGAATGCTCTTCGATCGACTCGAAGCGACGCTGCGACGTCTCGACTCGACGTGGAACAGCCGGCTCAATCAGGCCGGGCGACTCTTCGTTGGTGGGAAGTTTGAGCCCGCCGAAGGGGCGCGCCTCCTGGGAATTTCCCCGTCGCATCTCGCCGCGGAGTTCGAACGCCTCGGGTTCGTGAGGTCGCTCGACACGATCGGCCTCTCTGACGCTGAACGCGCTCGTCGCCTCGAGTTGATGGCGGCCAACTCCGGCAAGCCGCCGGCAGAGGAACTCGTCGAGCGCGATGTGGTCGCTTCGCAGCGCATCGAAGGCATCGACGCGCGCTGATGGCGGTCGAACTCCCTGATGATTCAGTCCGCACGTACTCGGATGACGAGAAGCGTGTGCTCACGTCGAACTTGCGGGCGGTCACTGCGCGCGTTCACGCTGGAGCGTTCGCGCGCAGACGCATCGATGCCGACCTTCCAACGAACTGCACTATGAGCTGTTCAAGACTGTTCGTGGTCACGCCGGTAGATCTCGGTCGACTGGATTTGGCAGCGAGTCTTTGAGCTTTGGCCCGATCAGCTCAGCGCCACGAAATGAAGTACCGAAGTTGATCAAGGTGCTGGTCGAGGACGCGCAGCGAGGGTGCGACGAGGCTGGCTCGGCGACTGGCCCCGCACGCGCGGAACGTGCGCTTCGCCACGCAGCGATCATCCACGCACGCTTCATTCGCATCCACCCGTATGAAGACGGGAACGGCCGTGTTGGACGCCTCCTGATGAACGTGATTCTTGTCCGGCTTGGCTTTCAGCCGATCGCCGTCGAGGTCGCAAAGCAGGAGTACTACGAGGTCATCAACGTCTTTCACCGTACCGGTGACAGCGGGCCGCTCTTCGACCTCTTGTTGCGTCTGACGACCTCGGCTCTCTAGCTACGGCCCGACCTGCACGGTCAGCTGCGCGGTGGACATGGTCGACGCGGGGAACGCACGGTCGGGCGACGCGAGCTGCGCGACGATCTGAATCGTGTAGTTGCCCACGACATCGGCCGCGAAGGTCGGCACCTGCCCATCGACGTACGCGTACTGGTAGCGGCGGCTGAGGCTCGCGGTGCCGTCGGGATTCACGATGCTCGCCGTGCTCCCGTTGGGGCGCGTCATCACTGACCACGTGTAGCGAATCGCCGCTCCGTTGCGGTTCGCGAAGAGCGGCAACGGCAGCCGCACGCCGCGGTTGATGACGATGATGCCGCCCGCGTTCACCCGGAACGGCCCGGTCGAGTCGAGGCAGTCGGCCGGATTCGACGGGTCGATGACCACGCAGTACCGCGCGTCGCAGGCGTCACCGAGTCCGTCTCCGTCGTCGTCGGTCTGGTCGCGATTGGTGACCAGCGCGCAGTTGTCGGGGACGTTCAAGATTCCGTCGTTGTCCGAGTCGAGGTCGCACGCATCACCGAGGCCGTCGTTGTCCGTGTCGAGCTGCGTGGCGTTCACGGTGCCGACGCAGTTGTCGAAGGAGTCGCTGACGTTGTCAGCGTCGATGTCGGCGGTGCAGCGCGGGTCGGCCACGGGCACGTTGCCCGGGTTCGGCAAGAAGGGGCACACGTCGATGGTGTCCACGAGCCCGTCGTCGTCGTCGTCGAGGTCGCACACGTTGCCCTGGCCATCGGTGTCGGCGTTCGCCTGCGTGCGGTTGGAAATCGTCGGGCAGTTGTCGGTCGTGTTGGGCGCGAGGTCCTCGTCGATGTCCGGGTCGCAGGTGTCGCCGATGCCATCACCGTCGGTGTCGAGCTGCGCGAAGTTCGAAGCTGCGGCGCAGTTGTCGCACGCGTCGCCCACGCCATCGCCGTCAAGGTCGGGCTGGCTGGAGTTCGAAACGAACGGGCAGTTGTCGGTGGCGTCGGGCCGCGAGTCGCCGTCGGCGTTGTCCACGTAGAGCAGCGAGAGACCGTCTTCCTGGTAGAGCACCCATTCGGCGGGGAACACGAGCGCGTTCGACGTCGAGGGCGGCGCGGAACAGTCGCCGCTGCTCAGGCATTCGGGGTTCATCTGGCCACCGCCGGGCGAGCGCGGAGCGACGGCGTTCGCCGAGAGCGGCACGGTGAACGTCTGCGCGCTCGTCGTGACCGTGAGCGTCGCGGAATGCACGCGCGGCTGCGTCGAGGTGAAGAGCACGCGCACCGCGCCGGTCGCTCCGCTCGCCACGCTCGCGGTGGGAATCGAGGCGGTGAACGCCGTCGCGTCAGCGCCACTGACCGTCGCCGACATCAAGGTGAGCGGCTGCGCGGCGCCGTTGCGCACGAGGAGCGCCTGCTGCGGAACGGTGCCGTCCCACGTGCCGCTGCCGAACTCCTGATTGAACTGCAGCGCGGTGCGGTCGACCTCGATGCCGCCGTCGGGAACGAAGACGCCGCCGCCACCACCGCCCGTCGCGCCGCCACCACCCGCTCCGCCACCGCCGGTCATGCCTCCGCCGCCCGTGGTGCCGCCGCCGCCTCCGCCGCCGAGCGTGCCGGTCATGCAGGTGCCCGCCATGCAGCTCTGGAACGCGGTGCACGCCATGCAGCTGTTGGCGTTCGTCCCGCACGCGCCGTTGGCGAGGCCGAGCTGACAGGTATTGGTCGAGTCGCAGCAGCCCGCGCACGTCTGCGGAGTGCATTTCTTCTCGCAGGCACAGCCACTCACCACGACGGAGAACAGCAGCAGCACGAAGAGGAGCAAGCGCATGAAGGGAGGGCCTATTCGGTTCGCGTGACGCGGAAAAGATCCACAAGACGGTTCAGCCGTTCAATTCCGGCCATGAGAACTCTGCTGCTGTGCCTGGTGCTGAGCGCGAGCGCTGCGTTCGCCGCCGGAAGTCCGCGCGTGCTGCTGCTGTGGGACGTGAAGAACGAACAGACCGAGGCGCTCGCCAAATCGCTGCGCACGAGCGGAGCAGACGTCGTCTTCAGCGCGACCGCGGGCCCTCAGTTCAACGGAGAGAATCCGCCGCTCGAGGGCTTCGACGTCGTCGTGCACCTGAACGGCACGACGTACGCGGAAGAGATGAACTTCGCCGGCCAGCGCTCGCTCAAGGAGTTCGTCGCGCGTGGCGGCGGCTACGTGCACCACGAATGGAACGCGTACGCGCTTTCCATCGGCCACTACATGGGGCTGCGTGAGCTGATTCTCTTCGACCGCACGTCGGGCTTTGGCCCGGGCGAGGTGGTGGTCAAGAAGGTGCCGACCAAAGAGCAGCAGCACCCGGTCATCTGGGAAATTCCGCAGAGCTTCACCATGAAGGGCGCGAGCAACATCGGCCATGCACACGTCTTCAAGGAGTACCCCGTCCAGGTGCTCGCCGTGGACCAGAACGGCAACGACGCCATCGCGGTGCGCGAGCTGCGCCTGGGCCGCATCGTCGGCTTTCACCACTCGGGAAACTGGAACGGCATGACGCTGCTCGACAGCGGTGAGGCGCGGCGGTTGTTCGTCGACGGCGTGCGCTGGGCGTGGGGCTGCGACCCGAACATGCTGGCGAAGGACGAGCCGCGCGCGAAGAAGTGCGCCGAGATTCAGACCTCGCGCGTGCGGAGATGATCAGCGCGGCAGGTACTCGAGCGTGACCTGAACCGGCTTGCCGTCCCACGACTGCGGAACGAGCGTGTGGTCGGCGATGCGGAGCTGCCCGACGATGGCGTCTCCCTGCATCACCACGTAGCCGTCGCCGATGTTCGTGTGTCCGTTCGAGCCGCCCGCCAGGAAGAGGGAGGTGCCCGAGTCGCAGTTGCTCACCGTGGACGGCACGGCGTTGACGCTCGCGAAGCCGGTTCCTGCCGGGCAGAAGCGATAGCGCGAGGAATTGATGAAGGTGGAGAGCCCTCCGCGGCAGCCAGACGCGTTGATCGTGAGGTCGGCGGCGTCTGCGGGCACGGCTGCGTGTTGCGCGAGCGACCAGCCGTTGGTGCTCTCCGAGGTGAGCGCGAAACGTTGTGCGCTCGCAGTCGGAGCGCCTCCCACCCGACCGGGCTCGTCGAGCGCTGCGCCATCCATCGGGAGCGCGCCTTCTCCACATGCGCAGAAGGACAACACGACGAGGCAGGACGTGAGCGGTTTGAGCAGGGTCATGCGCGGCTGTATGCCGGGGGGCTGAATCAGGACCATTGTGTGAAATTGGCTGTTCGGTTGCTCGGTGCATCACGACCCATCAGCAGCCTGAAGGTCGAAGTGGGTATGGGTTTGGGCCCTGCCAAACGGCGACCATGCCTCTCAGCGCGAGCGAATTTCGTACAGTTGACCAGTGCGTGAATCTGGTCGTCCTGACAGCCAATTTCACGCAGTGGTCGACCCTGTATCGAAGAATGCGCTCATTGCGCGACCCTTCGCTCGAAATGAGGGGCTCCCACTCTGTTCGGCAGCGAGTCACGCCAAACCGAACACCACTTCGACCCCAATGCTGTTTTCACGGAGGGCAGGAAGTCAGCGAACGAATCCAATCGTCGATGACCTGCGTGCCTTGAACATCGACCTGCAAACTCGCGAGCGGAGGCATCCGCGCCGCATCCAACGCGTGGGTCCGCAGCGAGATCAAGCTCTGCGTCGGCACACCAGGCACGATGAGCCGCGCACCCATCACTCCCAGCGAGCCATTGTCCGGCATCACGTTGCAGGTATTCGTCTCCTTGAACGTGCGTGAGAAGCGGAAGTCCGCCGGGCCCTGACCCGCACCGCTGCGATGGCACACGCTGCAGTTGCTGTGGAGCCACGACCGCGCACGCAGCTCGAGCGTGCCCATGCCGTCGATGGGCTCGAGCTTCGGCAACATCTCCACCGGAGCCGTCAGCGGCGCCGACAAGAAGCCCAGCCCCTCGAGCACGGTGAGCTGATGCCGCGTCGCTCCGACCGGGTACCGAATGGAACGGTTGAGCTGCGCAATCTCCGGCCCGAGCGTGCGGCCGGCAATCGCGGTGTGGCACTGCATGCACTGCGCACGTGACGGATACAGCCAGTTCTGTCCGCCGATGTTCTTCAGCTTGCCGGCGGGCAGCAGCGTCGCGTCGGTCTCCGCGTCATCCCACTCATAGGAATAGCCAGCCCACGTCCCATCGGAGTGCCGCATGAAGAGCCGAGTTTCGATGCGCTTCCCCGCAAGGAAGAACGTCTTGCTGACGACGGTGCCGTTCGGGAAATCGAAGTCACCATCAGCGCCGACGGTGATTTTCGCGCCGTCGGGAATCGCGAAGTGGCGTTCCTTGGTCGCGCCGTCGCTCCAGAACGGAGTGTTCAAGTCGTACGGAATCATCGCGGCGATCGGCTCACGAGGGTTGGACGGATTGAAGCAACCCGTCTGCGAGAGGCGGCGCGGGAAGGTGTCGGCTGGCACCGCGCCCATCGGCACGAACTGGTGAATCTGACCGCTGCCGATGTCGAGCGCGTACACCTCTCCATCGAGGAGCTGACCGAACGCCGCGACGGCGATGTTGCTGTCCTGCAGCTCGACGTGATTCCAGCCGCCGGTCGCGGTGGGCTCGAGCGCGAACAACTTCCCGCTGCCGTAGTCGCCGTAGATGAAGCGGCCGACGAGCGCGGGAATGCGCGTGCCGCGGTACACGAAGCCGCCGGTGATGGAATTGCCATCAGCGCGCGGGTAGTGAATCACCGGGTCGGTGAACGGCGTGCCATCGAGCGCCACCGTCGCGCAGTTCGCTCCGCCGTAGCACTCGAGCCCCTCGCGCACCTTCCAGCCGTAGTTGCCGCCGCGCACGATGAGGTCGACCTCTTCGTAGAGCCCCTGACCGACGTCGCCGGCCCACAAGTCGCCGGAGACCGGGTCGAAGCTCCACCGCCACGGGTTGCGCAGGCCGACGGCGTAAATCTCCGCGCACCGCACGCCGGCTGCCTTCTCTTCCGCGGGGTCCATCTTGTTGCACGGCGTGGCGTCGGCCGCGTACGGGTTGTCGGCAGGAATGCGGAAGCGCTCGACGAACGGCACGTTCACGTCGATGCGCAGGAACTTTCCGTGATTGGTGTTGAGCCGCTGTGCGCGATTCTCCGGGTCACCACCGGAGCCGCCGTCACCGAAGCCGATGTACAGGAAGCCGTCGGGCCCGAAGCCGATGCCGCCTCCGTTGTGATTGCTGTACGGCTGATCGAGCTCGAGGATTTTCTCTTCGCTGTTCGCATCCAACGTCAGGCCGTTGTCGGTGCTGCGGAAGCGGCTGATGGTCGAGCGGAGCGGCGAGCCCGGCGCCGTGTAGCTCAAGAAGACTTCGCGCGTGTTCGGCCAGTTCGGATGAAAGGCGAGCCCGAGCAAGCCACCTTCGCCGCCGGTGTTGACGCGCGCGCTGATGTCAAGGACCTCGGTGACGTCGCCGGGCATCGCGTTGGCCTGATTCGGGAAGACCTGAATGCGCCCTTCGCGCTCGAGGATGAAGATGCGGTTCGGCTCGCCCGGCGCCTGGAACATGCCGAGCGGCTGCGCGAAGGACAGGTTGGTGAACGCGCGCT
>JAEUJS010000045.1 GCA_016792935.1 Archangium sp. | reverse complement strand
CCGAGCGTGTTGCTGGCGACGACGTTGATGCCGTGATCGAACGACCGCTCCTTGATGCGCGCGAGCGCGGGCATCAGCGTCAGCAGCTCCCACGGCTGGAGCAGCATCTCGGGTCGATCGGCAGCGCGCCCGAGCGGAACGGTGAGAATCAGGAGCCACGCCTCGATGCCTTCGGCGCGGAGCAGCTCGTACAGCGCCTCGAGCTGATCGAAGTTGAGGCGGTGGAAGTTGGAGTTCGCCGAGATGCGAATTCCGGCGGCGCGCATGGTGCGCAGCGCCTCGATCGCCTTCTGGTAGCTGCCGCGTTGCGCGCGGAAGAGATCGTGCGTGCGCTCGAGGCCGTCGACGCTGACCGAGGCCGAGAAGAGTCCCGCTTGGTGCATCTGCGAGGCGAGCTCGGGCGTGATGCCGAGGCCGCCGGTGGTGAGCGTCGGCCGAATGCCCTTCGCCTTCAGGGCGCGCACGACGTCGAGGAAGCCCGGGTGGAGGTACGCCTCACCGCCGATGAGCGTCACTTCCCACGCCTTCATCGCCGCGAGTTGATCGACGACGTCGAGCGCCTGCGCGGTGGTCAGCTCGTCGCTGCGCGCTGAGCCCGCGCGAGAGCCGCAATGCGTGCAGTGCTGATCACATGCGAGCGTGAGTTCCCACACCACGTAGTGCGGGTGGTGCGGCGAGCGCACGTCGAGGCGACGAAAGAGATCGTCGCGTTCCGTGCTCAGGGCGTGCCGCCGTCGTCGTAACAGACGTTCGACGGATCTCTCGTTGCGTCACCACCGTCCGGAAGCTCGAAGTTGCAGCAGACGAAGCCGCCGTCGCCGAGCGGTTTCGAGACGCACGCCGCACCGTAAACCGGTTGGGGACACGCTGAGAGCGAAGCGACGGCGATGGTCCCTGCGACGACGAGCGTTCGCAGGCCGCCTCGGCGGGAGACCTCACAGTTGGGGCAGTTCACGCCATCGGGAATGAGGCCGGAGCAGCCGAGGCACTGGCGGCTGATCACGGAGTGCCGCCGTCCGTGAAGCAGCTGTTCGATGGATCACGGCGCGGATCGCCGCCATCGCTGAGCAGCGTGTCGCACGAGCCGATGCAGCCGTTGTTGCCACCGTCGATCTGCTTCGACACGCACGGCACGCCGTAGACGGGCGTCGGCGCTGCGCACGCCGCGAGCGTGGTGATCGCGATGGTGCCGGCGGTCACCAGGGTCTTCACGCCTCGAGCGAGCGCGGAGACCTCGCAGTTGGGACAATTCTCGACGGCTTCGGGGACGAGACCGGAACAGCCAAGGCATTGGCGCATGGGCGCGCACTCTACACGCTCGGGTGCTATTGAGCGCCGCATGGCGACCATCGCGATCGCGTCGGATCATGCCGGCTTCCAGTTGAAGGGCGAGTTGGTGGCGGAGCTCGGCAAGCTCGCGCACATGGTGAACGATCTCGGCCCTGCCGATACCAGCTCGGTCGACTACCCCGACTTCGCGGTGCGCGTGACCGACGCAGTCACGGGCGGACGCGCTGAGCTGGGCGTGCTGATCTGTGGCACCGGCACCGGCATGGCGATCACCGCGAACAAGGTGCACGGCATTCGCGCCGCGCTGTGCCGCACGGAGTTCGAGGCGCGCATGAGCCGCCAGCACAACGACGCCAACGTGTTGTGCCTCGGGCAGCGCGTGACCGGGACCGGCCTCGCGATCGAGATCCTGAAGGCGTTCATCACCGCGAGTTTCGAAGGTGGTCGGCACGCGACGCGCGTCGAGAAGATCCGCGCGGTGGAGGCGAAGCGATGAAGAAGCTGATGCTGCTGGCGCTGCTGTTCGCCGCGTGCCGCACCGAGATCAAGCCGCTCATTCGCGACGAGACGGTGAAGAAGAAGGTGCGCAACACGGTGAACGACTGCTCGGTGCACGACTACCCGACGGCGACCGACCTCCCGACCGGCTCGCAGAACATCGGGTGGATCACCGTGAAGCGCATGGCGACCGACGACGAGACCTTCGAGGCGCTGCGCAAGGAAGTCTGCGCGAAGGGTGGCGATGCGATGAGCCAGATGCACTGGATTCGCGCGTCGGGCGCCTCGGTCGCTGATCCTCCGGTCGAGCTCGAAGCGAACGCCTGGGTGACTCCCTGATTCACCACCCAACGCCCTCGCCCCAGGGGGGCTTTTGGTCAGAAATAGACCTGCGCCTGCACGCGCAGCTGGAGCCGGCCGTTGCTCGCGCCGTTGTCGATCCACAACACGTCACTCTGAATCTTCAGGTCGTGCTTCATGAACATCAGGTTGAAGCCGCCTCCGAACTCGCGCTGACGGATGAGCGCCGGGTCGGTCGGCCCGAGCGGATAGAGATCGCCCCAGCGCGCGGTGAGCTCGAGCCAGTTCGTCACGTAGGCGCCACCCTGCACGAACCAGCCGAAGCCGCTGCGCGAGTATTCGGTGACGGCGCTCCCGCTCACGTTGCCTGAGATCGCCGCGGTGGGTGTTCCACTCGCGTCGGTGCCGAGATCAGCCTGCCGCCAGTAGATCGAAGACAGCAGCGAGAAGCCGTTCCATTTGGCGTGCAAGTCTCCGGCGGCGTGCGTGTAGTTGAAGTTCGCCAGACGAAAGGGAGTGCCCGTCGTGCTGCGCGGACGGTTGGTGGCGATGTTGCGGGCGATGGCGCCGCCGAACGCCAGTCGGAAGGTGGGGCTGCGATCGGGATCTCCCTCGAACTTGTCGTCGAATTCTCCGAATGGACTGACGCGAAGGCGCGCCGAATAGAGCAGGCCGACGTTGGTGCCGATGCGGTTGCGGCCGTCGCCCCCGAAGACGCCGACCGCGTAGCGCAATCGCTGCCCGAGCCCGAGGAGATCGTCGCTGAACAGCACCAGGCCCACGTCGCGATCGAGGTTGAACTCGGCGGTGCTGAGCGTGCGGTCGACCATCTGCAGTGAGCTCGACGAGACGACGCGCTGTACGTCGAAGGGCACCTTCATCTGGCCGAAGCGAATCGAGAGATCGCGCAGCGGCGCCCAGGTGACGTTGAAGTCGCGCAGCACGTTCGGGGCGTCGGCTTCCATGTCGAGGTTGGCGAACGCGAGCTGCATGGTGAACGAGAGGTGCCACGGCAGGTCGCCCTTGATCTGCAGACGCGCGCGGCGCACGAAGATCGCGTTGGACCGGTGCGCGGTGCTGTTCTCTCCGGGAATGACCGAGGCGGCCTGGACCTGCACACGCCCGCGCAGCTGGAGCTTCACGTCGCCGTGCTTGAAGGTGACGCCCTCTCCGAAGCCGACCTTGAGCTGCGGCGCGGGAATGGTGACGGTGACGGGCGGGATCAGCGTGCCGGCATCGGGCACAGTCTCGACCTGCACGGGAATGCCGCCGTCTTCCGACTGCGCGAAGGCGGAAGCGGACAGCGCGACGATCAGCGTGATGCACGTTCGTGACATGCGCGCTGAGTAGGTTCCGTCGTTCTCGAACTCGCTACGAACAGGTCACATTCAGGCAACGCTCTGTGACATCGAGGCAACGGCGACGCCCGGAATCCATTGAGATCGCGCGGGCTTGGCGCTACGCGCTGGCGTCATGGAGAACACCGCCACCCTCGCGCAAGTCGACCCGAAGATCGCCGAGATCATCCACGCCGAGACGCAGCGGCAGGAAGAAGGCCTCGAGCTCATCGCGTCGGAGAACTTCGTCTCGCCCGCCGTGCTCGAAGCGGCCGGCAGCGTGCTCACCAACAAGTACGCCGAGGGGTACCCGGGGAAGCGGTACTACGGCGGCTGCGAAGAGGTCGACAAGGCCGAGCAGCTGGCCATCGATCGCGCGATGCAGCTCTTCGGAGCGCAGGCCGCGAACGTGCAGCCGCACTCTGGAAGCCAGGCGAACATGGCGGCGTACATGACGCTGATGAAGCCGGGCGACACGCTGCTCGGGCTCGATCTCAACAGCGGCGGTCACCTCACGCACGGCGCGGCGTTCAACTTCTCCGGCAAGCTCTACAAGGTCGTGCACTACGGGCTGGTGAAGGAGACCGAGCAGCTCGACTACGCGCAGGCCGAGGCGCTGGCGAAGGAACACAAGCCCAAGGTGATCGTGGTCGGCGCTTCGGCGTATCCGCGCATCATCGACTTCGCGCGCTTCAGGTCGATCGCCGACGCGTGCGGCGCGGCGATGGTGGTCGACATGGCGCACATCGCGGGGCTCGTCGCCGGCGGCGTGCATCCTTCCCCGATTCCGTTCGCCGACATCGTCACCACCACCACGCACAAGACGCTGCGTGGTCCGCGCTCGGGCCTGGTGCTGATGAAGGAGCAGTACGCCAAGACGATCAACTCGCAGGTCTTCCCGGGAATTCAGGGCGGGCCGCTGATGCACATCATCGCCGCGAAGGCGGTGGCGTTCGGTGAAGCGCTGCAGCCAGCGTTCAAGGCCTACGCGAAGCAGGTGGTCGACAACGCGAAGGCGCTCGCCGAGGGACTGCAGGGGCAGGGCATTCGCATCGTGTCGGGAGGCACCGACAACCACCTCATGCTCCTCGACCTGCGGCCCAAGAAGGTCACCGGGAAGCTGGGCGAAGAGGTGCTCGGTCACGCCGGCATCACGGTGAACAAGAACCAGATTCCGTTCGACCCCGAGAAGCCGACGGTGAGCTCGGGCGTGCGCGTGGGCACTCCGGCGATCACCACGCGCGGCATGAAGGCGGCCGACATGGCGCACGTCGCGAAGTTCATCGGCCGCGCTTTGGATTCACACGCAGACGCGGCGGCGCTCGCGAAGATCCGCGATGAAGTTCGCGAGTTCACCCGGTCGTTCCCGCTCTACGCGTCGCGGCTGCGGAAGGTCTGACACACCATGAAATGCCCGTTCTGCCCGGCAGCCGACACCCGCGTGATGGACTCGCGCGACTCGGCCGAAGGCACGATCATTCGTCGGCGCCGCGAGTGCGAGACGTGCAAGCGCCGCTTCACGACCTACGAGCGCGTCGAAGAGCTGAACCCGCTGGTGGTGAAGAAGGACGGTCGCCGCGAGGGCTTCGATCGCGACAAGCTGCTCGCGGGTCTGAAGAAGGCCTGTGAGAAGCGGCCCGTCTCGGTCGAGCAGGTCGAAGCGCTGGTGACCGAGATCGAGAAGCGGCTGCAGGAGCTCGGCGAGAAGGAAGTCGCCTCGACGACCATCGGCGAGCTGGTGATGGATCGCCTGCCCGATCTCGACGAGGTCGCCTACGTGCGCTTCGCGTCGGTGTACCGGAGCTTCCGCGACATCGCGGAGTTCATGGACGAGCTCAAAGACATCTTGCAGGGGAAGAAGGCGAGCGAGGCTCCGCCTTCGAAGCAGCGGGGCGCCAAGACGTGAACGACGCCGCGGCGATGGCGCTGGCGTTGGCCGAGGCTGCGCGCGCGGTGGGTCGAACGCATCCCAATCCCGCGGTGGGCGCGGTCATCGTCAGCGGCGAGCGCGTGGTGGGGCGCGGCTTCACGTCGCCTCCGGGTGGGCCGCACGCGGAGATCAACGCGCTGATCGACGCTGGGAAGAGAGCGAAGGGCGCGACGCTCTACTGCACGCTCGAGCCGTGTGATCACCACGGCCGAACGGGCCCGTGTTCGCAGGCCATCATCGATGCGGGTGTGAAGCGTGTGGTGTTTGCGCTGAACGACCCCAACCCGCTGGTGAACGGGAAGGGTGAGCGTCGACTGAAGCGCGCGGGCGTGTCGGTGACGAAGGGTGTGCTGAGCGAAGCGGCGCAGTCGCTCAATCAACCGTTCTTCAAGTTCATGCGCACCGGGTTGCCGTGGGTGACGCTGAAGGCGGGCATCACGCTCGACGGAAAGCTCGCGACCTCGACGGGCAAGTCGAAGTGGATCACCAACGAGACGTCGCGGGCAGTGGTGCATCAGCTGCGCAACGTGGTGGACGCGATCATCATCGGCCAGGGCACGGCGCGCGCGGATGATCCGCAGCTGACGACGCGACTGCCCGAAGGTGTCGAGGGCCGCAACGCGCTGCGCGTGGTGTTGGACCCTGAGCTGAGCTGCTCGCCGAAGCTGCAGATCTTCGACACCACCGAGGCGCCGACGTTGATCGTGACGCGCAAGTCAGTCGACTCAGCGCAAGCGAAGACGTTCCTTTCCCAGGGTGTCGAGGTGCTTTCGCTGCCGGGAAAGAAGTTCTCGCTGCGCACCGTGCTGCGCGAGCTC
>JAEUJS010000044.1 GCA_016792935.1 Archangium sp. | reverse complement strand
GTCGGCTCCGGAGCGGGAGCGAAGACGTTCAAGTCGACACCTGAGCCGCGAATCTTTTCGACGCGCACGCCGCTCAGCACGCCGAGCTGTCGGAGCGTCGCTTCGTCGTCATCGTTCTGCAGCACGACGGCGGAGTTCGGCGTCGTGAACGCAGCGCGGTAGCCGAGCTTGAGAAGTTCGCGTCGAGCCCGAGCGCGAAGACCTTCGGAGAGAAAGACGTAGCCCAAGCCGGAGACCGCGTTGACCACCGCGCGCACCCGCGTCGCACGCGCAGCGAGACTCCCGTACAGCATCGCCTTCACGGTCACGTGGTGCGTGAGGTCGGGAGCGAGCCGCGCGTACAGCGTCGTGAGGTGCGCCAGCGCGACGGCTTCCTGCGGAGCGCTTTGTCCGGTGCGCTTCAGGCGCCAGCGGTGCACGTCACAACCAGCGCGCTCGAGCGTCGACACGCCGGCGTCATCGGGGACGATGGCGGAGACGCGGTAGCCAGCGGCGAGCGCCCCACGCACCAACACCATGCGATGGGAGACGAGGAAGTCGGCGTTGTTCACCACGAGCGCGAGGTGGCGCCTCACGGCTTCTGTCCCTTGCCTGACTCGCCGCGCACGCCGGCCCACAAACCCTGGAGCGCGAAGCGAAACCGCTCTCGCTTCTTGGAGCGCAAGAGCAGTCCGGCGAACTCGAGCGCGACCCGAGCACCGGCAGCCGCTTCGATGCTCAAGCCCGGGCGCACCGTTCGACTCGCGAGGAGCAGGTTGCGAACGGCGTAGTACGCGTACCAGCTGGGTTTCTCCGAGAGCTGGCGGAAGGCTTTCTTCTCTTCGAGGTACTCGTAGTCGTCGTCGAGCACCGCGTCGGGAATCAGCAGCTGCGAGTAGCCCGCTTGATCGAGGCTCCAGCCGAGGGCGAGGTCTTCCCAGCCGAGCCACAGCTCGTTGAGCACGCGCACGCCGCCGCGAATGGCCTTCATCGAGAAGAGCGCGCCGTTGCTCGCTCCCCAGTGCGCACGCAACGCGGGTCCGGTGGGACGTCTGACGACGGTACGCGCCGGCCATGGGAGCGGAGACAGCCCACTGACGTCGTACACATCGCCGCGCCGCGTGTAGCGACGAATCGGGTACACGGCGCCAACACCCTCGTCCGCGTACTGGAGGAGCGTGCGCACCAAATCAGGCGCAACGAGCCCATCGTGGTTGATGGCGTAGACCCAGTCGAAGCCCTGCTCCGCGGGAATCTTGAGACGCAGCCAGAAATTGCCGGCGCTCCCGAGGTTGGTGGGGAAGCTGCGGTACTCGACGTTCTTCCACCCGCGCGCCGCGATGAGCTCGGGGATTTTTCCGGAGCTGAGAGAGTCGATGACCAGCACGTGTTCCCACGGAGGCGACTCGACACGCGCGGCGGCCTCGAGAAGCCGAGCAATGGACTCGTCTGACTTGAAGGCTGAGATGGCGAGGCAGACTCGCCCGGGCTGTTGCGCGCGCATCGCGTGGGAAACGACCCGATGGTACGACGCCCCCCGTGAAGAACCTCGACGAAAAAACGGTCGCCGGCTTCGGTGACGAGTGGGCGCGCTTCGACCAGAGCGAGCTCACCCCACAGGAATCGCTCCGGCACTTCGAGGAGTACTTCTCGCTCTTCCCGTGGGACCGACTGCCGAAGAACTCGGTCGGCTTCGACATGGGCTGCGGGAGCGGGCGTTGGGCGCTCCACGTCGCCCCGCGCGTCGGCACGCTTCATTGCGTCGATGCGAGTGACCAGGCGCTCGGTGTCGCGCGCCGCAATCTGAGCGCGCAAAAGAACTGCCAGTTCCACCACGCGTCGGTCGATGCCCTGCCCTTCGCGCGCGGCTCGATGGACTTCGG
Source organism: Archangium sp. (assembly GCA_016792935.1). Taxonomy (GTDB): domain Bacteria; phylum Myxococcota; class Myxococcia; order Myxococcales; family Myxococcaceae; genus Archangium_A. The sequence continues at coordinate 2,356 of JAEUJS010000044.1, read as the reverse complement.
CTACTCGCTCGGCGTGCTGCACCACATTCCCGACACGCTCGAGGCGATGCGGCGGTGCACCGACGCGCTCAAGCCCGGAGCGCCGTTTCTGGTGTACCTCTATTACCGGTTCGACAACCGGCCGGCGTGGTTCCAGAAGTTGTGGCAGGTCAGCGACCGCGTGCGACGTGTCATCGCTGCGTTGCCGGTGGACCGCAGACATCTGGTCACCGACGTCATCGCTGGCACCGTGTACTTGCCGCTCGCACGCACCGCTGGCGCGCTCGATCGCCTCGGCGTGCGCGTCGATTCCTTCCCGCTCTCGGCGTACCGCGGGCGCAGCTTCTATTCGATGCGCACCGACGCGCTGGATCGCTTCGGCACCAGGCTCGAGCAGCGTTTCACCCGCGATGAAGTGCGAGCGATGATGGAAGCGTGCGGGCTGGAGCGCATCTCGTTCCGCGACGGAATTCCGTACTGGTGCGCGCTCGGCTATCGACGCTGACGAGGCGCCCGCGACGGAGCACGCGCGCGAATCTTCAAAGCGTCGTGCTGCGAACGAATTCGCACCTCGCGAGCGCGTGACGGGTAAGCCACGCACCATGTCCCAGGCCTTGGAAGCGTTGGCAGAACGAACGTGGAAGACGCAGCGCATTCTGATGATGCCGCTCATCGGCCTCGGAGGCGTGCTGTTCCTCGCGGGGCTCATCTCGGGCTTTCCGGTGCTCACCGGTCTCGGAGCGACCTTTGGCTTCGCAGGCGGCTTTGGCTTCTGGCGACTGCGCGTGAAGGCGGCGGGCTTCAAGGCGCTGCTCGACAACCCGCAGCGCGTCACCAACGTGATTCCCATCGTGCAGACCGTGCAGGGCATGGGCATCACGCACTATCCGGTGGTCATCGTCGCTGACGACGGCTCGACCTATCGACTCGCGACGTGGACGCAGAGTGTCGAGGCGGCGCTCGCTCCGTTCCTCGCGAAGTTTCCGCACGCGCGCGGGTTGGAGAGCGACTCGGTCTTCTCACCCGACGACGGCTTCGGAGCGCGCTTCAAGCTTATCGGCATCATGCTGCTCAGCATCGTGGTCGGCGGACTCGTCGCGGGCCTCATCGTGTTGCCCAAGACGCTCGCGCACCTGGCGCAGACCAGCGTCGCCTACGAGCAGCAGGTGAAGCGCAACCAGGTCGAAGCCGCGGCGCTCGCGTCGGTCAGCAAGGCCGAGCTCGAGTCCGCGTGGAACGAGTGCAACGTCGTCGACTCGCTCGAGCCGTCGCTCTCGGTGTGGCTCGACGGCGCGCAGGCGAAGACGTGGACCACGAAACGCGACGGCTATCTGAGCGCGAAGTACGGGCTCAAGCTCGACTCCGCGACGGAGCGTGTCGTGTATCGCCGCGATTTCTTCGACGCGTGGGTGAGCGCCATCATGGGCCAGCAGTTCCACTATCGAGAGCCGGAGCGCGCGCTCTCCATCGTTGGTGTGCGTCGCGGAGACACGCTGCGGCTGCGGCTGCTCGATCTCGATGACGGCAAGACGCGCTGCGAAGGCAACGCGAGCATCGCGAAGACGACTCCCGACTCTGCCTACGAGGAAAACAAGGCGCTCGCCGACGCGGTGATGCGGCCGTTCTGCTCGAAGTTGCCGTCGGGCACGTGCACGGAGGTCGCCCCGGAGCCCGAACCTGTCGCTGCTGCTCCCGTCGCCCCGCCGAAGAACGCGCCGAAGGGAAAGGCGACGCCCAAAGCGGATCCCGAGGCGACGAGTCTCGATCGCAACGCCATCCTCGCTGGAGTGCGCTCCGTCAGCCCGCGCGCTCGCGCCTGCTACGAGAAGGCGCTGGTGAAGCAGCCGAAGCTGAAGGGCACACTCACCGTCACCTTCGTCATCGGAGCCAACGGCCGCGTCTCGACTGCATCGGGCTCCGGCTTTCCCGATTCGACCGTGACCGAGTGCGTGAGCAAGGCGTTCATGACGCTGCGCTTCGCTGCTCCGCCCGACCGCAAGCCGGTTCCGGTGAAGTACCCGCTCACGTTCCAGCCTGCGGGCTGAGGTAACCCCGCGCATCGGCTCACTTGTCGGACCCGCATGAGACAACTGCGCTCATGGACGGTCGCCTTCAAATTCAAGACACGTGGTTCGACGAATGCGTCACGCGCCTCTATTCCGCCGCGTCGCTCGCGAAGGGGCCCGACGCGGAGTTGTTGAAGAATGCTGCCGTCGCGCTCATGGCGAGCTCGGATTCCGCGACGCGGAGGTCGGTGCTCGGGATCATCGACGCGGTGTTGCGCGAGATGCCCGGCTCCGGAGCGATGCCGCTCGAGGCCGCGTGCGAGCTGCGCGTGATGCTCTATGGACTCGCGCGCGGCGGTGGGACGTACGAA
>JAEUJS010000349.1 GCA_016792935.1 Archangium sp. | reverse complement strand
CCTCTCGCCGTCGGCGCGCGCGGCGCAGCGCTCGACTCGGCGCACGTCGGAGGGCGCTCCTCGCGACGTCGGAGCGCGCGTCGCAGCGCTCGACTCGGCGCACGTCGGAGGGCGCTCCTCTCGACGTCGGAGCGCGTGTCGGTACGCGACGATGACCCTGCGAGCCCTCGTCGGACGGCGCTCCGTCGGCGACATCGGAGCGTGCGTTGCTGCGCTCGACCGAGGCCCCTGTGAGCGGCGCTCCGTCTCGGCGACGTCGGAGCGTGCGTCGCAGCGCTCGACTCGGCGCACGTCGGAGGGCGCTCCTCTCGACGTCGGAGCGCGGGTCGGTGCGCGCCGATGACCCTGCGAGCCCTCGTCGGACGGCGCTCCGTCGGCGACGTCGGAGCGTGCGTTGCTGCGCTCGACCGAGGCCCCTCTGCGTCGCAGCGCTCGACTCGGCGCACGGCGGAGGGCGCTCCTCACGACGATGACCCTGCGAGCCCTCGTCGGACGGCGCTCCGTCGGCAACATCGGAACGTGCGTTGCTGCGCTCGACCGAGGCCCCTGCCGAGCGCTCGGCGCTCCCTCTCGACGTCCCTGAGGGGCGGGAGAGGATCTTCGTGGCGTGCCCCCACGATCGAGCTTCGTTAGATTGATCGGTGCGTGCGGCTCGTCAGCTACAACGTTCGGTACTTCGGTCACGGCCTCAAGGGGCTCGCGAGCACCGCGAAGTCGAAGACCCGCATCGCCGACGCCATCACCGGACTGACCGAGCTCCCGGAGTTGGTGGCGCTTCAAGAAGTCGAGACGAAGTCGATTCGCGCTCGCGTCGCCCACCGCGCGGCTCACCCCGAAGAGACGCAGATCGACGCGTTTCTGCGCCACCTGAGCGACAGCTTCGCGCGCGCCGGAAAGGTGATGCCCTACCGCGCGTGGTACTTCCCCGCGCACACCTACAAGCTCGGGCCCATCAAGTTCTACACGACGGGCCTCGCCGTGCTCGTCGACTGCCAGCGCATGAACGTGATCGCTGATCGATCCGAGCCGATCACCCACGTCGTCAACGAGCGCCTCCGCAGCGTGAAGCAGACGCGCATCGCCGCGCACCTGCACCTCGAGAATCTGCAGAACCAGCGCTTCCACCTCTTCAACACCCACCTCTCGCTCCCGACCGCGTGGGCCAAAGAGTTCTGGAGCCAGCCGCAGAAGATGGGCTTCGGAAAGAACCAGGTCGCAGAAGCCCAATCACTGGCCGCGTTCTCAGCCGAACATTCGAAGCGCGAGCCGTATCTCGTGGTGGGTGACTTCAACGCTGCGCCGGCGACTCCGGTGTACTCGGCGCTGACCAGGGACGCGGACCTCACCGGCGCGCAGGAATTTCTGAAGCAGATCGATCCGAAAGATCCGCGTGGGTTCGCGACCGCGGGCTTCATGCACCTGCGCATGCACCTCGATCACGTCTTCGGCAGTCGCGGCGTGAACTTCGTCGATCTGCAGAACACGCTGCCGTTCGGCGACAAGGCGAGCCCGTTCTTTGGGCTGTCCGATCACGTTCCGCTGATCACCCGGTTCGAACTCGGACGGTAGCGCGCGCGTCGAGGTCGAAGAGCTCGTACGACTCGGGCGCGACGTGCGACATGCCGCAGTCGAGGAAGTAGAGGCGCGCGTCGGCGTGGGCTCCGTGGCGGTAGCGCACGTTCTCTCCTTCGACTGAGAGCGAGCGGATCACTCCGTCGCGTGCTGGCGTCGCATCCGCCCACGCGGTGCCGAGCAGCTCGCGCGCTTTCTTGTCGCGGATGTGGCCGATCGCCTGCGGGAAGTCCGAGGGCAGGGTGCGTGGATCGAAACGACGGCGCGGTGGCCCTGCGAATTGGTGCGTGTTCGAGGACGTGGGCTGGGCAGGGCGGTGGAAGAAGATGCCGCGCGCTTCGCCTCCTGCCGCGCTTCCGGGTTGATGCAAAGGCGTCAGGTCCAGCGGTCCGCTCGTCCATCGCTCGACTCTCTCGTCGAGGAATCGATTGAGCGAGGCGGCGAGAGACTTCGCGTGACGATCCTCAGTTTCTTCGTTGGTGATGCCTGCGTGCACCAACAACAGGCCTGCGTGTTCGTGCGCGAGACGAAGACGTTTCGTCTTCAACAACGAAGTCACCAGCTCGCGCTGCCGCACCGAGAAGCACGAGAAGTCGCGCGCGATGCATTCCGCGTCGGGGACATGCGGGTACTTCTCGAGGAACTGCGCTTCGAGTGCCTCGTCGACGTCGCCATCGCGATAGGCCGCTCGCGCCAACGCCCATGCTGCTTCGAAATCAGAATCAGAGACGAACGGCTGGAGCTCGCACACGCGCGCGAGATCGTGATTGCCCGCGATGATCACGACCTGCTCGGGAGAATGCGACGCGAGCCACTCGAGCAGACGCACGCCATCTGCCGTCGCCTGAGCGCGCAGCTCGCTCTTGCCCCAGTCGAAGTGATCACCCATCGAGACCAGCTGCACGTCGTCGCGCAGCCGGCCGGCCTTCAACAACCGATGGGCCTCGAGGATCGCGAGGAACGTCTCGAACGGCGCCTGCGGATCTCCGATCGCGATGTGGATCAAATCGACGCGATGTTGCCCGTGAAGAACCCCTCGATCGTCTCCTTGTATTTCCCTTCGACGACCTTGCGCTTGAGCTTGAGCGAGGGCGTGAGGTCACCGTCTTCGAGGGTCATGTCCTTCGGGAGGATCGCGAAGTTCTTGATCGACTCGTACGAGGCGAGGCCCTTGTTGAGCTCCTGCACGAAGGGCTTGATGAGCGCGTGCGTGCGGGGATCCTTGACGATCTCCTCGTAGCTCCCGTTCACGCCGTTGTTCTTCGCCCACTCGGTGATCGCTTCCTTGTCGAGCGCGATGAGCATGATGCAGAAGTTGCGGTTGTTGCCGTGCACCAGCGACTGGCTGACGTACGGGCAGATGACCTTGAACTTGCCCTCGATGTTCTGCGGCGCGACGTACTTGCCGCCCGAGGTCTTGATGAGGTCCTTCTTGCGGTCGGTGATCTTGAGGCAGCCCTCGGAATCGACCTCTCCGATGTCGCCCGTGTAGAGCCAGCCGTCCTTGATGGTCTCCGCGGTCTGTTCCGGGAGGTTGTGGTACCCGCGCATGACGCCGCGGCCCTTGATGAGGATCTCTCCGTCGCTGGCGATCTTGAGCTCGGTGCCGGGCAGCGGCGGGCCGACGGTGCCGAACTTGAAGCTCGTCGGGCGATTCACGAACGACGCGGCGCTGGTCTCGGTCAGACCGTAGCCCTCGAGGATCAAGATGCCCGCGCCGTGGAAGAACTCGGCCATGTCGCGCGAGAGCGGAGCGGAACCCGACACGAAGTAGCGCAGCCGACCGCCGAAGCGATCCTGCAGCTTGCTGAACACCAGCTTGGTGGCCAGCGAGTACTTGATGCCGAGCATGCCGCCCGGCTCCTGGCGCTTCTGACGGAGCAGCGACACCTCACGGCCCACTTCGACCGCCCACTTGAAGATGGAGTACTTGAGCCCTCCGCCCTTCTTCGCGCCGTCGATCACCTTGTTGTAGACCTTCTCGAAGATGCGCGGCACGGCGGCGACGAAGGTCGGCTTCACGTGCGCGAGGTTCTCGACGATCTTGTCGACGCGGCCGTCGATCGCGGTGTGGAAGCCGATCTTCAGCTGCGCGACCTCGAGCACCTTGCCGAAGCTGTGCGCCAGCGGCAGCCAGAAGAACTGCACGTCGTCGGGCACGAGCAGCTTCATCTCGTCGATGCCCTCGGCCTCGTAGACCCAGCAGTCCTGCGTGAGCACCACGCCCTTGGGCTTGCCCGTCGTGCCGGACGTGTAGATCAGCGTCGCGATGTCCTGGTTCTTCACCGTCTTCACGAGCGCTTCCCAGTCACCCTGGGTGGCGGTCTTGCCCTTCTCCTGCAGCTCGTTGAGCGTCAGCACCCAGCCGTCAGCCGAGGGCTTGCCGTCGAAGGTGATGACGTTCTTGATGCCGGTGAGCTTGCTGCGCACGGCCTGCAGCTTGGCGACCTGCTCGTCGTTCTCGGCGAACACGTACTTCGTGTCGGAGTCGTTGATGATGTACTCGCACTCTTCGGCGAGGTTCGACGGGTAGATGGTCGTCGTCGCGCCGGCGGCTCCGAGGATGCCCATGTCGGCGGCGATCCACTCGTAGCGGGTGCCCGACAGGATGGCGACGCGCTGCTCGTTCTGCAGGCCGATGGCGCGCAGGCCCATCGAGATCTGCCGCACCTGTTCGCCGAACTGCTTCCAGCTGACCTGCTTCCAGCCGCTGCCGACGGGGTAGCTGAACGCCGTGTTGTCAGGCGTCGCAGAGAGACGGTGCAGCAACATTTCGGGGACGGTCTGGAAGCTCGAGGCCAAGGAATCACTCCATGTGGAGGGTGGGGCAAATCGGTACGAAGCGCCGCGCACTCTACGCAACGAAATACGAAGGGCCAGCCCCATTTCTGAGGCTGGCCATTTGCTCGGCGAGGTCTCCGCCTGCGGCTCCGTTCGCCGGATCCAGCGAGCGCTGCCGGCGACTGCGACCGTTACTTACGAGCCGCCGCGTCCGCCGCCTGCTTGTCCTTGAACGCCTTCATCATCGCGTCCTGCTCGTTGCGCGGGACGGGCGAGTACTTGGCGAACTCCATCGTGAACTCGGCCTTGCCCTGCGTCGCGGAGCGGAGGTCGGTCGAGTAGCCGAACATGGTGTTGAGCGGCACTTCAGCGACCACGGTGACCTGGCCCTCGGCCGTGCTGGTCTCGACGATCATGCCGCGGCGCTGGTTCACCTGGCCGACGACCGAGCCCTGGAATTCTGCGGGCGCGAGCACTTCGACCTTCATGACCGGCTCCATGACCACCGGCTTCGCGCGATCGTAGCCCTCGCGGAACGCCATGATGGCGGCCATCTTGAACGCCTGCTCGGACGAGTCGACGTCGTGGTACTGGCCGTCGTTCACCACGCAGCGAACGCCGACGACGGGGAAGCCGATGAGCGAGCCCTTCTTGATGGCCTCGTTGAAGCCCTTCTCGATGCCCGGGATGTATTCCTTGGGGATCGTGCCGCCGACGGTGTCGTTGACGAACTCGTACTGCTCGACGGCGTCGGAAGGCAGCGGTTCCATGTAGCCGCACACGCGCGCGAACTGACCCGAGCCACCGGTCTGCTTCTTGTGCGTGTAGGCGAACTCACCGCGCTGGGTGATGGTCTCGCGGTAGGCGACCTGCGGCTTGCCGGAGACGACTTCGCACGCGTACTCGCGCTTCATGCGCTCCATGTAGATCTCGAGGTGGAGCTCACCCATGCCCGAGATGATGGTCTGCGCCGACTCTTCATCGCGGTGCACGCGGAAGGTCGGGTCTTCGCGGGTGAAGCGCTGCAGCGCCTTGCTGAAGTTCGCTTCGCCCGAGCGTTCCTTGGGCGAGACGGCCAGCTGGATCACGGCGTCAGGCACGTGCATCGAGGTCAACGTGTAGAAGACGTCGGAGCTCGAGAAGCTGTCTCCGGACGTGGCCTCGACGCCGTAGAAGGCGACGATGTCACCGGCCTTCGCCTCGGCGATTTCCTCGCGGCGATCGGAGTGCATGCGGAACATGCGCGGCACGCGCTCTTTTCGCTGACCGCGCGAGTTGTTGATGATGGTGTCGCCGGTCTTCACGGTGCCCTGGTAGATGCGGAAGTACGTCAGCTGACCGTACTGATCCTGCTGGAGCTTGAACGCCAGGCCGACGAACGGCTTGGCGAAGTCGCTCTGCAGCACGACCTTCGCTTCCTGGTTGCGCTGGTCGAGCGCGATGTTCTCGACCTCGGTGGGCGACGGCAGGATGTTGCACACCATGTCGAGCAGCACCTGCACGCCCTTGTTCTTGTAGGCGGAGCCGCACATCACGGGCGTCATCTTGAGGCCGATGGTCGCGCGACGAACGGCAGCGATGAGCTCGGCGGCGCTGACCTCTTCACCACCGATGAACTTCTCGGCGAGCTTGTCGTCGACTTCCGACACCATCTCGATGATCTGCTCGCGGCGCTTCTTGGTCTCCTCGGCGTACTCCGCCGGAACCGCCTCGACGCGAACGTCTTCGCCCTTCTCACCGTCGAAGAAGTAGGCCTTGCCTTCGATGGGGTCGATGACGCCCATGAACTTCTCTTCGGCGCCCATGTTCACCTGAATGGGCACGGCGTGGTGGCCGAGCTTTTCCTTCAGCATCTCGGCGCAGCGGAGGTAGTTCGCGCCCGCGCGGTCCATCTTGTTGACGAAACAGATGCGGGGAACGCCGTACCGCTTCATCTGGCGGTCGACGGTGATGGACTGGCTCTGCACACCGGCCACCGAGTCGAGCACCAGGATCGCGCCGTCGAGCACGCGCAAGGAACGCTCGACCTCGATGGTGAAGTCGACGTGTCCCGGCGTGTCAATGATGTTGATGTTGTGCTCTTCCATGTTCTCGCGCGCGCCACGCCAGATGGCGTAGGTCGCGGCGGACTGAATGGTGATGCCCTTCTCGCGCTCGAGGTCCATCGAGTCCATCGTCGCGCCGACGCCGTCTTTGCCGCGCACTTCGTGGATCTCGCGAATGCGACCCGTATAGAAGAGGATGCGCTCGGTGAGCGTGGTCTTGCCCGAGTCGATGTGAGCGGAAATGCCGATGTTGCGGATTCGTTCCAACGGAATGATGGCCATAGCGGGGCGCCCCGTACTCAATGAACCTCCCGAACACAAGCGATCCAAGGCGCCTGAACGATGAGTGACGAAGTCGTGAACGCACCACCGCTGCCGACCTTCGAGCCCGACGCCCGGGTGTGCGGAAACTGCAAGCTGTGGCGGGCCAATCAGCTCGATGAAAAGCGCGGCTGGGTCGGCAATTGCCGGGTGCAGCCGAACCGCGGCTTGTTTCCGCCTTCCGCGCCGCTGTGTGACGCGTTTTCGCCGCGCGGAGAGCACGTGACGGCCACTGTGGAAGCGGTCGTTCCCGTGAAGCGAGCGAGAGCGCTGCAGCCGATCGGGCCCACCGTGGTGCGGGCCGGTCAGGAACGGGCGGTGGTCGCTCCACGCAGCGTCAGCGCCAACAACCTCAACGAAGAGATCGATCTCGAAGGAGACAAGATGACCCGCGCCGAGTTGATGGAGCTGTTCCTCGAGGCCTCAGGCCTCACCGAAGTCACGATGGCCAACAAGTGGGATGGCGGCACCGTGCGCCTGATTCCGGGCGACGCGAAGCTGCAGGCCAAAGATCTCCCCATCGACGCGCTGTTTCACAAGGTGGTGATGGTGCGTGATCGCCTGCGCGTGCTCGAGCAGAAGATCAACGGTCACGCCAAGCTGACCGACGTCGAGAAGGCTGAGATGCAGCAGTACGTCACGCGCTGCTACGGCTCGCTCACGACCTTCAACGTGCTCTTCAAGGAGAAGGGCGATCAGTTCGTCGGCAGCAAGGACGACAAAGAGTAACCAGGCCCCCTGGCGCGACGCGTTGCGTGGCGAATCAGCAGGGCACACAGACCAGTTGGCCGTCGAGGTACTGCCGATCGTAGAGGCCGTTGTTGCAGGTCGGTGCGCATTTCCACTGGCGCGTCGGCTCATCGAACGTCGGTGTCGAACCGCCACCACACGAGACGTTGGGTTTCGGCGCGCACACGCGCTCGGAATCGAAGAGCCCTCCGTACTGCACGACCACTTCGCATTCCACGCAGCGCCAGGCCATGCCATTCCAATCGAGGTCCATGTTGCCACTGCACTCGGGGGGAGGCGGCGCGCATTCGAGCTGCCCTCGCGCGACCTCGACCAGCACGTCGGTGCCCATGCAGGGGCTGGCTTCGCAGCTGTGCGAGATGGCTCCGTTCTCGGGCGCCGTGGCGATGCCGCTGCCGGAGTAGTTCTCGGCGAAGCGCCAGTGCGCGAGCACTTCGTCGTCGGTGCACATGCAGTTGGGGTCGCAGATGAAGCGGCCGGCCATCACCGGCAGCTCGAGCAGCGGCTCGAAGGAATCGTTCGAGGTGATCTGCACGAAGCCGGTGACGCGCGAACCGTTGGGCGTCAGCGTCACCGACAACGTCACCGATTCGCCGGGGCTCAAGTTCGTGGAATTTACGCTGGCGGAGAGCGCCGGGTCGGTCGCTCCCACGCGCGAGATGTTGCATTGGCCCGAGCCGAGGTTGGTGAGCGCGACCGAGGTCATCGCTCCGGCCATCGGCGTCACGATGCCGAAGTTGACGACCGGAGAACCAGCTTGCAGGCGGCAGCCCGGGGGCGCGCTGGTCGAGCCCTTGAGCGTCATGGTGCGCACGAAGTCGACCTCGAGCTCGAGCCTGGCGGTCTCGGTGCGCATGGTGGCGGGCGTGAACGCGACGGGCAGTTCGAGTGACTGGCGCCCCGCGAGTCGAATCGGCGGAATGATCACGCGCTCGAGCGTGAACGGCGCCGTCGCGGGGACGATCTCGACGCGCTGAATCGCGCACTCGGTGGAACCGGTGTTGGTGACGCGCACGGTTCCGCGAGGGGTCAGCGTGTAGAGCGAGAGCGTCGAGGGTGAGAGCCGCAGCGAACACGGCGGAGGGAGGTTGGCGCCGACGCTGACGAAGACCTCGGGCGTGACGAGCGAACTCGAGCCAAAGCGCACGTGGGTTCGCGCGGCGAGATCGTTGGCCGACGTGAAGTCGATCGCCACCTCGAGCTGCTCGGTGGGCATCAACATGCGAGGCAGCGAGGGCGTCATGGACAGCGTAAAGGCGCCGGTCGTCGGCTGCGCGAGCGAGATGCCGGTGACGGTGAGCGGCAGATTTCCGCAGTTCTCGGCGTGGAGCATCGCGGTGCGCGACATGCCGGAAGCGAGCGCGCCGAGATCGACCTCTGCGGGCGTGGCACAGAGCAGGGCGACGCGCGCGTCGGCGCAGGCCGCGACGGTGAGCCGCGGCGTCATGGCGGAATTGGTGATGAGCGAGAGCTGCGAGGTGAGGGCGCCGGCCTTGAGCGGGTCGAGCGAGACGGTGAACTCGGCGCTCTGACCGGCGGCGATGGGAATTCCAAACGGGCCATCGAACGCGAAGCCGGCTTCGGCGAGCGTGCTCTCACCCTTGAGGATGGTGACGGGCACCGTGCCTGTGGAGTCGACCGTCAGTCGCCGCGTGACGCGCGTGCCGCTGGTGACGGTGCCGAAGTCGAGCGCGCACGCGACGCCGCCTGTTTCAGGACGCACCGTCGCGGAAAGCACTCCGGCGAAACCAGTGATGCTGACGACGCGCTCAGGTTGGCCATCTTGTGGATCGAGGTGGAGCTCGCCGGACACGCCCCCTTCACGCGTGGGGCGGAAGAGCACGACGGCGACGCGGCGCTCCATGGGCTCCAGGTCGGTGAAGTTCGCTTCGAGCGAGAGCTCGTCGGAGTCGGTCTGGAGCTGCAGCGTCTTGAAGCGAAGCGTCGTGCCTCCGAGGTTGGTCATCACCAGCGGGAGGCGGAAGGGCCCGGCGTTCACTTCGACCGTGCCGAAGTCGAGCGCGCTCTTGTTGAGCTCGAGCTCTCCTTTGGCGGGAGGAGGACAGGCGGTGGCGCAGAGAACGGCGAGCAGCGCGAGGGCGCGACGACGCATGGGCCCAACGCTAGCGAGTCGCGGGCCCGTTCGGGAGTGGCGTTCGCTCGAGGCTCAGATCGTCGAGTCGAGGGCGGTGCTCTGCGCCATGCGCGCCATCAGCCGGGTGCGGCCACGGTTGAGCGCGCTCTTCACGGTGCCCTCGGGCAGACCGAGCATGCGAGCGATTTCGGGGTACGAGTAGCCGCGCAGATCGCGCAGCGTGACGACCAGGCGGTGCTGCTCCGAGAGGTGCTCGAGTGCTTCGAGGAACAACGCGTGGCGCTCGTTGCCGACCACCGTCTCTTCCGGATCCTCAGCGGCGCTGACCGGGCTCTCGAGGCGGCCGCGGCGCTTCTTGGCGCGCAGCGAGTTGATCGAGGAGTTCACCAGAATGCGGTGCAGCCACGTGGTGTACGCCGCCTTGCCGTCGAAGCGCACCTTCTGGCTGTAGAGCCGCGTGAAGACTTCCTGCACCACGTCTTCGGCCTCGTCCGCGTCGCGGAGGATGCGGCGGGCGATGGCCAGCGCCCGGCGTCGGTGTTCGCGGTACAGCTCGGTCATCGGAGGCAGCGCACTCATGGTGAGTCAGAGAAACGACCCACCGCGCCCGCCGATCTAACGCCCGGAAAACGACGTCAATACAGGCAGTTACGACTGCTCGTCCTCGCCCATGCCCCATTCCTTGAGCCGCTTGAACAGGGTCGACCGCGCGATGTTGAGTTCTTTGGCGACCTGCTCGCGGGTGGGCCAGCGCTTCATGGCGCTCTCGATGATCTGGCGCTCCGCGCGGTCGAGCTGTTCCTGCAGCGACATCCCGGGGATGAATTCCACCGCGCCGCCGATGCGATCGGCAGGCACGTTGCGCGAGTCGAAGCTCAAATCACTCGCGTCGATGTGCGCGCCTTTCCGCAACAGCAACGCGCGGTGAATCACGTTGCGCAGCTCGCGGATGTTGCCCGGCCACGCGTGTTCCTCGAGCGTCTTCATCGCCGCCGGCGTCAGCAGCACGCGTTGACCGCGCGGCGTGTACATCTTCAAGAAGTGGTCGGCGAGGAGCTTCAGGTCGCCCGGGCGCGCGCGCAGCGGCGGGAGGTTCAGCGGCACCACGCACAGCCGGTAATAGAGATCTTCGCGGTACTTGTTCTCGCGCGACATCGCGAGGAGATCGCGGTTGGTCGCCGCCACCACCCGCACGTCGACCATCGTGGGCCGCGCGGCGCCGACGCGTTTGATCTCTCCAGACTCGAGGGCGCGCAGCAACTTCGCCTGGAGATCGAGCGGGAGCTCACCGATCTCGTCGAGGAAGATCGTGCCACCGTCGGCTTCTTCGAACGCTCCCTTGCGCGCGTTGGCGGCGCCGGTGAACGCGCCCTTCTCGTGGCCGAACAGTTCGCTCTCGATGAGCTCCTTGCTGATCGCCGCGCAGTTCACGGGAATGAACGGCCCTGACGCGCGCGGGCTCTGGGTGTGAATCGCGCGAGCGACGAGCTCTTTACCGGTGCCGGACTCCCCGAAGACCGCGACGGCCGCGGTGGACGGAGCGACGCGCTCGATCAGCTCGATGAGTGATCGCACCGCGGGGTCAGTGCCGACCATGCCGAACGTTCCGCTCGGAGGGCCTTTGTCTTTTCCAGTGGTCGAGAGCGCGGGCTCGATCACCAGCTCTCCTTCGCCGACGCGCAGCGCGGTGAAGAACGGCACTTCGGCTTCGAAGATGCGAATGCCGCCGATCCACGTGCCGTTGGTGGACCGCTGATCGCTGACCACGAAGCGGTTGTGCTGGCGCGTCACCTTGAGGTGACGGCCCGACACGAAGCGATGGTTCAGGACGAGGTCATTTCCGGCATCCTTACCGGCAGTGAAGCTCTCGCCCTGCAGCTTGTGGGTCGACTCCGTCGAGCCCGCCTTGAGGCGCACCTGCGCCGGCAGCTTCACGCTGTCGCTCGCCTCGGCGCGTTCGATCAACTCGGTGCGCGGCCCGAGCTCGGTGGCTTCCGAATCGCTGCCCGACGTCTTGCGGAAGATGGCGCGCCACTGGCCGAGCGCGATGTCGGCTCCGTCTTTGAGTTCGCCCTCGGTCACCTTCGCGCCCGCGACGGTGGTGCCTTTGCCCGAGAGATCCTGGACCAGGCACTTGCTGCCCTCGAGATGCAGCGCGACCTGCTGCCGCGACACCTCAGGATCGGGGATGACGACGTCACACCGATCTCCGCGGCCCAGCACCACGCGCTCATCCGCCATCGACAGCCGCAACACCTCTTCCCCGCGACGGAAGAAAACGAGTTCAGGCATGCGGGCGCACGTAGCACGTCGGGCCTGTACCCACCACGCCACACACTGTTCCCACCGGCTCGCCCCAGGTCGAGCCTCACGAATCGTCACGTTGTCGGATGCGCGTCGGGCAGCAGGCTGCTTGCCTGC
>JAEUJS010000040.1 GCA_016792935.1 Archangium sp. | reverse complement strand
GGGTGAGCGCTGAGCGTCGCCGAGTCTCCGACCACGAAGAGGTGTTTGCGCGGTCGCGTGATGGCGACGTTGAGCCGCCGGAGGTCTTCGAGAAAGCCGAGCTGCTGTTCGGAATTGCTGCGCACCAGCGAGACGAGGATGGCGTCCTTTTCCCGGCCCTGGAACGCGTCGACGGTGTCGATCTCGAGCTCCGTCAGGTCCTGCAGCTGCTCGCGAATCAGCGCTGCCTGCGCACGGTAGGGCGTGATGACCGCCAGCTCGCGCGGCGACAGCCCTGCAGCGAGGAGCTCTCTGGCACGCACGACGATCAGCCCCGCCTCGCCTTCGTTCCGCGCTGATTCGCTCTTCTCGTCGCGCGACTCGTCGAAACCCTTCCCTGCCGTGTCGAGGAAGAGCACGGGCGGAGCGTCGATCTTCGGACCGAGTTCGAGCGTCCGTGCCGCGACCGAAGCGTGAGCTCGGAGTTGGCCTCCGTATGTCGCATCGCTCGGAAACCGCATGATGGTCTCGTGCATGCGGTGTTGCTCTTTGAGCATGCGCTTCACGTCGTCGCCCCAGTCCGCGAGGAGCCGCTCGAAGAGCGAGATGCCGAGTCCTTTCTTCTCGGCGTCGAGAGAGATGACCGTCGGCGCGAGCTGTTTGGGATCTCCGGCGAGCACCACGATGGGCGCCTTGTGGAACGCCATCAGCGCCTGCGGCTCGATGGCCTGCGTCGCCTCATCGAGCAGCGCGACGTCGAACTGCTGCGAGCTCAGGATGCCGCCCTCGAGCATGGTGAGCGTGGCGCACACCACGCGCGCCGAGCCGAGAATCGAGGCCACCGCTTTGCGTTCCAGCACGCGCGCCTCGTCCATCAGCTTGCGCGCTTCGGCCTGGGCTTCACGCGCGTTGCTGAAGCGCTCGCGACTTCGGCCGCGTTCGCGTTGCTTGCGCGCGTAGCCGAGGAGATCGAACGCCTCTTCGAACATCGAGCGCGCGAGCTTGCGATCGGCGTGCTCCTCGACGAGCAGATCGAGCGTGTGTTCCTGCAGGTGCGGCAACACGCGCGCCGGGTGACCGACGCGCACCGACGACAGCCCTTCGTCGAGACAGAGCTCGAGCAGGTGATCGACCGCCGCGTTGCTCGCCGCCGTGCAGAGAATGCGTTTGCCCTGCCGCGCCCACTGCACCGCGACCTCCGCGAGCACGGTGGACTTGCCGGTACCGGGTGGACCGTGAATGAGCGCGAAGTCGCGCGCTGCGAGCGAGAGCGACACCGCGTCGAGCTGCTCGGGGTTGAGCGGCCGGCTCGCGTTGGTGACCGGCACCAGCTTCTCGAAGCGCGGAGGCGTGTTGCCGAGCAACACCTCGCGGCGATCGCGCTTGATGCCGGAATCCATCTCCTTCCACCGCAGGAGCGCCGCGCGACCGCGATCGAAGGTGACGTCGTTGACGGTGACGTCGAGGCGCAGCCGGCCCTCGCCCATCCACATCGGAGGCGGCTTGTCGAAGGCCACCACCACGCTCGAGCGTGACGCGCTCACCACGGTGCCCGACGGCGGCGAGTCGATCTCGGCCTTGCGCGGAGAGACGGAGATCAGATCGCCCGGCCCCAGCCGCGTCGAGAGCCGACGACGCGACTCGTGCTGGAAGGTGACGAGGTGCCGGCCCCCGAGGCCCACGTTCTCCTCGGTGGTCTCGACGTCGAGCACTACCAGCCCACGGGCCTCGAGCTCTCCCAACGGCAGCGACTGCTTCTCTTCGGCGATGCGATCGCGCTGTGCCTTTCGCTCGAGGTCGAGCAACTGGCCGAGACGATCGAAGTGCTCCACTTCCCGCTTCATCTTGCCTGCTCGCTGCGAACCGCCCCAGGTCGGTTCTCCGCTGTGCGTTTCATGCGTCGGGACCTTCTAACAACGTCAGCAGCTCCGACAGCAGCGCGTGCAGGCGCTTGGTGTTCTGTGCTCCGAAGCGCGTCGCGAGGTCCTTCTCGATGTCGAGGAGCAGGCTGGTGCCGTGCTGCATGGCGTTCACTCCGAGCTCCGTCAGGACCACCAGTCGAGCGCGCGCGTCGTCGGGGTCGTCGAGCACCTCCACCACGCCGGCTTCCAGCAAGTCGGCGACCAGCTGCTGAATGGCCTGCTTCGTCACGCCGAGCTTTCGCGCCAACGCCGTGATGCGCACTCCCTTCGGGTCCTGGAGGTGCGGGAGCAGCCGCGTGTGCGCCTCGCGCAACATCGGACCGCCGGCCTCCGCGTTCACCTTCGCCATGCCGCGTTCGTTGAACAGCTGCCCGCAGCGAATGAGCGCGAAGCCGAGGCTCCTCGCCTGCATGTCCTGCAGGACCTCGAGCGGTTCCCGTCGTCGACCCATGATGGTCAAGCGTACTTGACTTTCATTGGTCAAGCACGCTTGTCTAATTCCCATATGGTTCCTGACGCGAAGCCGGTGGGCCCCGACGGACTGGCGGTGATCGACGTCGGGGCAGGGCCGTCGGCTGGGGCGGTCGTCTTCTCGCACGGCACTCCGACGTGGTCGTACGAGTGGCGGCATCTGATCGCGGCGCTGTCTCCGCGCTTCCGGTGCATCGCGCCCGATCATCTCGGCTTCGGCCGCTCACCCCGCCCTCCTGACGCCGACTACTCGCCCGAGGCGCACGCGCGACGATTCCGCGCGGTGATCGAGACGCTCGGGTTGAAGCGCTACACGCTGGTGGTGCACGACTTCGGCGGCCCCATCGCCCTCGACGGCGCCCTCGCTCACCCTGAGGAGATCGAACGCGTGGTGATCTTCAACACCATCGCGTGGCCGTTCACTTCGACTCCGCGCGGGAAGCGTGGCGCGCGCATGGCGGGTTCGGGGCTCTTCCGCTTTCTCTATCGCCACCTCAACTTCTCGTTCGTCATCTCGAAGTCAGCATGGGGCAAGGGCCCGCGGCCGAAGGAGCTGTGGAACGAGTACACCAGTCGTTTTCCTGACGCCGATTCGCGGGAGCTCGTGTTGTTCGCCCTGGCTCGCTCGCTCTCTGCATCGACGCCGTTCTTTCAGTCGCTGGAAGATCGCCTCGCGCGCTTGCGCAACACGCCGAGCCACATCGTGTGGGGCCTGCGCGACAACGCGTTCACGCCCGACGTGCTGGCGCGCTTCCAGTCCAGCTGGCCGCACGCCTCGGTCACCACGCTTCCGGACGCGGGACACTGGCCGCACGAAGAAGAGCCGCAGCGCTGCGTGGAAGAGGTGGCGCGCTTCCTTGCGAGCGCTGTGGTTGGCTCCGCCGCATGACCTTCGAGCAGGCGATCGAGACGCTCTTCCGCGCGGCGCACGGATCGTTCGTGGATGAGCGCAAACGTCTCGCGGTCGAGCTCCGCACCGCGGGCGACAAGGCGGGCGCGGCGAAGCTCAACAAGATGACTCGGCCTCCGGCGTCGGCATGGGCGGTCAATCAGCTGTGGTGGCGTTCGCGCGCTGAGTTCCAGGCACTGCTCGACGCCGCGAAGCGCGTGCGTGAAGGCGCGATGGATGCATTGCCGCAACACAAGGCGGCCGTCTCCGCGCTCAGCAAACTCGCAGCGGAGTACTTGAAGGAGATTGGAAACGTCGCTGGAGACGCCACGCTTCGCCGCGTCGAGACGAGCCTCGCTGCCATCGCCGCGGGTGGTGGTTTCGACCCCGAGCTCCCTGGCGCGCTCACCGAAGATCGTGAGCCCTCGGGCTTCCTCTCGCTCGGCATCGCGACCGGTGGTGCCGCCACCTGCTCCGTCAGCGCCTCCTGCCGCGCCCGCGCCGACGAGAGAGGATGCGGAAAACGCGTACCTCGACGAGCTGAAGGCGAAGGCTGCCGCGGAAGAAGCCGCTCGCAAGCAGGCCGAGATTGAAGCCGCGCGCACCGACATGATGAACGCCGCCGCCGCGGTCTCGCGTCTCGAAGGACAGCTCGCCGACGCACGCCGCACGATGGACGCCGCCAAGGCTCGCCTCGACGCGCTCCAGCGCTGAAACGTTTCACTGACTTGCGTCGCCCGACCGCGGTTGAGCGCAGCCCCCGAGTGCGCTTCGCTGTGCCGCGGTTCGACTCTGGAGGAGAGGCCGGTGACGATGAATCGCCTCGCGCGCGAGCGTTCTCCGTACCTGCGGCAGCACGCTGAGAATCCGGTGGACTGGTACCCCTGGGGTCCAGAAGCGCTCGAGCGCGCGAAGCGTGAGGAGAAGCCCATCTTGCTCTCGGTGGGCTACTCCGCGTGCCACTGGTGCCACGTGATGGCGCACGAGAGCTTCGAAGATCCGATCACCGCGCAGGCGATGAACGAACACTTCGTGAACGTGAAGGTCGACCGCGAAGAGCGGCCTGACGTCGATCAGCTCTACCAGGGCGTCGTGCAGTTGATGGGTCGCGGAGGCGGCTGGCCGCTCACCGTCTTCCTCACGCCGTCACTGCGCCCGTTCTTCGGTGGCACGTATTTCCCGCAGGAACCACGACACGGACTTCCTTCGTTCCGCGCGCTGGTGAACGGCATCGGCGAGGCGTGGAAGAACGAACGCGCGGATCTCGAGCGCGAGTCGCTCACCTTCGAAGAGGGGCTGCGCGAGTTCACCAACATCGGCCTCGACGGGAAGAGCGCGCCGTGGACCATCGAGGCGCTGCGTCAGGCTGGCGAGAAGATGGCGGCGGTGATCGATCCCCGGCACGGCGGCTTCGGTCCGCACGGGCCCAGGTTTCCCAACCCGATGAACCTGGCGTTCATGCTGCGCGCGTGGCGGCGTGGCGCACACGTTCGCTGTCGTGACGGAGCGCTCCACACGCTCGAGAAGATGTGTCTGGGCGGAGTGCACGATCAGCTCGGCGGTGGCTTTCACCGGTACTCGGTCGACGAGCGCTGGTTGGTGCCGCACTTCGAGAAGATGCTCTACGACAA
>JAEUJS010000217.1 GCA_016792935.1 Archangium sp. | reverse complement strand
GGCTCCTCGGTGCGCGTTTCGTGGCCGAGGTGAATGCCATGCGCGCGAAGGCCAACTTGCCGACGTTGACCGAAGTGCCCGCGCAGAGCGCGACGGCGAGCTCGCTGGCGCCGCACTTCTTCGCCTCGTCGTTCGGTCAGGGAGATCCGCTCGATGCTGACGAGGCGGCGCTGGCCATGCTCGCGGGGTGGGACGTCAACATCGAGACGGTGAGCTCCGGGTTCGGGAGCACGTGGCTGAGCGGCACGCGCGATCTCTCGATCTTCATGGAGTTCCTCCTCGACAGCCCGTACCAGCGCCACGCGTTGACGGATCCACGCGCGACGCACATCGCGGTCGGGCCGGTGGAAGACGCGAGCTCGCTGGCGGCGATCTTCGCGACCTACGTGCCGCTCAAGTCGTTCGACCGAAAGGAGGCCGAGATCGCGATCATCACGCGGCTCAACACCATGCGCGTCGAACGCAAGCTGCCACTGGCGCAGTGGACGTTGTGGCCCGAAGACGAGGGCGCGGTGATCGCCAGAAACCTCGCGTCACGTCGATGGAACGCGCGCGACGCGAGTCAGCACGCGCTGGAAGCCACCGCGGTCGTCGCGAAGGGCCAGGTCGTCGGCTACGTGCAGCTCGTCGATGACCTCGATCACTTTCAGTTTCCGCCTGAAGTGCTGATGCGGCCGAACATCAACGTCTTCCTCGCGGTCGGCACCTACCGCGGAGAGAGCTGGGCGCAGACGCGCTACGTGGTGTGTTTCGTGCTGGCCAGGCAGGGCGATATCGAGACGGCGAGCCGCTGAACTGCTACACGCCCGCGCGTCATGAATCCGGCGCTGGTGATCATCCCGACGTACAACGAACGCGACAACCTCGGGCCGATCACCACGGCCGTACTGGCGGCGGACAAACGCATCGACATCCTGGTGTGCGACGACAACTCGCCCGACGGCACGGGGCAGTTGGCCGATGAGCTCGCCGCGAAGGAGCCGCGCATCAAGGTGCTCCACCGCGAGAAGAAGGAAGGTCTCGGGCGCGCGTACCTCGCGGCGTTCCGTTGGGCGCTCGACGCTGGCTACGCGTTCATCATCGAAATGGACGCCGATTTTTCGCACGACCCCAGGTACCTGCCGAAGCTGATCGACACCGCGCGCGATGAAGCCGATGTCGCCGTCGGCAGCCGGTACATCGAGGGCGGCGGCACGGTGAACTGGGGCATCGGCCGGCAGATCATGTCGCGTGGTGGCTCGGTCTACGTGCGCACCGTGCTGGGCATCGATCTCCACGACTGCACCGCGGGCTTCAAGTGCTTCAACCGCCGCGTGCTGGAAGGCATCGGGCTCGAGAAGGTGCAGTCGAGTGGCTACGGCTTTCAGATCGAGCTCAAGTACCGCGCGATCAAGAAGGGCTTCACCATCAAGGAGATCCCCATCGTGTTCGAAGACCGCCGCGTCGGTCAGTCGAAGATGAGCCGCAAGATCTTCCTCGAGGCCATTCAGATGGTGTGGAAGCTGCGCTTCACGGTGTGAAAGATGTGGAGCACGTTCGCCATCGCGATGCCGGCGGTGCTCTTCATCGTCGACCCGATCGGCGTGGTGCCGCTCTTCGTGGCGATGACCGCCAACGATTCGCCTGAGAAGTGCAAGGCCATGGCGCGGCGCGCGGTGCTCACCGCGACCGGCGTGCTGATCTTCTTCGCGCTGTTCGGCACGGTGTTGTTCCAGGTGTTCAGCGTGACGCTCTCGGCGTTCCGGGTGGCGGGCGGCATTCTCTTGATGTTGACGGCGCTCGACATGCTCCGCGCGCAACATCCCGGGACGAAGACCAGCGCTGCCGAGACGGCGGAAGGACTCCATCAAGACGACATCGCGATCGTGCCGCTGGCGATGCCGTTGCTCGCAGGCCCGGGCGCGATCGCGACCGTCATGGTCCTGATGGCGCAACACGGAGCAGGCATCGAGGGCACGCTGCCAGTGATCGCGAGCATCGTGATCACGATGCTGATCTCCTACGTCACGTTGCGCAGCGCTCAGGGCATCAAGCGGGTGCTGAAGCAGACCGGCATCGCGATTCTGGAACGCATCTTCGGGCTGATCCTCGCGGCGATCGCCGTGCAGTTCGTGTTCGAAGGCGGGCGCGAGCTGCTCAAGAGCTAGTGCGCTCGGCGCCGTCTTGCCGCTGCGCGCGCTGAACTCGGACGACGGCTCGTGTGGTGCAGGCTGGCGCACGCACGCGCCATCACTGCATCGTGCGAGCTGCGCGGGCTCTTCTCGCGTCGACGCTTCAGTTCCGCTCGGGTCGCGTTCGCGAACGGGGGCGCGGTGCCATCGTCGAGGCTCGCGATCAGCGCACGAATCAGCTCCGCGCGAGTTCGCGCGCTCAACGCCAATGCTGCCGTGAAGACCTCAGCCGTCGACATGGCTAGCAGCATAACCGAGAGACGGTCGCGACCTCGTGGTAGACCCGTGGTGCCGAATGAAGGCGCTGGGGAAATACACACTCGAGAAACGCATCGGGTCCGGCGGCATGGCCGACGTGTGGCTCGCCAAGGGACCGAGCGGCATCTGCGTGCTCAAGCTCCCGCACCGGCACCTCTGCGACAACGCCGAGTTCGTGAAGATGTTCCTCGACGAGGCCTCGCTGCTCGCCCAGCTGCACCACCCCGGCATCGCGCAGATCTACGACCTGGGTCAGGTGCAGGGCGCCTACTACCTGGCGATGGAATACGTGCCCGGCTTCGACCTGATGTCGATCAGCCTCGAGCACGAGCGGCACGGCGAGCTGATGGCGGTCGAGCTCTGCGCGCGCATCGTCGCCGACTGCGCCGCCGCGCTGCACTACGCGCACGAGGCGAAGGGCGCGAACGGACACCCGCTCCACATCGTTCACCGCGACGTCACCCCGCACAACATTCTTCTCTCGCGCGCCGGCGTGGTGAAGCTGATCGACTTCGGCGTCGCCAAGGCCTCGAGCACGATGCACCGCACGCAGGCGGGCTTCGTGAAGGGCAAGTACCCGTACATGTCGCCCGAGCAGATCACCGGCCAGGTGATCGATCGCCGCGTCGATGTGTATGCGCTCGGCCTCGTTCTCTACGAGCTGCTCACCAACGTTCGCGCCATCCCCGGCAACAACGAGATCGAGCAGATCGACGCCGCGCGCGCAGGCCGCATTCGCCCCATCGAGCAGCTGCGGCCCAACGTGCCCGTTCCGATTCGGCAGATCCTCGGAGCCTGTCTGCACTTCGAAGTCGAGGGCCGCTACCCGACCGCGCTGGCGCTCAAGGAAGATCTCGAGAAGTTCCTCACGCTCGAGCGGCAGGTGATTGGCCAGGAAGATCTCCTGCGCCTCTTCCGCGTCGTCGCCGCCGACCAGGGAGAAAACGCCGGTCCCGACGCCCGCCTCACCGAGCTCGAGCAGCCGGTCAGTGGAAACAGCGGAGCGGTGGTGATGCCCGACGTGAAGGCCGACGCCGCGCAGATCGATCAGCTCGGCTACTCGCCCACCGCGCCGAGCATGAAGGTGCCGGCGGTGACGCCGCTGCACAACCCGCCGCCGATCACCGCGACGCCGGTGGGCTCGAACGCTCCGACGCCGGTCAGCAGCCCGAGCCGCCCGCCCACGACCTCGGGCAACGCCGCGGTTCCGACTTCGCGTTGGCCGCTGTACGCGCTCACCGGTCTCTCGCTGCTGGTCATCGTGCTCGTGCTCGCGACCTGGCAGCCGTGGAAGACGCCCGACGTTCCGATCGCAGTCGTCGATGCGGGAACCGGGGAGATCCCGGGAAAGATCGACACCTTCACCTTCCCTCCGGTGGAAGATGCCGGGCAGGTCGCGGCGGTCGAGGTCGATGCAGGGGCTCCCGAAGCTCCGGAGGTCGATGCAGGTTCCGAGGTCACGCCACCGCCCGCGCAGTTCGCGCGAGTGTCGATCACCTCACCCGTGCCCGCGAACATCTTCGTCGATGGGAAGAAGGTGGCGGTCGCTCCGGTCGATCTCGAGCTGGCGCCGGGCTCGCACACCATCTACGCGAAGGGTGAGAACCTCGAGAAGAAGGTCACGTGGAAGCTGGCCGCGGGCGAAGAGAAGACGCTCGCGCTCACCCAGAGCTCGACGAACGTGAAGCCGCCGGTGAACCCCGACAAGCCCCCCGACAATCCGCCGCCCACTGGCCCCGGCATGATCAAGATCGACGTGAAGGGTCCGGGCTGCACGCTCGCGGTCGATGGCAACAGCGTCGGCTTCACCTCGTTCAAAGAGGTCGAGGTGCCCGCCGGCTCGCACACCGTGACCTGCGAGATGGGCGAGAAGAACCTCAAGAAGTCCGTGAAGGTGACGCCGGGGAAGACCACCGCCGTCGAGTTCAACGTCCTCGAATAAATCGACGTGAATTTGGCCGCGGCGCCTTCGTCAGGCCCGCGCCATGCGCTCTCCACTCATCTTCCTGTGTTTGATTGGTGTGTTGTCGTCGTGTGCGGCTGTCACACCTAAACCTCCACCTCCGAAGATGCCGGCGGAGGAGGCGTTCAACCCGATTCCCGCAGCCGCTGCGCCGCTGGTCGAGGAGGGGCCTCGGGTCGGTTCGAACACCTGGGCTCGGCAGTTCCGCCGCTCGTACGACTGCGCGATCGCGGCGCGCGCTGAGCATCCCGGCACCGAGCGCGCGTGGGCGGCGATCTCGGCCTGCGTGCGTCGCGGAGACTTCACGCACCTCGGGGAGTTGGTCGCCGACTGGCACGACGATCTCGAGTCGCGGGCCGACGCTCCGGCGCTGTTGATGCGGGTCATCGCGGCGCGCGGTGGTGCGGTGCGCGAAGACGTACGCGTCCTCCGCGAAGGCGGCATCGCGGTGTTCGATCTCAAGAGCGCGACGCTGCAGCCCGACGTCTACAAGGGAAAGCTGGTGTTGTTTCTCGCGGCGTTCGAGGCCTCGGAAGACGGCGCGTTGGTGCTCATCGAGCAGGCGCGCACGACGTCGGTGAACTCGATTTCGGCGCCCAACGACAGCGTGATCACGCAGCGCTCGACGGCGGGTCGCGCGGGTGTGCAGACCAACGGTTTCCTTGGCAGCGGAGAGGTGCGCGGTGGGTACGCCACCGAGTCACGTCGCGGTCGGCTGGAGCAGCGGCTCGACTTCGGCTTCACCGAGACCGGGACGATGGTGCTCGCGCATCTCGATCGGCCGACGCTGGCGTTGACGGCTTCGACTCCGGCGGTGTTCCTCGCGAAGTTCGAGGGGACGCGGCCGGCGAGTGAGAGCGAGTTCGTCGTCACGCAGGACGAGGCGGGCGCTGCGCGCGTGACGCCGGTGGTGAGGCTGCTTGGGCAGCATCTCGTGCGGTGAGGGAGAAACCACTTACTGCGCGAGAAGCTCTGCGACTCGCTTTGCGGCGCCGCCGGGACCGAGCTTCGAGCGCAGTTCATCGAGACCGGCGAGACAGGCGTCGCGTGCAGGTCCGCTCCAGAGTGGATCGAGCTCGGCGAAGATCCGATCGACGGTGGCGTCGCCCTGCAGCAATTCGGGGATGACGCGCTTCTCGGACAGCAGGTTCACCAGCGAGAAGAATGGGATCTTCACCAGCATCCGCCCCACCGCGTAGCTGATGGCGTTCACGCGATAGACCGCGACCAGGGGCCGACGCATCAAGCCCGCCTCGAGCGTCGCCGTGCCGCTCGTCACCAGCGCGACGTCACTCGCTCCCACCACTTCCGGGGCGCGGCCGTCGATCAACACCGGCTCGACGCCCGCCGCCTTGAACGGAGCCGCCACCAATTCTCTGGGCAACCCCGGCGCGACGGGCACCACGACGCGCGTGCCGGGACGTGAAGCGATCACCTTCGCGGCGACGCCTGCGAGCACGCCGCCGAGCCGAGAGATCTCCGAGCGACGTGAGCCGGGGAGCGCCGCGAGCACCGGACCATCGACTGCGATGCCGAGCGCCCTGCGGAAGTCGGCGACTTCTCCGAGCGGAGGCAGCTGATCGACGACCGGATTTCCGACGTACGTCGCGTTCACGCCGCGATCGCGGAAGAACTTCTCTTCGAACGGGAGGATGCACGCGAGGTGCGCGACGCGTTCGGCGATGATCCTGGTGCGTGATTCCCGCCACGCCCACGCCATCGGAGCGATGAAGTAGACGACGCGAATTCCGAGCGGCTTGAGGCGCTTCGCCAGGCGCAAGTTGAAGTCGGGCACGTCCACCAGCAACGCCACGTCGGGCTTTCGTTCGCGCGCGGCCTTCTCGAGATCGCCGAGCACGCGCCAGATGCGCGGCACCTTGGGCAGCACCTCGACGATGCCCATCACGGAGATCTCGTGCGAGCCGTGGATCAGCTCGACGCCGGCTTCTTTGAGCTTCGGGCCGCCCATGCCGAAGAACGTCGCGTCGGGGTGCTTGGCCTTGAACGCGCGCACGACGTCAGCGGCGTGTTGATCGCCTGAAGCTTCGCCCGCGACGACGAGGATGTTGCGCATGGTGCTTGGCTCGGCCCCTCACCCCGACCCTCTCCCCGCTTCGCAGGGAGAGGGAGAAGAGTAAAGAGCGGCGCGGTGTCCACGCTCCTCGCTGCCATGAAGCGACTCCTCGCGCTCGGCCGGCCTCACCGCGGCCTGCTCGCGACGGCGCTGGCTTTCATGGTGCTGCTGGGGACCGCGACCGGCGCCTGGGCCTTCCTCCTCGGGCCGGCGCTGAAGTTCCTCTTGAGCGGAGGGCAGGGCGGACTGCAGAGGCTCTTCGACGTCGCTCCGTCGCTGCAGCAGATCGACAAGGGCACCGCGCTGTGGATCTTCCCGGTGCTGATCGTGGTGATCGGCGCGATCAAGGGCGTCGGCTACCTCGGCCAGTTCTATTTCGTCGGGCTCTTCGGCCAGCGCGTGGTGATCGATCTGCGCCGCACGATCTTCGAGAAGGTGTTGCGGCTCTCTCCGCTCCAGCGCGGCGCCACGCTCTCGGGAGATCTCTCGAGCCGCTTCACCGCCGACGTCGCGGCGGTCGAGCAGGCTGCGACGTACACCGTGGCGAGCTGGATGCGCGACTCGTTGCAGATCGTGATCCTGGTGATCGTCGCCGTCATCGCGTCGTGGAAGTTGGCGCTCCTCGCGTTGCTCGCCGTGCCGATCGCGATTTTCCCTGCTTCACGACTGACCGCCGCTCTGCTGCGCCGAACGAGAGAAGGACAAGCCGCGCTCGGCACCATCGCGGGTCAGGTGCAGGAAGGGCTGGGCGCGTTGCGCACGTTGCAGGCCTTCAACGCGGAAGAAGCAGAAGCCAGACGCTTCGAGCGCAAGACGAGCAGCGTCGCCACCGCGCTCTCGAGGGCAGCCTGGGCGCGCGCGGGAACGCCGGGGCTCATGGAGATCCTCGCGTCGTGCGCCATCGCCGGCACGCTCGCCTGGGCGCTGAAGACCGGAGCGGTGGAGAGCGACGCGCTCCTCTCGTTCCTCGGCGCGCTCGTCTTGATGTACCAGCCGGCGAAAGATCTCGGCCGCGTCAGTCAGTTCGCGCTCACCGCCGCCGCCGCGCTGGAGCGGATCGAAGCAGTCTTGAAGCTCCCCGAGCTCGACGCGGGGAAGGGCGCGATCGAACTCGCGCGCCTGAACAAAGAGATCACGCTGAACGACGTCGCGTTTTCGTGGGGACCGCGCCCGGCGCTCGATGGCATCAACGTCACCTTCAAGGTCGGAGAGATCACCGCGCTCGTCGGGGAGAGCGGCAGCGGCAAGAGCACGCTCGCCGCATTGTTGCTCCGCTTCGAGGTGCCTTCACGCGGAGCGATCTCGTTCGACGGAACCGACGTGCGCAGCGCGACGCTGTCGTCAGTCCGCGCGCAGGCATCACTCGTCACGCAAGACGCGCTGCTCTTCGCGGGGTCCGTGCGAGAGAACCTGAAGCTCGCGCGAGCGAACGCGACCGAGGAAGAGCTCGAGCGCGCGCTGCGCACCGCGGCCGCGTGGGATTTCGTGAACGCGCTCCCCAACAAGCTCGACACGGCGATCGGAGAGCGCGGCGTCACGCTCTCGGGCGGCCAGAAGCAGCGGCTCTGTCTCGCGCGCGCGGTGCTCGCCGATGCGCCGGTGCTGATCCTCGACGAGGCGACGAGCAACCTCGATCCGCAGAGCGAGCGTGAGGTGCAGGACGCGCTCGAACGCGTGCTGCAGAACCGCACCGCCATCGTGATCGCTCACCGACTCGACTCGATCAAAGCCGCGCAGAAGATCGTGGTGCTGAAGTCCGGGCGCGTCATTGAACAGGGTCGTCACGACGAGCTCCTCGCGCGCGGCACTGCGTATGCTCAGCTCTGGTCCGCGCAACACTGACCGAGCAGTCAACCCAGCGAAAGTCGTCGTGTCGCACCTTGTCCTTCACTGACACCGGTGCCACGCGCCAGCTTTCTAGCGGTCGTGTGCGTCTCTTTCTTAACGTCTAAGAGTCTAGATTCATTGAGAAAAGAGCTTGTTTCGCGCGATCGCTGGCAGTAGGACGCGCCGCGCACACGGTGGGAACGTGTCGCATCGCCTACGGCAGCACTGTCGGTGCTGATCTGGTCTGACCTGGGAGCCAGACCTTCAACTGAAGAAAGGGTGCTCAATGAAGCTCAACGCGCGACTTCTCTGTTCGCTGTGTTTGTTCTCGCTCGTGCCGGTGGCCAACGCCGCGCCGCCGGTCGAATTTCCCGCCGTCGATGCGTTCCTCTCGCGCCGCGACTTCAAGCCGCTGGTCGATGCGCGTGAGCTCAGCTCGATCAGTCGCGATGCGTTGAGCAAGGGCTTCATCAGCTCGACTGAGCCGCGTTACGGCGTGCCGACGTTCTTCTGGTCGTCGCCGAGCGAGAACGGCCGCACCTTCGCCGCGATGGGGCTGACTCCCGAAGAGGCGGCGCGTCGCTACCTGCTGACGCACGCTGAGATCTACCGCGGCTCGATGGCGCGTTGGTCCGAGGCCCGCGTGACCGGCGTGCACGACCTGAAAGACGGCACCGCGATCATCGTCACCTTCCAGCAGCGCATCAACGGCGTGCGCGTGTTCCGCGACGAGCTGAAGGTGATCATGAACGCCAAGCTGCAGTTGGTGGCGCTCTCGGGTTACCTGACTCCGGAGACCAGGGTGCGTGGCGAGTTCTCGCTCTCGCCCCGCGCGTCGATCGAGTCGGCGTACCAGCACCTCACCGGCCGCGCGTTGACCGCGCAGCTCACCGACCTCGGCCAGTTCGGCGCGGGCTACGAGCACTGGCAGCTCGAGGGTGAGACGACTCCGATTCGCACGCGCGCGGTGTTCTTCCCGACGCCGGACGGTCTGATCCCCGGCACGTACGTCGAGCTGAACGTGCGCACGTCGGAGAACCGCGACGCGTACCTCTCGTACGTCGTCAGCGCGGTCGACGGCGCGGTGCTGTACCGCAAGGACCTCACGGCGGCCGACGTCTACACGTACAAGGTGTGGGCGGACCCGACGAGCTTCGTCCCGATGGATGGACCGCAGGGGCTCGACGCCACGCCGCACCCGACGGGCGCTCCCAACGCGTTCAACCCGGGCTCGGTCGCGCAGAACATGGTGTCGCTCGAGCACGCGGGGCTCTCGACGAATGATCCCTGGCTCGCTCCCGGAGCGACCACCACGCGCGGCAACAACACCGTCGCCTACGCCGACATCACGCGGAGCAACGGCTTCACCATGGCGACCGACCCCATCGGCACGACCACGGCGATGAACACGTTCGACTACACCTACAACGTGATGGCCGACCCGCAGATGGCGGGCGCGCAGCAACAGTCGGCGATCATCCAGCTCTTCTACGACAACAACTTCTTCCACGACTGGTACTACGACGACGGCTTCAACGAGGCCGCGGGCAACGCGCAGACCAGCAACTTGATGCGCGGCGGCGTCGGCAACGATCCGCTCCTCTCGGAAGCGCAGGACTACTCGGGTCGCAGCAACGCCAACATGTCCACTCCGTCGGACGGCGCGAGCCCGCGCATGCAGATGTACATCTTCGACGGCAACGACTCGGCCTCGGTCACCGCGAACACCATGACGCCGCAGAACTTCGGCACGCTGGGTGCCGACTTCGGCCCGCAGACGCACAACATCACCTTCCCGTTGATGCTCGCGAACGACGGTGACGCGACGCCGACCGACGGCTGCGCCGCGGCGTGGCCCGCGAACAGCGCCGCGGGGAAGATCGTGCTCATCGATCGCGGCACGTGCACCTTCGTCGAGAAGGCGCAGCGCGCGCAGGCCGCCGGAGCGCTCGGCGTGATCATCGCCAACAACCAGGCCGGTGGGCCGATGGCGATGCCGGGCACGGGCACGGTCAACATCCCCACCATGTCGGTGTCGCAGACGTCGGGCACCACGCTCAAGTCGATCATCATGAGCGGCGGCGGCATGACGACCGTCACGCTGACCCGCAGCGCGGCCGCCAACCGCGACGGCACGCTCGACAACGGCGTCGTCGCGCACGAGTGGGGTCACTACATCTCGAACCGCCTCATCGGCGACGGCAACGGCATCTCGAACCTCCAGGCCGTCGGCATGGGCGAAGGCTGGGCCGACTTCCACGCCGGTCTGATGGTCTCGCGCGCGAGCGACGCCATGGTGGCGTCCAACACCAACTGGACCGGCGCGTACGCACTCGCGGGCTGGGCCGGCTACTCGACTGATCCCGACGCCTACTACTACGGCTTCCGCCGCTACCCGTTGTCGTACCAGTTCTCGCGCAACCCGCTCACCTTCAAGCACATCAGCGATGGCGTCGCGCTGCCGAACACCGCGCCGCTGGCGTTCGGTGCGTCGGGTGCGGACAACTCCGAGGTGCACAACACCGGCGAGGTGTGGGCCGTCATGTTGTGGGACTGCTACGTGATGCTCTTGCGCGACAGCCGGTACTCGTTCGATCAGGCGCGCGCGAAGATGAAGCGGTACCTGGTCGGTGCGTACAAGGCCACGCCGCTGATGCCGACCTTCGTCGACGCGCGTGACGCGGTGCTCGCGATGGCGGCTGCCGATGACGCCACCAATTTTGCGTCGTTCTGGTCGGCGTTCGCGCGGCGCGGCCTCGGCATGGCGGCGGTCGCTCCCGATCGCGACTCGCAGAGCAACTCACCGCTCACCGAAGACTTCACGGTCGGCAACGCCATCGTGATCACCGACGTGACGCTCGATGACTCGGGCATGTCGTGCGACAACGACGGCAACCTCGACGCCAACGAGCGCGGCGTGATGACGGTGCGCATGCGCAACACGGGTACGGGCACGCTGAACGGCTCGATGGTGACGGTCGCCTCTCCGACGATGGGCGTGACCTTCCCCGCGGGTGCGACGCAGACGTTGCCGAGCACCGCTCCGTTCGGAACCGCGACGTTGAGCTTCCAGGTCGCGCTGGCCGACGTGCAGATGCCGCAGTCGGGCATGTTCACGGTGACGGTGGCTGACGCGTCGCTCGCGATGGGCAACGTGGTGCACCCTGCGATGTTCCGTCTCAACTTCGACGTGCTGCCCAACAGCAGCCGCCTCGACGACGTGGAAGCGCCGATGACCACGTGGACGGCCGCGTCTGATCCCAACGGCAACACCGGCTCGAACTTCCGCATCTTCCAGTCGACGGGCACGCAGCACTTCTGGTTCGGCCCGAACCCGGCGTCGCCGGCCGACACGTGGCTCACCTCGCCGCCGCTCGCGGTGGGCGCCGGGCCGCTGACCATCACCTTCAAGCACCGCTGGGACTTCGAGCGCTCGACCACCGAGTACTTCGACGGCGCGGTCGTCGAGGTCAGCACCAACGGCATGTGGACCGACGTGGGCGCGATGCCGGGCGTCGTGACGCCTGGCTACAACGGCACGCTCACCACCTCGCAGAACCAGAGCGCCAACCCGCTGCGTGGGAAGCGCGCGTACGTCGGCAAGAGCCAGAACTACCCGGCGTTCCTCACCGAGACCGTCGATCTCGGCACCATGTTCGCGAACCAGTCGGCGCTGCGCTTTCGCTTCCGCATCGGCGCTGATGACGCGGCCGCGGCGAAGGGCTGGGAGATCGACGACATCCAGATCAACGGCATCACCAACCTGCCGTTCACCAGCGTCACCAGCGACCCCAACATGTGCAGCAACCAGGCGCCCACCGCGACCATCGGCCCGAACATCGAGGTCGAGGAAGGCTCGACGGTCATGCTCGTCGGCAGCGGAACGGATCCCGACAACGATCCCATCACCGTGACGTGGACGCAGGTCAGCGGCCCGATGGCGACGATCGCAGGGAGCATGTTCACCGCGCCGATGGTGCAGGGTGACACGCTCATCACGTTGCAGATGACGGTGACCGACGGCCGCGCGGTGACGTTGCCGCTCGAGCAGACGGTGCTGGTGAAGAACGTGAACATGGCTCCGATCGCGACCGTGCCGGCGACGATGGAAGCGAATCAGGACACCATCGTCACCGTGAACGGCACGGGCACGGATCCCGACGGCGATTCGAACCTGCTGACGTACGAGTGGACGCAGGTCGATGGTCCGCCGATCGCCCTCTCGGGCGCCGACACCAACACGCTGGCGTTCCTCGCTCCGAAGGTCGCGGCGCAGGAAGTCGTTCGCGTGCAGCTCGTGGTTCGTGATGCGGCGCGCGCGTCGGCTCCGGCGATCTGCGACGTGGTGATCAAGAACCCGAACCCGGTGGTCGAGATGCCGATGCCCAGGGGCTGCGGCTGCATGACAGGCGTCGAGCTGCTCCCGCTCGCTCTGTTGGGTCTGGCGTTGCGTTCGCGTCGCCGTCGCTCGTGATTCGTGTAGGGTGCGCCGCATGCGCATGCGTCGCACCCTCGTCGTGGCAGCCCTGGCCGGGTTCTCGGGCTGTTTCTTCCCTGCTGATCGCGGCCGCGTGGTCGAGAACCGGCTCGACAGCCTCGTCGCCGACAACGTGAAGGTCCGCGCGGAGCTCGCCGAAACGCGCGGCAAGCTCGAAGAGACGACCGCGCAGCTGCAGGCCGCGCTCGATCAGCTCGATCGTGCGAGCCGCACCACCGGCGCCAACATGGGCGTGAAGGTCGACACCGCGGTGCAGGACATCGCCGTGGTGCGCGGCCAGCTCGAGGCGCAGCAGGTGAAGATTCAGGAGCTCGAGCAGAAGCTGAAGGAACAGCCGGTGGCGGTCGCTCCGACGACCAACACGCAGCCCGAGCCGAAGAAGGAAGAGATCAAGCGGCCGGACGACCCAAAGGATTTCTTGAAGCTCGCCGACGACAAGTCGAAGGCCGGAGAGATCGATCTCGCGCGCAAGCTGTACGCGGAGTTCTTGAAGAAGTGGCCGCGCGACGACGGAGCAGGCGAGGCCCACTTCGCGCTGGGCGAGCTCTTCTTCGGTGAGCAGAAGTGCCGCGAGGCGCTCTACGAGTTTGGCAAGGTGATTCAGGACTACCCGAAGACCAGGTCGACTCCGGTCGCGTACTTGCGGAGCTCGGACTGCTTCAAGCAATTGAAGATGAATGACGAGGCCCGTCTTGCGCTCGAAGAGCTCGTGAAGAGCCACCCCAAGAGCGACGCGGCGAAGACGGCGAAGACGCGCCTGGCCGAACTGCGGAAGGCCCCGAAGAAGTGAGCCGCCTGCCGTACATGCTCGGACTGCTGGCGTGCGTGGTGTTGGCCGCGCCTCCTGCGGTCGCGCCGAAGTCGGTCGCGATCGTGTTCGAAGGGGACAACGGGGGCGAAGTCGCCCCCTGTGGTTGACGCGCCAACCCGACTGGCGGTCTGGCCAGACGCAAGACGACGTTGGATGGGTGGAAGAGCCCGGCGCTGCTGGTGCTCGATTCCGGGAACGCGCTGTTCGCGAACGCCGGAGTCGCCACCGACGCCGATCGCAAGCGCGCGACGTTCGTCTTCACGGTGATGGAGGAGCTCGGCACGCGCGCGATGGCGGTCGGTCAGCGCGATCTCTCGTCGGGCACCGCGTTCCTCGAGCAGCTGGCGAAGGGGAAGAAGATCAAACTCCTGTCCGCGAATCTGCAGCGCGACGGCAAGCGCATCTTCGACGCCAGCACGATCATCGAGGTGAACGGCGTGAAGGTGGCCTTCGTCGGGCTGACCACGCCGGGGCCGGTCGCTCCGAATGAGCCGAAGGTGATGGCGCAGCCGACGGTGGCAGCCGCGAAGGAAGCGCTCGCCGCGCTCGGGCCTCGTGACGTGACGGTGGTGATCGCCGCGACCTCGTACGCCGACGCGATGCAGCTCTCGACCGAGCTGGGCGCGAGCGTGGACTTCATCATTCAGTCGGGGGAATTCCGCGGCACGCAGCCTCCGCAGCGGCTCGATGAGAAGTCGAGCGTGTTGCTCGCGTCCGCGCAGAAGGGGCAGGCGCTGGCCAAGCTCGACGTGACGCTCGGAAATGGAAAAGGCGCGTTCGTCGATCTCAGCGTGATCGATCGCGATCGCCAGCAGGTCACGTTCGTCGCCGAGCAGATCAAGACGCTCGAAGATCGCCTCAAGCTCGCGAAGGACAAGGCGGCGACCAAATCAGCCGACTCGTCGGCTGGGGGACTCGATCAGCTCAAAGAGACGCTCGCCGGCATGAAGAAGCGCAAGGCCGACCTCGACGCGCAGGTGAGCAAGAAGATCGCTCCGGGGTCGAAGACGTTTGGCTTCGGTTGGACGCTGCTGGGCAGTGACGTGGTCGACGAGCCGAAGATGAAGGCGCGGGTGCTGGAGATCGACCCCGCGTATTCCGGTTCGCACTGATATGCGCTGCCCGGCATGGGCTCCCCTGACGAGAATGATCCGCTCAACCGGCGCGTGTCGGTGGTGGTGGCGATCGCGGCGACGTTCCTGACGATCTGCAACGTGAAGGACTCCAACATCGTGCAGGCGATGCAGCAGTCGCAGGCCGAGGTCGTCAATCGCTGGGCGTACTTCCAGGCGAAGAGCACCAAGCAGCAGGTCGCCGGAGCGGCCGCCGACGAGATCGACGCGCTTCGTTCCACCGTCACCGATCCCGCGGCGCTGGTGAAGTTGGATGCGCTGGTCGCGCAGTGGCGTGCCGACGTCGAGCGGTACGAGCACGAGAAGAAGGAGATCGAGGCCAGTGCCCACGCCGCCGAGAAGGTCTACGCGACGCTCAACTTGCGCGACGATCAGTTCGACATGTCGGAGGCGAGCCTCTCGCTGTCGATCGCGTTGATGGGCATCACGGCGCTCACGCGGCAGAAGTGGTTGCTGGTGTTGGGCACGGTGTTCGCGGGCTTCGGGATCTTCATGGCGATCTGCGGCTTCGCGAGCCTGTCAGTTCACCCCGATGCGCTGGCGTCGTTGCTGACGTGATCGAGTCTCTCTTCTCCGCGGTCTTCGAACGCCCTGGTGACGACGGCGCACGTCAGGTGCTCGCCGACGCGTTGCAGGAAGCCGGAGATCCGCGCGGAGAGTTCATCTCGCTGCAGCTGCAGGCGCGTCGCAACGAGCGCAGTGAGCGGCGCATGCAGAAGCTGCTCGATCGCCATCGCGCGAAGTTCCTGCGCGGGTTGCAGGGGCTGGTGATGCCTGGTGGAGATCGCGCGTGGTCGCGCGGATTTCTGAGCGAGGCGACGGTGCTGCTCGAAGGGCTGCAGGTCGAGCTCCCGGATCTCGCGACGCTCGAGAAGGTCGAGGTGGTCTTCTCTCCGGCTGCTCCGCTCGAGCTCGCGTCGCCGTGGATGAAGTCGCTGCGCGAAGTCAGCATGGCCGGCTTGAGCGCGGTGCCGGTGCTGTTCGATGCGAAGCGGCCGCTCGCGGTCGAGAGCGTGGGCTTGAGCGGCCCCGGAGATCTGCTCGCCTGGCCGCTCGACACGTTGACGTACTTGTCGCGGGCGACGTCGCTGCCGAAGTTGACGCGGCTCAGTCTCGACACCAACCGCGTCGCGCTGCAGGACGATCACTGGTTGTGGAAGCTGGAAGTGTTGCCGCGGCTCAAGCTGCTCGAACTGACCGGGAGCTTCCGAGGGTTTCCGCTCGCCGAGTTGCTCGAGACGTTGCGGCGCGTCGAGAAGCCGCCCCACGCGGTGGTGTTCGATGGGGTTGGTGTCTCGGTGCGGGTCCGCGCGGCGGATCGATTTCGATCGCTGCACGTCGAGCTCGATCCACCGAGCGGGGTGGTGGTCTTCACGTCGATGCTGCAGACCCTCGCTCCCGATGCGCTCGATGACTTGAGCGTGGTGACGAATGCTCCGCTCGATTCAGCGCTCACCGGGTCGCTGCGAATGGCGACCCGGCGGCTGAAGCTGACCAATCTCGAGCTGCCCTGACTACTCGGGGCGCATCCAGTGGCAGGTGTACCCGCCCGGATTCTTCTGCAAGTAGTCCTGGTGGTAGTCCTCAGCTTTGTACCAGGTGCTCGCCGCGGTGATTTCCGTGACGATCGGCTTCTTCCACTTGCCCGACTTGTCGACGCGCGCCTTCACCTCTTCGGCGATCTTCTTCTGATCATCGGTGAGGAAGAAGATCGCCGAGCGGTACTGCGTGCCGACGTCGTTGCCCTGACGGTTGAGCGTCGTCGGATCGTGCATGCGGAAGAACCACTTCTCGAGGAGATCCGCGAAGGCGAGCTTCTTCGGGTCGTAGACGACCTTCACCGATTCGGCGTGGCCCGACTTGCTGTCGTGCGTGTCGTCATACGTCGGGTTCTTGAGCCAGCCGCCGGTGTAGCCGGCTTCGGTCTCGAGCACGCCCGGGATGCCCCGGATGATCTCTTCCATGCCCCAGAAGCAGCCGCCCGCGAGGTACACGATCTCGGAGCCCGCGGGGCCCTGCGAGAGCGCGCCTTCCTGCTTCACGAGCGGGAAGAGCTTCGCGTACTGGCCGTAGCCAGCGGTGGTGAGCTTCGCCGCGGGGATGAAGCGGAGCGACGCCGAGTTGATGCAGTAGCGCAGACCGCCCTTGTCGCTCGGGCCGTCATCGAAGACGTGACCGAGGTGCGAGTCGCCGTGCTTGCTGCGCACTTCGACGCGGATCATTCCGTGCGAGACGTCCTTCTTCTCGGTGACGTTCGGCGATTCGAGCGGCCTGGTGAAGCTCGGCCAGCCCGAGCCCGAGTCGAACTTGTCGGTCGAGCTGAAGAGCGGCTCGCCCGAGACGATGTCGACGTAGATGCCGTCGGCGTGGTTGTCCCAATACGCGTTCTGGAACGGCGGCTCGGTGCCGCACTCTTGCGTGACGCGGTACTGCTCCGCGGAGAGGGTCTTCTTCAGAACATCGGTGGGCGCCTTCGTGAACGTGACCGGCTTCACGTAACTGCTCTCCTTTTCTGGTGGCTTCTTCTCGGTGGACTGCGTCTTGGGGTTCGACTGCGCGTACGCGTTCATGGCGAGCGCGAAAGCGAGGGCGAAGATGGCGACTGCGAAGAGCCAGCGGTTCATGCCGGGCATACGCATGACGCTCAGACGCGGTTTCTGCAAGCCGAACGGCGGGCCCCGTAAGCGCACGAAATGGCTCGGTTATCGCTTCCCCCGAGCCTGCCGGAGATCAGAAGGGCGCCAGCGCCTTCTCGGCGCGAGCGCGCGCCGGGTTCCACTCGAGCCCACGCGAGCTGCTCATCTCGAGGTACTTCCCTCGGAGCTCGAGTCGGATTTGCTGGCGCAGCTCGGGCTCGTCGATGGTCTCGACGTATTCGGAGAGCGGCACCATCGCTTCGTCAGAGAGGCGCAACAGGTAGCCGAGATCGGGATTGGCCATGTCGAGGTTGCGGCGCGCGATGAACGCATCCGGAGAGAGCGCCGCAAGACCGAGCATGGTCGCCGTGAACATCGCCATCGCGCCGCCGATGAACGCGTTCTTCATCGTCCACAACGTCAGCGCGCGCCACGCGAGCACCGCGGTCACGAGGAACAGCCCCGAGTACGCGAGCAGACGCAGCACGGTGAGTCCGTACGTCGTCTCGTAGCGCCACAAGCGCGCGATGCCGGAGCTGACCATGGGGAACGTCGCGATCACGAGCGTGGTGGAGAGCGCGGTGAAGGTGAGCTTCTGCCTGGCGGTCTCGAGCTGCGCGCGCGCCGGGAGCGCCATCAGCAACACCAGGATTCCGATCGCCGCGAAGAGCAGCTGGAAGAAGCCCTCGTGCGCAGCGTCGGCGTACGTCACTCCGGCGGGCAGCTCACAGCTCGCGGGCGCCATCGCGCACGGCGTCGACGAGATGCCGAACACGAGGAGCAACGAGGTGAGCGAGCCCAGCAGCGCGAACGCCTCGAACGCGCGGAGGAACCGGCGAGGCTCGGTGAGCTGCACGCCATCGCGGCGACGGGTGGTCATGACGAGCGCTCCGGCGGCGGGGAGGCCGATGA
Organism: Archangium sp.; assembly: GCA_016792935.1. Classification (GTDB taxonomy): domain Bacteria; phylum Myxococcota; class Myxococcia; order Myxococcales; family Myxococcaceae; genus Archangium_A. Next base: position 11,717 of record JAEUJS010000217.1, on the reverse strand, counting down.
AGAGCGTGATGGACAGCCCGCGGATAAAGCCGGTGAGCTCGATCGAGGTCAGGCTCTGCACCACCGCGTCGATCTTCGCGCGGAACACCACGTCGCCACTCGAGAGGAGCAGCAGCAGAATCAGCACCGGCGGCACGACGATCACGAAGAGTCGCAGCGCCGACGGGAAGTAGCGGCCGATCGTCGAGCTGATTTTGGCCTGCTCGAGACCGTGCGCGGTGACGACTCCGCCAGCGTAGAGCGACTGGAACGAGGTCTTGAACGGCGAGGCGAAGAGGTGACCGGTGCGCAGCGACGCGAGCGGGCGTTCGCCGGTCCACCCCTGCATCGCGAGGGCGAAGAGCACGAGCGCCGCGCAGACGCTCATCGTCGCGAGCCAGCCCGCGGTGTGGAACATGGTCGAGACCACGAGCAACACGGCCGCCCCGAGAACCCAGCGGTGTTCGCCGGCGCGCTGCCAGGATTCGCGGCCGCCGTGGAAGGCGATGGCTCCGCCAGCGAAGAGCGCGAAGAGCGCGTGGCCCAGTCCGTACGCCGTGTCGTCGAGGAGCACTTCGGCCGCGATGCCGATGCCCAGTCCGAGCAGCAGTTGCGCACCTTTCGGCCTGAGGCGCTCCGCGAAGCCAGGCGTGGCTTCAGGCTGCGAGGGAAGAACGACCGTCGTCTCAGGAATCGCGTTCATGGTGGGAGTCATTGCGCGTCACCGAGTGCAACGGGCTGGCCTGCCGACGAACGGTCGGAATTGGCGATGAGCGGTCGGGAACGAGGCGCGCGTGCGGGTGAGCGGACACGGTGTGGCTCGTGCGCCGCGTCTAGTCGCAGCCCGGCACGGCGAAAAGGATCACGGGGTGCGTACATCCATCACGGGTGTCTCGCTTGTACGACCGCACAGTTGGGCAAACCTGGCGATACACGCGGCAGCCGCCCCAGGGATCCTTTGTGTAATCCGCGAACACGACCACCTCACACTCGCCGGCAGAACCGACGACGAAGTAGTCGTTGATCACCGGCGTGCCTTCGATGGTGTGGAACGTCGTCTTGAAGTGCATCGGCGTGCACGCGCCGAGGGCCGCGTCATCGATGCAGTCTTCGTTCGCGCACTCGCCGAACGTCACTCCAGCGTCAGCGCGAAACGCGAGAAGGATCTGCTCTGGCGTGTCGTCGCGTAGCGATCGACTCGTCAGCGCGAGGAGCGCAAGCACGCCGATGACCACGACCGCAAGGAGCGCTGTCTTCTTCACCCGTGGCTCGTCAGCGGAACGTCGCGCACCGGCCACCGATGCACAGCGCCGCGGGATCGCAGCAGTCCATGTCGACCGTGCAGCGGTCGAATTCCTGCGAGCAGCCCGTCCGCGTTCCGGTGCACTGATTCATCGTGCAGAACCCGCCGCAGCATTCGTCACCGCCGCCGCAGGTGTTCCCGTCGGACTTGCACGGATCTGCCGACCAGTAGCCACGCGAGTTTCCGGCGAGCAGTTCCTGCGCGGGTAAATAGAACGCGGGGTGACTCGGGTCGGTCCCGGGCGCCGCGTTGAGATCGATCGCCGCCACCCACAACTTCTTCGTCGTCGGCGTGGAAGAGATGTCGTGCCAGCGCGGGTCGCTCCACCACGGGTTGATGGTCGCGACGTTTCCGTAGAGGCGACGGCTGGTGAAGATCACCCACGCGTAGCCACCCGACGCGATCGGTCCCACCGTGGGCTCGTAGTTGAGTGTCGCGTCGTCGTTGTGCGACTCGGGCCCGCTCGGCACGTGACCCAGGCCGTTCGCCTTGTCGAGGCGGTGCACCTGACGCGAGACGAGATCGATCCACCACAGCTCCGCGCGCGTGCCGATGCTCGAGCACGGGCCCGGGCTGTCGCAGGTCGAGCGCGTCTCTCCGTAGCGGCCGTTGCTGAGCGTCTCGACCTCGAACACCACGCCGGTGCCGCTCGGCAGGAAGCTCGGGAAGAGCGCGATCTGTCCCATCGGCGGCGTGTACACGTTTGCGAAGTCGCTGAACGTCGACGGCGCGGTGAACTTCAAGGTCGCGAGCGAACGTCCATCGGCGCTCGGCCCCGACAGCCAGTTGAAGGCGAGCTGCTTGCCGTCGTGTGAGAACGCCGGAGTCCCCGCTCCGAGGCCGTTCGGAATTCCGGTCGCCGTCACCGCCGTTCCACTCGGGAGCTGGAACAGCTGACTGGGCTGCGTCCACGCTCCAGCGATGGGACCCGAGTTCGAGAAGAGCAGGGTGCCGTCAGGTGAGAGACCGCCCCATGCGAAGCGTCCATCTCCCGGAGTGAGCGCGGTGCGCGCGTTGTTGTTGCGCAGCGCATAGCTGGCGGTGGCCGAATAGTTGTCGCCATCCTGGCTGAGCAGCGTCGAGCCGTCGGACGAGACGACGTGACACACCTTGCATTGCGACTCGCCGCCGTTGCCTCCAGCGACGAGCACGGGATCGGTCGAGGAGCCGCGAATCGCGAGCGTAGCGCCACCGAACGCTGGATCCGGCCCGAGCGCGCCCGTGTAGTTCTTCGCGAGGCGCGTGCCGTACGAGTTGTAATAGACGACGCCGCGCAGCGAGCCGCTCGCGATGGTCCACGTCTGGGTGAGCGGGCCGTACGCCTGACCCTGCGCCGCGAAGACCACGCGCACCGTCACGTCGTTCGCCGCGCAGAGGTCGCTCGCCTGCCGCCACGCCGCTCCGGGGATCGGGTGATGGCGGAACGGCGTCGCGGTCTTCGCGAACGAACCATCGAAGCTGAAGCCCGGGCACTCGAGCGTGATCCGCACCGCGTCGTAGTCGTGCAGGTGCGTCCACTGCAGGAGCGGCGGCAACAGATCCTTCGGCCACACGGTGCGGTCGTAGGGATACAGCATCGTCGCGCCGTCACTCGTCGGAGCCTGCTGCAGCACCATCAACGTCGCGGGATCGACGGGGCCACCTTCTCCTTCGCCGCCGACACCTCCGACGCCGCCGACGCCTGCGTCCATGGTCTGCGTGCCGCCGTTCTGCACGATGCGCACGCGAACGGTGATGCTCGTGGAGTCGACGATGCCGTTGAGGTGCGCGCTCAATGTCGCGCGGCCGCCGTTGCCTGATGCGGTGAAGTGACCGAGCGCGTTGATCGAACCGACGCTCGCCGGAATCACGACCCAGTTGGGAGAGACCGGCTGTCCATCGAGCGTGGCGTCGAACTGCTGCGTGGGGAACGGCTGACCGGTCACCACGTCGAGCACCACATCGCGGGGAGAGATCACCAGCGAGCCGGTGCCTCCACCGGTGCCGCCTCCAGTGCCGCCGCCGGTGGTGCCGGTGCCTGCTCCGCTGCCGCCGTCGCGACCTCCGATGATCACGCTGCCCGTGCCGCAGCCGCAGCTCGAGGTGAACAGCGCGCTGCAGAGCACGGCGGACAGCGTGAGAAAGCGCATGGGGGCACCATACGCCCGCGCCTCCCGACGCGGCACTCCTCAGGCCTTCTTCACGAACTCGGACTTGAGCTGCATCGCGCCGAAGCCGTCGATGCGGCAGTCGATGTTGTGGTCACCTTCCACCAGGCGGATGTTCTTCACGCGCGTCCCCACCTTGAGCGCTGAGGTCGCGCCCTTCACCTTCAGGTCTTTGATGATGGTGACCGAGTCCCCATCGCGCAGCTGCGTTCCGTGCGCGTCCTTCACCACGAGACCCACGTCGGTCTCGCTCGCCGGGGCCGCCGACGATGAAGGCGACCATTCGTGCGCGCATTCCGGACAGATGAGGAGCGCGCCGTCTTCGTACGTGAGCGCCGAGTTGCACTTCGGACAGGGAGGGAGTTCGGCAGTCATTTCTGGGGGACCTTTGCGTTGAGCCAGGCGAGCAGTTCGGTGGTCACTTCGGCGCGGTTCGTCTCGTTGAGCATCTCGTGGCGGCCCGCTTCGTAGATGCGCTCGGTGACATCGGCGACGCCAGCCGCGCGCAATGCGCCGACGAGCTGTTTGACGCTCTTCGCGAAATCGCCCGCGGGATCCTGGCTGCCCGAGAAGATGTAGACGGGCAGCTTGGAAGGAATGCGCTTCTGCAGCTCGGGCCGCGCGAGCTCGCCCAGTGCGTCGAGCAATTCGACCCACAGCTGTGTCGAGCAGTCGAACCCACAGAGGGGATCGTTGGCGTACTTGTCGACCTCGGCGCGATCGCGAGAGAGCCACTCGAAGCGCGTCGTCTTGGGGCTGAACTTGTCGTTGAAGGCGTCGAACGCCAGCGCGCGGATCAGCGGGCTGTGTCCGCGTGGGCCTCTGCGGAGTCTCGCCATGCGTGCGATGAGCCGGCCTGCGGACGCGAGCAGGTTGGGTTTGCCCGCGGAGCCGGAGAGCACGACCGCGGTGAACTCCGCGCCGTGCGTCTGCATCAGGCGTTGCACGAAGAACGAGCCCATCGAGTGGCCCATGAGCACGAAGGGCAGCCCCGGGTGTTCGCGCTTCTCGAAGGCGATCAGCTCGACCTGATCGGCGATCACGCGATCCAGACCGCCGTCGAAGAAGCCCAGCTCGTCTTTCGTGGCGGCCGTCTTTCCGTGCCCGCGGTGATCGTTCGCGTAGACCACGAAGCCCGCACCGGTCAGCGCCTCAGCGAGCCGGGCGTAGCGCGCACTGTGTTCGGCCAGCCCATGCGCGAGGTGCAGCACCGCCCGCGGAGGCGCGTCGGGCAGAAAACGTCGCAAGAAAATCTTCTTCCCGTCGCTGCTCTGGTGCCAAAGCTCGGCGCTGTTCACGCTCGCCGTCATATCTCTTCTCTCGGGCGCGGGCGTCGTTGGTATGACCTCCGGCGCTCATGGCGACACTCGTTTCTCAGTTGAACGTTCGCAGCGCTGAATTCCAGGCCAACGCGTCGGCGATGCAGGCGGTGGTCGATGATCTCAAGGCGAAGGTCGCGAAGATCTCCGAGGGCGGTGGAGAAGACGCGCGCAAGAAGCACACTTCGCGCGGCAAGTTGCTCCCTCGCGAGCGCGTGAATCAGCTGCTCGACCCCGGCACGCCGTTCCTCGAGTTCAGCCAGCTCGCGGCGTTCGGTATGTACAAAGATGAGGCTCCCGGAGCGGGCATCATCACCGGCATCGGCCGCGTCGCCGGTCGCGAGTGCGTGATCGTCTGCAACGACGCCACGGTGAAGGGCGGCACGTATTACCCGGTGACGGTGAAGAAGCACCTGCGCGCGCAGGAGATCGCTCGCGAGAACCGACTGCCGTGCATCTACCTCGTCGATTCCGGCGGAGCGAACCTGCCCAACCAGGACGAGGTGTTTCCCGACAAGGAACACTTCGGTCGCATCTTCTTCAATCAGGCGAACCTGAGCGCGCAGGGCATTCCGCAGATCGCGGTGGTGATGGGCTCGTGCACCGCCGGCGGCGCGTACGTGCCTGCGATGAGCGACGAGAGCATCATCGTGAAGAACCAGGGGACGATCTTTCTCGGCGGTCCTCCGCTCGTGAAGGCGGCGACGGGAGAGGTCGTCAGCGCGGAAGATCTCGGCGGCGGTGACGTGCACACTCGGCTCTCTGGCGTGGTGGATCACCTCGCGCAGAACGACACACACGCGCTGGCGATCGCTCGGCAGACCATCAGCACGTTGAACGTCGAGAAGCGCCCCGACATCCCGCTGCGGGAGCCGCGGTTGCCGCGCTTCGCTCCGGATGATCTGTACGGGATCATTCCCACCGATACGAAGAAGCCGTTCGACGTTCGCGAGATCATCGCGCGCATCGTCGACGACTCGGAGTTCGACGAGTTCAAGGCGCGCTACGGCACGACGCTCGTCACCGGCTTCGCGTGGATTCACGGCATGCCGGTGGGGATCATCGCCAACAACGGCATCCTCTTCTCCGAGAGCGCGCAGAAGGGAGCGCACTTCATCGAGCTCTGCTGTCAGCGCCGCGTGCCGCTCGTCTTCCTGCAGAACATCACGGGCTTCATGGTGGGCCGGAAGTACGAGAACGAAGGCATCGCGAAGCACGGCGCCAAGATGGTGACGGCGGTCTCGACGGCGGCCGTTCCCAAGTTCACGGTGATCATCGGCGGCTCGTTCGGAGCCGGTAACTACGGAATGTGTGGTCGCGCGTACTCGCCCCGCTTCTTGTGGATGTGGCCCAACGCGCGCATCTCGGTGATGGGCGGAGAGCAGGCCGCGAGCGTGTTGGCCACCGTGAAGCGCGACGGCATCGAAGCGAAGGGCGGCAAGTGGAGCGCGGAAGAAGAGGCGGCGTTCAAGGCTCCGATTCGCGCGCAATACGAGACGCAGGGGCACCCGTACTTCGCGTCGGCTCGCCTCTGGGACGACGGCATCATCGATCCCGTCGATACGCGCATGACGCTCGCGCTCGGGCTGTCGGCGGCACTCAACGCACCTGTTCCCGAGACGAAGTTCGGTCTCTTCCGGATGTGACTGTGTCTCCTCCCAACGCCGTCGCCCCCAGGGGCTTTGAAATGTTTTCGAAAATCCTCATCGCGAACCGTGGAGAGATCGCCTGTCGCGTGGCGACGACTGCGCGCCGGCTCGGCATCAAGACCGTGGCTGTCTATTCAGACGCGGACGCTGGCTCGAAGCACGTCGCGTCGTGTGACGAAGCGGTGCATCTCGGTGGTGCGGCCGCGAAGGACAGCTATCTGGTGATGGAGAAGATCCTCGCTGCCGCGAAGGCCACCGGCGCGCAGGCGATTCACCCTGGCTACGGCTTCTTGTCGGAGAACGAAGACTTCGCCGACGCGTGCGTGAAGGCGGGCGTGACGTTCATCGGGCCGCCGGCTTCGGCGATCACCGCGATGGGGCTCAAGTCGGAAGCCAAGGCGCGCATGGAGAAGGCGAAGGTGCCGCTCGTGCCCGGCTACCACGGAGCGGATCAGTCTCCGGCGTTGCTGCAGAAGGAAGCGGATCGCATCGGCTACCCGGTGTTGATCAAGGCGAGCGCGGGCGGTGGTGGAAAAGGCATGCGCATGGTCGAGAAGTCCGCCGACTTCCTGGCGGCGCTCGAGTCGTGCAAGCGCGAGGCACTCAACGCGTTCGCCGATGACGCGGTGTTGATCGAGAAGTACCTCACCAAGCCGCGCCACGTCGAAGTGCAGGTCTTCGCCGACACGCACGGTGGGTGCGTGTACTTGTTCGAGCGCGACTGTTCCGTGCAGCGTCGGCACCAGAAGGTGCTCGAAGAAGCGCCCGCTCCGGGGATGACCGACGCACGCCGCAAGGCGATGGGTGAGGCGGCGTGCGCGGCGGCGAAGGCGGTCGGCTACGTCGGCGCTGGCACCGTCGAGTTCATCGCCGAGGGCGAGCAGTTCTTCTTCATGGAGATGAACACGCGCCTGCAGGTCGAACACCCGGTCACCGAGATGATCACCGGCTTCGATCTCGTCGAGTGGCAGCTGCGCGTGGCCGCGGGCGAGAAGCTCCCTGCGACGCAGGAGCAGTTGAAGATTCGCGGTCACGCCCTCGAGGCGCGCGTGTACGCCGAGAATCCCGAGAAGGGTTTCTTGCCGTCGATCGGAACGCTGTCGCATCTGCGCTTCCCCGAGCACGTGGCGTTCGTGCGCGATGGCAACGTGCGCGTCGATTCGGGAGTGCGCCCGGGTGACGAGATCACGCCGTTCTACGACCCGATGATCGCCAAGCTGATCGTGTGGGGTGAAGATCGTGCCGCGGCGTTGGCTCGCATGAGCGATGCCCTCGGTTCGACGCAGATCGTCGGCCTGGCGACCAACGTCGCGTTCCTCCGGCGGCTCGTGCAGTCGCAGGCGTTCTCGTCGGCCGATCTCGACACGGGGCTCATCGCGAAGAACCACGACGCGCTGTTTCCGGCTGAAGCGACGCCCTCGAACGCGGTGCTCGCCCTCGGTGTCGCAGCGGTCCTGGCGGATGAGGCTCGACTCTCAGCAGCGGATCCCTGGTCGTACCGCGAAGGGTGGCGGCTCAATCAGGCGTACGTGCGCACCTTGAAGCTCGCGGGGCAGGACGTGCAGATCACCTACGGCCGCGATGCACATCACGTGTTCGGACAGACGCTGACGTGGCGGCGCGATGGCGCTGACTTCGACCTGATGCTGGGCGCGCTGCCGGTGCGCGGAACGGTGGTGCGTGAGCGTGAGACACTCCACGTGTTCCACGGCGGCGTTCGCGCCGAGCTCGAGCTCTTCGACGCCATCGCGCATGCCGGAGTCGACGACTCGCACGCCGGCAAGCTCGTCGCGCCGATGCCCGGGAAGATCGTCGCGTTGCTCGCCGCGAAGGGCGGGGCGGTGAAGAAGGGCGCTCCGCTGCTGGTGATGGAGGCGATGAAGATGGAACACACCATCACCGCACCGAGCGATGGCACGGTGAGCGAGTTCCTCTTCGCGCCCGGCGATCAGGTGGCGGAAGGTGCCGAGTTGCTCAAGTTCACCGCCTGATGATCGCCGCGCGCGGTGCGGATCCCTCTCCCGCCCCTGCGGGTGAGGGGCAGATGTTCAGCCGGTGCGCTCGGGCTTCAGAAGCGGAGCAAGTCCTCATGCTGGCACAGGCGGGAGAGGCCGACGTCTGACGTCACGGCGGAACGACGGGCGCTTCGACAGGCACCGGGTCGGTGGAGGACGGGCTCAGCGTGCCGAGGCTCACGCCTCCCGTCAGCACTGCAGCGCCGAGCAGCGCCAGCAGCCCGAGCGCTGCGGTCGCGAGCGCGAGCGGCTTCATCCGGTTCTTGAGCGACACGAAGAAGCCCACCACCGGCAGCACCACGAGGAACACGGTCGATCCCCCTCCGAGGAGTGCGAGCTCGAGCGTCACGCCGTGGTTCGAGAACATCAGCCCGGAGCCGATGACGAAGAGCGTCACGCAGGTGCCGAGCAGCGCCAGCCCCGCGTTGAGGATGGCGCCCACCAGAAACGGTCGAGGTCGTTCGTCCATGTTCATCGCCTGACGATCGCCGCACGCGCGCGACTGACTTGATCAGCCGCGGTCGAAGCGGCGCCTTTGCTCACGCCCTTCTCGCACGCCTGAAGCACGCGCGTGTCGGGCGCGTCGAAGTTGCTCCACGCCATGAAGTCTCCCGCGAGCATCGGTCGCCTGGTCGGCTGATTGATGATGTACGACGCCGAGTCCGGCTTGACGTACGAACTCGAGACGAGCCGCTTCGGCACCGAGCGCTGCGAGATCATCTCCATCGTGACCACCGTGCCCGCGGGAATGTCTACCGCCGCGACGACCACGGGCTCGAGCGGCTCGGCGGCGAACACGCTCGAAGAAACGAGAACGAGGAAGAGGGCGTGCTTCATGGCGTTGTTCCGGGGTCGAAGGTGCTGGCGGACTTCTTCGCGAACTCGCCGCGTGCGGTGTGCGCGGCGGCGTCGAGCTGCGCGACACAGGTGTTCACGCCGACCACGCCCTCGCGGCGCAGCAGCGGCCAATTCAGCATGTCGCCCGCCAGTACTTCGCTGACGACCTTCGCGTTGATGACCAGGCCCTGGTCGGCCTCGAGGATGAGGCTGTCGGTGAAGATCGAGACTGGCACCTCGATGATCTGCAACGAGGCGGTGCTGAGCGCCGTGCCTTCCTTCAAGTCCAGCGCGGCCGCGACGATGCGCACCGTGTCTCCCGGCGGCAACGGTGGCGGAGGCGTCACTGCCAGCTCGGGCACGACCATCGACGCGAGCTCACTCGTGACGCGCTCTTCGGCAGCGGCCTCGGTGCCAGCGTGGAACGAGAGCACGCACTTCTCGAGCGCACGTTGACGGTCGAGTCGAGCGAAGTGTTGCCACGTGAGCACGTCGGCCTCGTTCAGGGGGAAGGTGAGCTTGCGACCGGCGACCTTCGCCAGGTCCGCGGGGCGAATCATCGACTCGGTGACGTACGCCGCGGCCACGGTCAGCTCTCGTGTGCGATCGGCGGTCAGCGGCGCGTCGGCTTCGGTGTCTTGCGCGCCGATGACGATGGTGGTCGGGGTGAGATCGAGCGGAGGCTTCTTCGTGCGAGTGGCGAAGCCCGCTCCGGCTCCGAGCGTGCACGAGATGAGTACGCCGAGCGCGATGAAGAGAACGGTCTTCACGGCTTCTCCTCGAGGACGGCCTTGCGCAGCTCAGCGACGGTCGGCGGCGCGGTGGCGACCTTGCGCTTTCCGAGCTCCGTGGAGCAGGCGTCGACGAGTTCCTGGGAAGGCCGCTGGCCCTCGATGGTGGGCACGTTCTCGAAGGCGTGCCACGGAATGGAATCTCCGTTGGCGAGTGGAACGGCGAGCGGTTGGTTGGCGACGTACGACACGCTGTCGGGTTTCACGATCGCGCGCGTCGCGAGCGCGTCAGGAATCCCTCGCTGTGAGAGGTCGTCCATCTTCACCACGGCGCCGGTGGACAGGTCTCTGGCGGCGACCGTGACGGGATAGAGGTTGATACCGACGGGGCGGTCGCTCATCTCGGAAGCGACGCGGATGCCGGTGCGAATGAGGACCGCTGGAACCGCGCCGATGAGCAGGCCGATGAGGATCGCGAGAGCCGGGTGCATGCGCGCCGATGTAGCACGTGGCCGCGATTTGCACTGGCGCAAAACAGTTTGCGATGCTTTGCACATGCGCGAAACGCGCTCGCAGCTATCTTTCAGGACATGAACGCCTACGACTTCAGCGGCAAGACGGTGTTGGTGACGGGCGCCTCGCAGGGCATCGGCGAAGCCTTCGTGCGCGAGCTCTCTCGACTCGGAGCGATCGTCGTCCTCGTGGCGCGCAACGAGAAGAAGCTCAGCGCCATCGCGTCCGAGTTGCCCGCGGGGAAGTCGCACGTCATCGCCGCCGATCTCCAGGCGCGCGGTGCGGGTCAGAAGCTCTTCGACGCGGTGAAGGCGAAGGGGCTCGCGGTCGACGTGTTGATCAACAACGCGGGCTACGGGCTGTACGGGCCTTTCGAGGCGCTCGACCTGCAGGAACAGCTCGGCTCGATCGAGCTGAACGTCGTGACGCTGGTCGAGCTGACGCACCTCTTCATGCCGGGAATCCTCGAGCGCAAAGGCGGAGTGATTCAGGTGGCGTCGGCGGCGGCGTTCCAGCCGACTCCGTTCACGTCGGTGTACGGCGCGACCAAGGCGTTCGTGCTCTCGTTCGGCGAAGCGCTGTGGGCCGAGTACCGCGACCGCGGCGTGCGCGTGCTCACTTTGAATCCAGGCCAGACCGAGACCGGCTTCTTCGATCGCGCGGGAGATTTGCCGAAGCAGAAGATGGCGACGCCGCAGGACGTGGTGCGCACGGGGCTCAAGTCGTTTCACGCCGGCCACGCGTCGGTGGTGCAGGGCTTCATGAACAAGATGCTGACGTTCTCGAACCGCCTCATGCCGCGCGCGCTGGTCGCGAAGACGGTGGCGAACATGATCCGCCCGAAGACCGGGAGTCTGGCCGCCAGGAATGGCTGAGACCGACGCCGCGCCGGGGTGGGACGATCTGCGGTTGCTCCTCGAGGTGCACCGCAAGGGGAGCTTTCTGGGCGCGGGTCAGCAGCTGAAGTTGTCGACCTCGACGGTCGCGCGTCGCATCGCTGCGCTCGAGGAAGAGCTCGGTCGGCCCGTGGTGCATCGCACCGCGCAGGGCACGACGATCGACAAAGACGCGCGCACGCTCATCGCCATCGCCGAGGACTTCGAGCAGCAGCTCGCGGCGGCGCGACGTGATGCGGCGAGCGGGCAGAAGCGATCTCCGTTCGCGGGCGTGGTGCGCATCTCGCTGCCCGATGGCTTCTTGATCGGCGCGGCGGAGGCGGCGGCG
>JAEUJS010000215.1 GCA_016792935.1 Archangium sp. | reverse complement strand
GTGGACGAATCGCGCGGGCGTAACGTGATCGGCACATGCCTTCCTTTCACGACGACGACGCGCCGGCCGACGGGATTCCGAGCACCGCGTGGCATCCGCCTCCGCCTCCGACGTTGCAGGTGCCGCGCATCGCGGTGACCGAGGAGCTGATGCACGCGCTCCCGAAGACCGATCTGCACTGCCACCTCGACGGCAGCATGCGCATCAAGACCATCCTCGAGTTGGCGGAGCAGCAGAAGGTGAAGCTCCCCGCCGACACCGAAGATGGCCTCGCGAAGGCGATTCACAAGGGCGAGATCTGCAAGGACCTCGAGGACTACCTCGTCGCGTTCGACGTGACGTGCAGCGTGCTGCAGACCGAAGAGGCGCTCTACCGCGCGGCGCTGGAGCTCGGGCTCGACGCCGCGGCTGAGAACGTTCGCTATCTCGAGGTGCGGTACGCGCCCGTGTTGCATCAAGCCCGGGGACTCAAGCTCACGCACATCATCGACTCGGTGCTCGAAGGCCTGCGTGCGGCGAAGCACCAGACGCGGCTCAAGTACGGGCTGATTCTGTGCGGCATTCGACACATGAGCCCGGAGAGCAGCCTGCGCCTCGCGGAGCTGTGCGTGGCGTACAAGAACCGCGGCGTGGTGGGCTTCGATCTCGCGGGCGCGGAAGCCAACTTCCCCGCGAAGGAACACCGGCAGGCGTTTCAGCTGATCCTGAAGAACAACGTGAACTGCACTGCGCACGCCGGCGAGGCGTACGGCCCGGAGTCGATCGGCCAGGCGCTCCACTACCTCGGCGCGCATCGCATTGGTCACGGCGTGCGGCTGCGCGAAGACGGCGACCTGCTGAACTACGTGAACGATCACCGCATCCCGCTCGAGTGCTGCCCTTCGTCGAACGTGCAGACGCGCGCGGTGGACGACATGAAGGCGCACCCGCTGAAGTTCTATTTCGACTACGGCCTGCGCGTGACGATCAACACCGACAACCGGTTGATCACCGACACCACCGTGAGCCGCGAGTACTGGATCGCGCACAAGGAGCTCGGGCTCTCGCTCGAAGATCTCACCACCGTGATGGTCAGCGGGTTCAAGAGCGCGTTCCTCCCGTTCCGCGAGAAGCAGGATCTGCTCAAGCAGGTGAACGCGGAGATCGAGAGCACGCTCAAGGCGTTCGAGAAGAAGCAGCTGGGCCGTTGAGGGTCACGGCGAGGGCGAGTCCAACTGCCACGTCCCGTTGTTCGACGACAAAACGATCGCGGACTGTGGATGCGCGTCGGCGACAGTTGGAGCCAACCAGGGACTGAGCCTGAACTCGGCAGCGAGCGTTGCGAGTTCACGCCAATGTCGACCGTCGTTCGTCGCGACGACTGAGACACGCGTTCCCGGAGCCAACGCCGACAGTTGCTGTGCGAACTGCGTACACGAAGCCGCGCGCGGAGTCGGGTTCAGCCACACCGCGATGGGAAGCCCGACAACGGCCAGACCAACGACGACACGCAGTACGAGCTTTGGCCACGTCGAGAGGTTCTGCGCGACGAGTAGCGCGATGAAAGGGAACAGCAGCAGCACGTGATGCGGGAGCTTTCGGCTGCTCAGCGAGAGGAAGACCAGCGCGAGGCCCGTGGCGAAGACGATCGGCTGCACTTCGAGCTTTCGTCTCCACGGCAGCGCGAGCGGGAGCCAGGGCCAGCACAACGCTCCAAGGGCAAGCAGCGTACCGATCGGTGACGAATCGCCGTCGGTGCGCGTGCCCGTGGCCGAGGCGAGGAGTTGCTGAAGCACGTAGCCGTCCCACCAGCGTTGATTGAGCAGCACGAACGTCGTGACGGGAATCAGCGCGGTGACGCAGGCGGCGGCCCCGAAAGCGAGCCACTTGAGCTCGCGATTCGCAAACGTGAGACCGAGCGTCATGGCGACGGGCAACACGAGCCCGAACGGGCCTTTGATCAGACACGCGATCGCCGCGGCGATGGCCATCACGGCGAAGCCGCGCGCGTCACGGCGCTGGAAGATCAACGGCCCGCACGAGAGCAGCGCAAAGAAGATGAGCGAGGGATCGAGGCGGTGCATCGCGCCGTAGGCGATGAAGCGTTCGGTGGTGGCGAGCGCGAAGCCGGCGATGAGCCCGAACTCGAGCGAGACGAGCTTGCGGCCGAACTCGATCACCAGCGCGATGGTGAGCAACGTCCACACCACCGAGAGAAGCGGCAGCGCTCGCTCTCCTGCGACGCGAATCGTGATCGCCGATGGCCACAGACCGAACGGGAGATGTTCGCGGAACTCGGGGTGAACGTTGTCGAGGTAGCGCAGCTCCGTCCACGTGCCGTCTTCGACCATGTGGCGCGCGACCACCGTGTACAGCTGCGCATCGGAGTCGTCGTTGTGCCGCGCGGCATCGAGCGTCAGGAGCGCGGCCGCGAAGACGAGCGTTCCGGCGTGCAGCATGCGCGGGCTCGGGTTCACGAGATGTACCGCCCGATCGCGAACTTCGAGACGCAGACCCCGAGCAGCACCGCCGAGACCGGAAACCACACGCGCGCGAGACGAGGCCGTTCCTCGAGCCACAGCGCGAAGCAGAAGAGCGCAGGGAACGCGGCGATGGCGTAACGGCCGAGCCCGATGAAGTCGATGCTCGAGATGAACGGGAGCCCGACGATGATCGCCACGAAGATCGCGTAGCCAGCTCCGATGCGTTTCCACACGCGCGGGATCATCGCGAGCATCAGCAGCGCGAGCCCGAGATGCATCAGCGAACGCGGCAAGCGCTCGAGGAAACGATCACCGGTCAGCCAGTTGATCTTGAACCACGTGCTCGGGCCGGGCGTCTGGTTCCAACCCGCCTGCGTCTGCACGAACGCGGTGGGCGTTCCGAAGCGCGACCATTGCCACGCCATCCACGCCGCGAGACCGAGCCCGGCGAGCGCGGGCAGGAAGTCGACGATGCGCAGCTTCTCCTTGCGAGAGAGGCGCAGCTCGATGGCGCGGGCGAGCAGACCGATCACCACCGCGGGACCGACGGGGCGGGTGGCCGTCGCGACGATGCCGAGCAACACCGTGAGCCACAGGTTGCCTTTCTCGAGCGCCAGGAAGGCTCCGCAGATGAGCACCAGGAACAACGCGTCGGAATACACCGCGCCGTAGATGAAGAACGCCAGCGGCCACAACGCGAGCACCCACGACGCAAAGCGCGCCGACGTCGCCGGAGCGAAGAGCGTGCACCACTCGTAGAAGAGGACGAACGCGAGCGCGCCGAGGAACGTGGTGAGGATGACGCCGGCGGTGAGCGGGCCGAAGCCGATGAAGGTGAGCGCGCGCATCAGCATCGGGTACACCGGGAAGAACGCGACGCTGCTCTGCTCGGTGGCGCTGAAGAAGTAGCCCTCGCGCGCGATGCGGTCGTACCACTGCGCGTCCCAGCGGGCCCACATGTCGAGGAAGGGCCACGACGCGAGCTCTTCGGAGAAGGGGCTCACCGGCTTTCCGCCCGCAGCCCACAGCGAGATCGACCCGATGACCGCCAACACGATCCAGATC
>JAEUJS010000197.1 GCA_016792935.1 Archangium sp. | reverse complement strand
CCGCTGCCGAGAAATTGAAGATGGGAATCACGCCGGCGGCTTCTCCTGCCGTGCAGGCCGACGCGTGGCTGTGGCTGGGTCGCATGGAAAACAAGCGCGGGGAACCGAAGCTCGCGCGCAACGCCAACCTCCTCGCGTCGGAACAGGCCCTCAAGGCCGGTGACGCCACGCTCACCGCACGCGCGTTCTCCCGCCTCTACGCCAACGAAGGGTTCGACGAAGCCGACAGCGACGCCGACACGTGGAGCCGTCTCGCTTCCGCCGCGGCCGCCCGCGTCCCCGGAGACTGGGAAGTGCAAGCCGAGCTCGCCCACAACGACGGCCTGGTGAATCTGCGGCGCGGTCGACTCAAGGCGGCGCTCGCCGACTTCGAGCAGGTGCTCGCGCTGCAAAAGGAGCACCTCGGCGCGGAACACCCCGAGGTCGCCTCGACGCTCAACAATCTGGGCACCGCGCTCACCAGCGCCAATCGCACGCAGGAAGCCGTCGCCCGCTTCGACGAGAGCCTCGTGCTCCACGAAAAACTCGAAGGCCCCGAGCACCCCAACGTCGCGGTGGCGCTGAACAACCTGGCGGTCGCGCTCCGTCGCATGGGCCGCGGATCGGTGGCGCGTTCGACGTTCGAGCGGGCGCTCGACATTCGCCGCAAGGCCCTGGGCTTCAACCACGTCGAGTCGCTCAAGACCGCGCAGGCGCTGGTGAAGCTCCTCATCGCGCTCGGTGAGCTCGAAGCTGCGCGGGCGTTGCTCGACGAGGTGAAGGAGACGCGCATCACGATGTCGGGCGCCGACTCGAGCCTGATGCTCCCCATCATCGAGCTCGAGGCCGAGCTCTTCCTCGCCGGCGGTTTCTGGAAGGAAGCGCTCGAGGTCGGTCAGCGTCACGCGCAGCTGGCGAAGCTCCACCCCAACGAGAGCGTGCGCGATCAGAGCATGGCGCTCATCGAGCAGGCCGCCGCGTGGACGCAGCTCGGCTCGTGGGCCGACGCGCGCAAGGCGCTCGCTGACGTGCAGAAGCGGCTGCAACCCGGCGACAAGAACGACTTCGACGAAGGCCTGTACTTCGAGACCGTGGCGCGCCTCGAGCTCGCCCAGGGGCACGACGCGCTCGCCGTGCCTCCGCTCGAGAAGGCGGTGGAGCTGCGCGAGAAGGGCAACATCATCGGCGCCACCCGAACGTCGGTGCTGCTCGCGCAAGTGCTGCAGCGACTCGATCAGACCGACAAGGCGCTGACGCTGCTCGCTTCAGCCGAAGTCCGCTTCAGCGAAGGGCAATGCCCGAAGCCGTTGCTCGAGACGCAGCTCGCGCTCGCGCAGATGTTGTGGATCACGCGCCCCACGGAACACGAGGCGACGGTCGAACGCTTGAAGGCGCTGCAGCCTCAGCTCAGTGAGGCGCAGAAGCAGACGTTCACGAAGTGGGTGAACGAGAACGCCGCCGACGCGGGAATCAGCGCACCGTGAAGGTGTCGGAGAAGGCGGCTCCCGCGACCTTCCACGTGCCACCCTCGTTCCGCATCAGCACCTTGAAGCCGTAGACGTTGGGGCGCGTGCAGTTGGAATTGTCGTTCTCTCCGTCCGAACGCATGCAGATCTCGCTGCGCACGCCGATCAACAGATCCGCGCCCGACTTCGCCTCGGTCTCCGGCACGTACTTGGTCCAGCCGAACTTGCCGACGTTGATCATCGGAATGCGCACCTCGCCATCGACGGGGAGCGTGCCGACGGCCTCTCCGCGATCCAGCGGCTTCAGCTCAGCGCCTTCCGCGAGGAAGCTCTTGTCGGGTCGGGTGCGCGCCACCGAGTCGATGAACTTCTCGAACTCCGGCTGCGCGACCGACGGCTTCTTCGAACACCCCAGACACGACACCACTGCCACCGCTGCGAACATCGCGAGTCGCTGCATGCTCCCCTCCTGGTGAACGTCAGAACAGCTCGTAGCGCGCGCCGAGCAGCACGCGGTCATTGCGATTGAAGTAGCCGAACGGGCTCCACTGCGAGCCCTCGTAGAATTCCGCCGACACGTAGACCTCGAGGCCCTCGGTGCCCTTCCACGCCACGCGTGGAGCGAGGGAGAAGCTGCGCTGCACGACTTCGAAGCTCGCTCTCAGTCCGACCTCGATGCGCTTCTCCCAGAACGCGTAGCTCACGAAGCCAAACAGCACGTGGAGAAACCCGGTGTGCGCCGCGCCCGCCGCCGTCGCCGGCTCGACGAGGATCAATTGCTCGTTCTTGTCCTTGAGGCCGATGTCGGGAATCGCCATGCCCAGGTAGCTCACCGCGTAGAGCAACGGAGAGTCGGACGCCTGGCTGTACGTCGCGACCCACGTGATGGCGGCCTTGTCGGTGGGGCGGAAGTCTTGATCGAAGAACGTCATGCGCGGCGTGAAGCTCACGTCGACGTCGAGCTGTCCCGGCCCGAGGAGCGCCGAGCCATCGAGCGAGAAGATGTGCTGCCGGCCGTAGAAGCCCCGGTACAGCGTCTCTCCCGCCTGAAAGCGATTGAGCACCGAGACCGCCGCGGCCTGCTCGGGCGGACG
>JAEUJS010000184.1 GCA_016792935.1 Archangium sp. | reverse complement strand
CGAAGCCGACGTGGCGAATCGAGCGACCGATCATCGACTGCGTGATGGGCGTCTCGTTCATCGGGAACGGCGTGACGTCGAGCACCGGAGACGCGAGGCGCAACAGCCCGAAGTCCCACGCCGACTGGTTGTAGCTGGGGTGGCGCGTCTGCGAGACGACCTGCACCGCGCGCGTCGGCTGAGCCGAATAGGTGCCGAACGTGACGTAGTAGGGAGCGTTCTGACCGTACGCGTAGATGCAGTGCGCCGCGGTGAGCACCGTCTTCGGCGCGATCAACGTTCCGGTGCACACTGACTCGTACTGGCCGCCATAGCGAACCGTCAGCGCGACCGTGGCGGGATCTCCCATCGCGAGCGTGCCGCCAATGATCTCATCGCTGCGTTCAGCGGTCTGCGGAGTGAGATCTTCCGTCGGGCCGCACGCGCTCCAACACGCGACGGACACGAGAGCGAACCAACCGGCCTTGATCGTCATCGAGTACTCCCAGGACTTCTGATCTGATGCGTCGCCGCGATTAGCAAGGTGTGTGCCTTTTGGGGAGGGTGAGGGATTCCCGCCGACTTCCACGCACGGCCCTGGCCGATCGCGACCTTCGAGGCCGGAAGTGCATGAGAGTTGGACACCTTTTGCCAACTTCAGGTGGCCAACTCCAATTAGCGTGCGCCCCGCGTGGCCACTCTTCTTCGCGGCGGGACTGTCGTCGACCTCGAACCAACGCTCGTCGAACGCGCGGACCTGCGCATCGATGGTGATCGCATCGTAGAGCGGGCCACGGGCCTCGAGCCGCAAGAGGGCGACGAGGTCATCGACCTCAAGGGCCGCATCCTCTTCCCCGGGCTCGTCAGCGCCTGGCATCGGCGCGCGGGTCTGTTTCTCCCGGGCGCTCCGCGGGCGGGCAAGGGCTTCGCGGCCGAGCAGCAGGCGCGTCACAAGCTCGAAGACGCGATGGATGGTGATGCCCTCGAAGCCAGCGCCTCGGCCACCGCGCTCGACGCCTTGTTGTGCGGCACCACCACGCTCTTCGATTCCAGCGCCTCGGGCACCGACATCGGCGGCTCGCTCTCGCGCGTGGCGCAGGGCTTCAACAAGGTCGGCCTGCGCGGAGTGCTGTCCCGCGTCATCACCGAGCGCGGCGGAGCGCTGCAGCGCGAAGAGAACCTCGAAGAGAACGTGTCCTTCATCGGCAAGTCGCGCGGTCGCGTGCGTGGCGCGTTCGCGGTCGAGGGCCTCGCAGCGCTGTCCGACGAAGGACTGAGCGGACTGAAGGAGGCGCGTGCGAAGACCAACGCGTTCCTCCTCGCCTCGCTCGCCGAAGATCCGCAGGAAGAACGGCAGAGCCGCGATCGTCATGGCGCGCCGGTGTCCGAGCGATTGCTCTCGCACGGCCTCACGGGAACGCGCGTGGTGCTCGCTCACGGGGTGCACTTCTCGTGGCCCGAGCTCTCGTCGCTGATCGCTGACGGCACCTGGCTCGCGCACGCCGCGCGCTCGAACATGGCGACGGGAAGCGGTCACGCCACGCCCGCCAAGTTCGGAGTGCACGCCTGCTTCGGCACCGACCTCGCGACGCCCGATCTCCTCGCTGAGGCGCAGGCCGCTTCTCTGCGCGCGACCGATTCGGGGCAGGCGATCGATCTGTTGCGCTTCCTCGCCAACGGTCATCGCCTCGCGACCGAGGCGTTCGGCACGTCGGTCGGTCCGCTCACGGTCGGGTCGGTCGCCGATCTGGTGGTGCTCGACTACGCGCCGGCGTCTCCGTTCGAGACCGCGACGCTGCCTGCGCACCTGCTGTTCGGCATCAGCTCGCGCTTCGTGGAGTCGGTGATGGTCGACGGCCTGTGGCGCGTGTGGAAACGCAAGGCGCTCTCGGTGGACACCCTGGAGATCGCGAAGGCTGCTCGCGAGACCGCGCAGTCGCTGTGGCAGAAGATGCAATGAGCGCGAAGAACGACGCCAACGCCGTGTTGATCCTCGGCGGGCTCGTCGCCGCGTTCGCCCTCATGACGATGGGCGTCGCGGTGTTCCTCTCGGTCGCCGACCCCAACCAGGCGACGCTGCAGTGCGATCGCGCGAGCGGTCAGTGCACGCGTTCCGGCACCAGGGTCACCGTGCCGATCAGCGCACTCTCGACCGTGCAGCATGAAGCGGTGGGTGACGACGGGCTTCGCATCGTGGTCGACGTCAATGGCGAGAAGGTCGCGCTCTCGGGAGGCGCGCTGACCGAGAAGACGCAGGCCGAGCAGGCGGCGGCCATCACGCAGATGCGCGCCTTCGCGAGCTCGTCTGAGCCTTCGCTCTCGGTCAGCTATGCGGTCGGCGGAGGCAAGGCACCGACGAAGCTCCTCTGGGGCTCTGCGCTGGGTCTCATCTGGGGCGTTGTCTTCGTCATTCGTGGGCTGCGCGCGCGCAAGGTGGCGCCTGCGGGAGCGGGTGGTTAGGCAAGGCCCATGCTGCTTCCTCTCCTCCTCGTCCTTGGTGCCCAGCCGCAGGTCGGCGACGTGACGCCCGACTTCACGGTCAAAGACATCGACGGTGTCGAGGTGCAGCTCAGCGAGCTGGTGAAGAAGGGCAACGTGGTGGTCGCCTTCTTCCCCAAGGCGTTCACCCCTGGTTGAACGCGCGAGCTCACTGCGTACCGGGACCGGTATGCCGACATCCAGCAGCACGGCGGCACGGTGATCGCGGTCTCGACCGATGAGCTCGAGACGCAGAAGAAGTTCCGCGACTCGCTCAAGGCGCCGTACCACTTCGTCGCCGATTCGAGCGCGTTCCTGGTGAATCTGTTCGACGTGAAGATGTTCCTCTTCACCATCGCCAGGCGCGTCACGTTCGTCGTCGGCCCAGGGCTGAAGGTGCTCGCGATTCAAGAAGGCAACGACGCGATCGACCCGTCCAGCTCGGTGAAGGCGTGCAGCATCAAGCCGCCCGAGGCCCTCAAGTTCGTGACTGGAGACAGTCCGCCGCCGGCTTTCGTGGCACCCGAGAAGTTCGCGCGCGACGGCGGGACTTGACGCGGGGCGGGGCTTCTTGGTCTGTCGCCCCACCATGAACGTTCGCGCACTCGCTCTCGGCGGTTTCCTCGGCTTCATCGTCGCAATGGTCCCGTCGTGTGGAACGCCTCCGTGTTCACCGGCGAACTGCAAAGGCTGCTGTGACGCGATGAACAAGTGCGTGCCCGCGTCGGCCGCGTCTTCGAACACCGCGTGCGGAACCAACGGCGCGACCTGTGCGAACTGCACGGCGAACAACCAGGTGTGCAACGCCACCAGCTTCGTGTGTGAGAACGCGACCGGCACGGGCGGCGGCAACGGTGGCGGCGGCGCGACGGGCGGCGGCGCGACGGGCGGCGGCGGCGCGACGGGTGGCGGCACCGGCGGCGGCACGACGGGCGGCGGTGGAGCGACCGGCGGCGGCACTGGCGGCAGCGGCCCCGGCGCACCGTGTGACGTGATGGCGCAGAACTGCGCCAACGCGAACGAGTCGTGCCTCTACATCAACCAGACCGAAGGCCGTTGCTTCACGGGCGCATGCAAGGTCGTCGCGCAGGACTGCCCGAACGCGACCGACAAGTGCAGCTACACGCTGAGCGGCGGCACGGGCGTGCGCGCGTGCGGCCCGGCGGGCACGAAGACCGAAGGCCAGATGTGCGGCCCGCAGGTCGATGACTGCGCGAAGGGGCTCATCTGCATCGGCGGCTCGTGCCGCAAGTTCTGCAACAGCGATGCGAACTGCGGGGGTGGCACCAACATCTGCGGCAACCTCGTGACGGTCCCCGGCTCGCAGGAATTGCCGGCGACGTGCGTGATGCTCCAGGCGTGTGACCCGCTCAACCAGTCGACGTGCCCGATGAACCAGGGTTGCGTGATCACCACGGCCGGTCCCGCCTGCGCGCCGGCCGGCACGGTCGCGAACGGCGGAGCGTGCGGCACGATGATGACCGGCAACTGCGTGCCCGGGTCGATTTGCATCGGCAACGGCATGACGCTGAATTGCCGCTCGTTCTGCAACCGCGACGGAGGCATGCCGACCTGCGCGTCAGGCACCTGCGGAATCATCACTGATCAGATGATGAACCAGCTGCCGTGGGGCGCCTGCCAGTAAGTCGAAATCGCAATTCGTCTTTGAGTCAGCCCCCGTCGAAGGAACTCGCTTACCTCGACGGCGGTCGTGTTTCGGCCGCTTGACCCGTCTACGGCTTCATCCCCGACGCTGTTCTGCATGCTCACTGATCAACGCGTCGTGGCCTTCGAAGAAGCTCGCATCGATCCGCAGTGCTTCCGGCACCGCGATCATCTCTTCGTCGCATGGTGTTACCTGCGGGCGATGCCGCTCGAAGACGCGCTCGCCCGCTACGTTCGTTTCCTGCGGGCGCTGGTGGAGAAGCTCGGGGTTCCGCACAAGTTCCACCGCACCGTGACCTGGGGCTACCTGGTGTTGCTCGACACGTGCATGCGTGAGACGCCGGCTCTCGAGTTCGATGCGTTGCTCGCCGCGCATCCCCGGTTGCTCGCGAAAGATGCGCTCGGTGCGCTGCATGACGAGCGGGGAAGGGTGCACGTCGCATGGCCTTGAGAAGGACGGGAGAGCGGGCCGTTTTCACGATCACTCGGCTCGCGCGGCGCTTCGGCCTCTCGCGCACGGCGTTGCTCCACTACGACCGCGTGGGCCTCCTCTCGCCGGCACAGCGCTCCGACAAGGGAGCGCGCTGGTACACGCAGGCCGACGTCGAGCGACTCGAAGCCATCGCGCGCTACCGACGCGTCGGGATTCCGCTGGAGCGAATCAAGCTGTTGCTCGAGAGCGGAACCGCGGCCGAGGTGCTGACCTCGCGGCTCCTGCAGCTCGAGGCAGAGATCGCCGCGCTCGAAGAACAGCGACGCGTCGTGCGTGTGCTGCTCGGTGGACGTGCGACGCGACCGGTGAAGCTCGACAAGAAGGGCTGGGTCGCGATTCTGCGCGGCGCCGGCTTCGATGACGCCGCGATGTCGCGCTGGCACGTCGAGTTCGAGCGGCAAGCCCCCGAGGCGCATCGGGCGTTCTTGTCGTCGCTGGGTCTGCCTCCGCGCGAGGTGGCGCGGATTCGTGCCCGCTTCAGCTCTTCGCGGGAGCCGGCATCGGAGACGGAATCGCGAGCATCGGCTCCGGCGTCGGAGTCGCGTACTTCCCGCCCAGAGACTTCAGCCCGGCGGCGTCGTTCCACGCGTTGAAGCCCAGCTTCGACTGCGCGGCGAGCTCGGCCTTCTGCGCGTCGGTGTACGTCTCGAACGCGTACTTGATCTCGTGCTTGGGCGTCTTCAGGTCGCTGACGATGCCGAACCACGAGAGGAACTTGAGCACGTAGTAGCTGAAGTCGATCTGCCACCAGAACCAGCCCTGGTTGGCGGTGTTCATGTGGAAGTGGTGGTTGTTGTGCCAGCCCTCTCCGCAGGTGATGAGCGCGAGGAGGAAGTTGTTCCGGCTGGTGTCAGTCGTCAAATACCGACGCGAGCCGAAGACGTGCGAGAGCGAGTTGATGGTGAACGTGCCGTGCCACAGGAGCACGGTGGGAATCACGGCGCCCCACACGAGCCCGGGCAAGCCGCCGAAGATGACCGCGAGCGCGAGCGCCGAGAGCGGCGGCACGAGGTAGTGCTCGTTGAGCCACACCAGCTCGGGGAATCGCGCGAAGTCCTTGATGGCGTCGTAGTTCGTCTTCTCGTAGCGCTTGCTCAAGACCCAGCCGATGTGGCTCCACCAGAAGCCGCGACGCACCGGCGAGTGGATGTCGGTGACGCCGTCGGAGTCTTTGTGGTGGTGACGGTGATGCGCCGCCCACCAGAGCACGCCCTTCTGCGCCGACATCTGCGCCACCCACGCGAGGATGAACTGGAACACGCGGCCCGTCTTGAACGAGCGATGCGAGAAGTAGCGGTGGTAGCCCGCCGTCACCGCGAACATGCGCACGTAGTACGAGGCCAGCGCGATCAGCAGGTACTTCCACTCGAACGGAGTGAAGACCACGAGCACCGACATCAGGTGGAAAGTGAGAAACGGAAGGCTGGTCGCAAGGTTGATGCGATCGACCTTCGGGTCATACGGGGCAGTGGTCGGGGCTTCAGTCACGCCCTGATCAACACCGATGCCCGTCACGCCACTGTCATGAGGGTTGCGATTTGAGCCCCGCCAGCCACGCCACGAATTCAGGCTTCGTGCGGAGCGGCCGAAGGTCGGGATCTCCCTCGGCTTCCGCGGCGTTTCGGAACCCATTTTCGGCGGCGAGGGTGAGCAGCCGCATCGCGTCGTCGAGCTTGCCCGCCTGCGCCCAGGCACACGCCGCCGTGTAGGCGAGGGTGGCGTGCGGCTTTTCGTGGAACGCGGCTTCGGCAGCGCGAGCGCCCTGCTCGAATTCCTTGCGTACGTAGTGCACGCGCTCGGCGGCAGAGAACGCGCGCACCATGTCGACGTTGGGAAGCGCGCGCGCGGTGACCTCGTGGCCGCCGCGAATGAGCGCTCCGGCCCACTCGTGCAAGATGACCTGATCATTCGGGGCGCGCTGCGACGCCATCGCCCACAACGGAATGGCGCGCACCTCGTCACCGATGAGGCTGAAGCCGGCGGCGAGAGCGTGCGGAGGCACCTCGAGCCCCTGCACCTGACTGAAGTGATCGAGCGCGCGGCGGCCGACGCCTTCCTTCAACGAGATCCACCCGAGCAACACGTGCGCGCGGCTGCGGAGGAGCGGTGGTGTGTCGGTGGCCTCGACGACTCCCAGCGCGATGAACTGCGCTTCGGTGAGCTTGCGTTCTCGGTACAGGGCCTCGGCGCGCTCGACGATCTGCTGCAGCGCGTTGGGCTTCAGCCCGGCGGCGTCGCCAGCCAGGAAGAGCTTGCTGCCGTCGGTGTTCTCTCCGCGTTGCCAGGCGCCGATGTTTCCGAGCGTCCGCAGCACCATGAACGCCGCGAGCACGAGGCCGAGATAGCCGCCGCTCACCAGCGAGAAGAAGGCCACGACGCCAGCCAGTCCGAGCGCGAGGGCCTGCGCGATGAGGAAGCCGGGCCGCCCGAAGATTCGGGTGAGGACGATGCTGGCGATGATGCCGCCGTCGAGCCCGGTGACGGGGAGCAGGTTGATCACCGTCCACCACAAATTCCCGCGCGCGAGGCCGGTGGAGAAATAGACGATGCCGTCGGGGAGGTGCGCGCCGCCGAGGGCGATGAGGCCGGCGATGACTCCGATGCTCAGACTGGCTGCGGGGCCGGCGAGGTTCATCAGCAGCTGCTGCCACCACTCGAGCGGCACCTGTTGTTCGATCAGCGTGCGGCCGCCGAGGCCAACGAGGTGGACGTGCGGTTTCGCTCCGAAGGCGCGGAGCGCGAGCGCGTGACCCAATTCGTGCGCGATGACGCTGAACGAGACGAGCAGCGCCCACAGGAGCGTCACCAACACGACCGTCCTGGTATGCGCGGGGTGCGTGAGATCCGTCAGCGCGGCGCGGGGCCAGGTGCCCCTGGTCTTCAGCGACACGAAGAACATGGAGCCGACGAACGCGCTGATCGCGAAGTGCGTCAGGTGGAGATGCACGGGGATCTGCGCGAAGCGAAAGCGGAACACGAGACTCTCTGTAACACCGGGCTCCTGTCAGGTGGGACTGGCTGGCACTTCTGATACACGCTGTGTTTCCCGGCTCGCCCCAGGTCGAGCCTCCAGATTGGATTCCATGCTGCCCATCGGTCCCCACACGTTGCGGAATCGCTTCATCCTCGCGCCCATGGCGGGGGTGAGTGAGATGCCCTTTCGCGTGTTGGCGTTCGAGCAGGGCGCCGCGCTGTGCCCCACCGAGTTGATCAGCGCGCAGGGGCTCTTCCGCATCAACACGCGCACGCTGCGCTACCTGCGGTACGACAAGAACGTCGAGAAGCCGTACTCGCTGCAGCTCTTCGGTGGTGAGCCCGAGGTGATGGCCAGGGCCGCCGTCATCGCGAAGGAATACGGAGCGCAGATCATCGACATCAACATGGGCTGCCCGGTCAAGAAGGTGACCAAGACCGGCGCGGGCTCTGGCCTGCTGTGCGACCCACCGCGCGCGGGAGAGATCGTTCGCCAGATTCGCGAAGCGACGGGCCTGCCGGTGACGGTGAAGATCCGCACGGGCTGGGAGATGTCGAGCAAGAACTACCTGCAGATGGCCGACATGCTTGGCGCGGCTGGTTGCGCGGCACTCGCGATGCACGGTCGCACGCGCGCGCAGGGCTACTCGGGCAAGGCCGACTGGGGCGACATCGCGGCGCTCAAGAAGCACGTGGGCAACGCGTTTCCGATCATCGGCAATGGTGACGTGAAGACGGTCGCTGATGCGGTGCGCATGCTCGAGCAGACGGGCTGCGACTACGTGATGATCGGTCGCGGCGCGCTCGGTAATCCGTGGATCTTCCGCGAGCTGCTCGGTGGTCCGAGGCCGACGAATGAAGAGCGGTGCACGCTCGTGCTGCGCCACTTCCGCTGGCACCTCACGTTCAGCGCCGAGGCGCGCGTGCATCGCGAAGAGCTGCCGCCGGAACAGCGCGCGCGCAAGGACGAGCAGCAGGCGGTGCACGCGTTTCGTTCGCATCTCGCGTGGTACGCGCACGGGCTGCACGGCGCGTCGGCGTTCCGCGCGCGGGTGAACACGGTCGACAACAAGAAGGACATCGAGGACGCGCTCGAGAAGTTCTTCCTCGGAGCGAACGTCGACGACGCCGTCGGCCCCGAGTCGGAGCCCGAGCTCGACTACCGCACCGCGCTCGGCTGAGCCGGCTCGACGCGGCAGATCGCCGAGCGGAACGCGGGGAAGCCGCTGATCGGATCTCTTCTCGAGCCATCGATCAGCCGATTCGGATTGGCGCTCGCCCAGCCCGCCGGCATCACGACCGATTCTGGGTGCACGTCGGTGGTGACGATCGCTTTGAGTTCGATGCGGCCGAGTGACGTGATGACCGCGACGCGACTGCCGTTGGTCACGTTGGCGTTCTTCGCCGCGCTGGGGTGAATGAGCAGCTCAGGCTCTCGCATGCGCGCACGCACACTCGGGCTCTGCGCGAACTGCGAGTTGATGCGCGCGCGAGGGCGAGGACCCGTCACGAGTCGCAGCGGAAATTCTGGCGTCGGCTCGAGCGGCGGCGACCATCGGGGCAGCGCCGCTTCGCCCTCGAGCTGGGTGCTGACGAACTCAGCTTTGCCCGTGGGTGTCCCAAAATCGGGGCGAGCGTCGGCGTTCGGGCGCGGTTGTTGTGCGTCGTCCCGCATCCACTCCACGCGTGGGGCGCGCATCGCTTCGAAGAACGTCTTCCACGGGAAGTACTCGCCGACACCACATGCGTTCGCGAGTGCGGTGAGGATGTCGAAGTCGGGGCGCGAGGTTCCTTGAGGTGGAACGAGGCTCTTCGCCGCGACCTGTTCGTCGTTCGCATCGACGTCGGGAGACTCGGCGAACGTGGACGCGGGCAAGACGACGTCACTGCGCTGCGCCGACGCGCTGAAGAACGGGTCGACGGTGACGAGCAGGTCGAGCTTCTCGGCGGCCTGCTCGAGTTGCTGCGCGCCTGAGCCGGTGACGAGGGCGTTGCTCCCCCACAGGAGCAGCGCGTGAATTTCGCCGCGCTCGATCGCCTCGGCCCACAGCTCTCCCTGCGCCTCGCGGTTGAAACGTTCGAAGAGCGGAAAGACGTCACGCCCGATCGCGCGCGCCCTGATTTCCGGCGGCACGGGCTTCGGCGTGCGCATTCGATACAGCGCGGGCAGTGGCTCGTCGTGAAAACGCTCGGTCACCGGAGTCACCAGCGCGCGTGGATCCGGCGTTCCGTCAAAGCGACCGCACAACACCTCGAGCGAGGAGATGGCGCGAACGGTCTGCACTCCGCTGCTGTGGTGTTCGACGCCGAGGCCCTGCCAGATGCCGAGCGGGTCTCCGTTGGTGAGCAGCTCCGCGACACGATCGAGCTCGGCGCGTGGAACGGTCGTGAGGTGTTCCACACGCTCGGGCGGAAATTGCGCGGCGAGCTGCGTGAGCTCGTCGAGACCGTGAATGCGCGCGCGCAACGCATCGGTGGGCGGCTTCAGTTGCAGGACGCGGTGGATGAGCCCGAGGGCGAGCGCTCCGTCGGTGCCGGGGCGGATCGCGAGGTGAATGGTCGCTTCCTTCGCGAGCTGCGTCTTCACGGGGTCGATGACGATCAACGCTCCGCTGGCGGCTTTTCCGGCGACGAGATGCGCGAAGGGCGGGGCGGTGACCCACGGGTTCGCTCCCCACACCACCATCGTCTTCGCGCGGCGCAGCTCGGGCGCGTACTTGGTGCCGACGGTGAGCGCCTGGCCCATGCGCAGACTGGCCTCACAGAGACTCGAGACCGTCGCCACGTTGGGGCTCCCAAACGCGCGCGCGAAGCGGTGCAGGAAGTTCACGAAGGGATGCCGCACGAAGGGCCAGCCGGTCTGGATGCCGAGCGTGTGCGCTCCGTGCTTCGCCTTCACCGCGGCGAGCTTCGTGCCGATGAACGCGAGCGCTTCGTCCCAGCTCACCTCGTGAAAGGCATCGCCGCGCCGGATCAGCGGGTGCTGCACGCGTTCGTGGCTGTGAACGAGCTCACGCAACGCGAAGCCGTGCTCACACACGAAGCCGCGCGTCTTCGAAGGGAGCGAGCCTTCGACCTTCACCAACTTTCCGTCTTCGATCACGCACTCGATGCCGCAGCGCATGAGACAGAAGCGGCAGGTGCCGGTGGTGCGCTCGGTGATCTTCTGATCGCGGCCGTGCAGCGCGAGCGCGGCGGCTCCAGCGATTCCGGCGCCGAGCGGAGCGGCCTTGAGCAGATCGCGCCGCGTCCACTTCCGCTTCACGACGTGTTGGAGCGGCTCGCGACCCATCACGCCGGCTCGATTCCGGCAGCAGCGTCGCTGCTGGGCAAGATGACGATGGCGCGCGCGGAGTCGGGGCACGCCTCTTCGCACAACCCGCAGCCCACGCACGCCTCGGCGTGGAAGAGCGGAGCCTTCTGCGGCCCGACCAATTCCACCGCGCGATCGGGGTACGGGCACACCTGGTAGCAGAGACGGCAGATGCCGCGGCCCGTCCACGGCAGGCACTCGGAGCGCTTCAACTTCGGCACTCCGATTCGCACCGCGTCGACCTGCAGTGGCACGAGCGCATCGGTGGGGCACACGTCCGTGCACTTCATGCACAGCACGCACGCGCGATCGTCGAACTCGAGATGCGGCGTCGCGTTCTCGAGCGAGAGCGCGCTCGGAAATCGAATCACGCGGGTCGGGCACACCTCGGCGCAGCGGAAGCAGCCGATGCAGGACGCTTCGAACGCGCCGGGCTTCAGCGCTCCGGGGGGGCGCAGCTTGCGCGTGTCGGCGCGCGCGCGCTTCGGAACGGCGGCGAGGGCGAGCGCGGCGGCGGCGGCTCCGATGATCGCGCGGCGGTTCATGCCTGCTTCGTCCATTTCCAGCTGAGCGCTTTGGTCGGGCACGAGGCGATGCACCGCCCGCATCGCTCGCAGCCGGAGTCGAGCTTGTTGGTCATCGGCGACTGGCCGAGGTTGCAGACCACGTCACACACCGTGCAGTCGGTGCACTTCGACCGTTCGTTGTGAACGTGCAGTGGGGAGGCGGCTCCCAGCGTCGAGAACATCGCTCCGCCCGGACACAGCGAGCGGCAGAAGCCCGCGCGCGAGACGAAGGTGTCGAAGAGGAACGCGGCGAGCACGAGGAAGGCTCCGGCCCCGAGCGAGCCGTAGAAGATGACGCGGAACACTTCGC
>JAEUJS010000183.1 GCA_016792935.1 Archangium sp. | reverse complement strand
TGAGTGACTCGCGAAACGCCACGACCGTCGCTCAACCCGTCTGCTACGTGAGCGCTCGTGAGTGACTCAGCCGGAGACATCGTGGGCATCGCTTCGCGCAAGGCCGCCACGGCCGCGCTCAAGGCGCACGTCGCGGTGATCAAGGGCACTCCGATGCGCAAGGCGATCAGCGAGGCGCTCGCGGAAGGTGGAAATCTCGGCGGCAAGGAACGCCGCTTCATCGCCTTCGCCACGCGCGAGCTCTCGCGCCACATTCGCCGGCTGAACTTGAGCGCTACGACGCGCGGGCACCCGATGTCGAAGCTCCACCTGCCCGAAGACCAGGCGATCTTCCGCTACGCCTTGTGGCGAAAAGAGATCTGCAGGGCCGAGGCGCACAAGATCATGACCGAGATTCAGCTGCCCGGGCCCATTCGCCCGCGCGGCATTCCTGATCAGCTGATCCGCGCCGAGGTCGAACGCACCGTCGAGCTCGATTTCGGGAAGACGCCGCTCGAGCGCGCGATGAACGTGCACTCGTTTCCGACTTGGCTGGCGGAGGCGATCAACGACGCGGCTCCAGATGGCGAGCTCGACGCGATCCTCGAGGCGCTCAACCGCGAGCCGACGTTGACGTTGCGCGTGAGGCCCGTCGGCTCTCGTGACGCGCTCGTCGCCGAGCTGCTCGCGCAGAAATATCCCGTCGAGGCCTGCGCTGAAGTCGCCGACGCGTTGCGCATCACCGACGGCAGCCGCGCGATCTTCGAATCGCGGTGGATGAAGGAAGGCCGCCTGCAGGTGATGGATCTCGGCAGCCAGCTGCTGGCGCAGTTCTGCGAAGCGAAGCCCGGCCAGACCGTCGTCGACTACTGCGCTGGTGCGGGCGGCAAGACGCTGGTGCTCGCCGACGCCGTGGGGCCGACCGGCAAGGTCTTCGCGTGGGATCTCAGCGAGAAGCGGCTCAAGGAAGCGCGCTCGCGCGTCGGCGAGCTCAAGATTCGCCACGTGTCGTTCCCCAGCCCGCCGCGCATCGATCTGGCGGATCTGGTGCTGGTCGATGCTCCGTGCAGTGGAACGGGCACGCTCGGTCGCGAGCCGGATCAGAAGTGGAAGTTGAGCGCCAAACAGATCGACGAGCTCGCGGCGACGCAGCTGGGCATCTTGAAAGACGTCGCCAGGCGCCTGAAGCCCGGAGCGACGATCATCTACGGCACCTGCTCCGTGCTGCGGCAGGAGAACGAAGACGTGGTGCGGAAGTTCCTCGAGTCGCACCCTGGCTTCACCGAGCGGGGGATGCTGCGCGTGTGGCCGCACCGCCTCGAAGGTGGGGGATTCTTCGGTGCGCGACTGACGCGGGCCTGAGGTACCATTCGCGCCATGCCCGATCGAATGCAGCCCGGTGGTGGACCTCCTGCGAGCAACGACGCCGTTCGACAGATCCAGGAAGCCTGGGCGGAAGCGCAGGCGCAGCTCGCCGTGTTGCGTGAGCAGGTCGAGCACGCCGCCGCGATGGCGCAGGCCAAGGTCGGGTCCAACATGCTCGATCGCGATCTCGACAGGGCGTACCGCGATCTCGGTGAAGCGGTGTGGGCCGAGGTCAGCAAGGGCAAGCTCCAGCTGCCGTCCAACCTCTCGTCGATCCGCAAACTCCTCGAGGGCGTGACCCAGAAAATCCGCGTGCAGAACGCGTCGATCAACGACCTGCTCGCTGAGGGAGCCGAAGTGGCGAAACGCCTTCAGGAAAAGATGCACGCGGCGTCAAAAGGTGTGGCTGGCGCAAAGAAAACCAGATAACTCGCCGCGCCATCTTCAAGGACCGTGACCTCGCCAGTCACGTTCTGGCCGCAAAACATCAACGAATACGGGGCTATAGCTCAGCTGGGAGAGCGCCTGAATGGCATTCAGGAGGTCAGCGGTTCGATCCCGCTTAGCTCCACAACGAAAGCCTCGGCCACGCGCCGGGGCTTTTTCGTTTTCGATTCCTGATCCAACACGCTGACCGCCGACAAGATCGGCGACATGCGCACTCTTCTCCTGCTGGCAGTGTTGGCGGTGGCTGGTTGTGGCCCTGACGAATCGGAGGCCGGCGATCGCGACCTCAACGTGAAGTGGGAATTCCTGAGCGGCGACTGCGCCAGCAACATGGTCGACCAGGTGAAGGTGACGTGGGGTCCGAGCGGCATGCTCGATCAAGAAGCGACCTTCGCGTGCAGCGCAGGGCAGGGAAAGCTCGGCCAGACCGGACCAATGGGCGGCAGCTACGGCATCACGGCCGTCGGCCTCGACAGCGCAGGCGTCGCGCGCTTCACGCACTTCTCGACGTCACTCACGGTGAGCGACAAAGGCACGCACGGCATTCCGGTCGATCTCACGCTGCGCCCCAAGCCGGCCGACGTCACCGTCACCTGGCACTTCAGCAACGGGAGTGGCTGCCCCGCACAGGTCGTGCTGCCGTACACCATCGGCGTCTACAACCGGCCCGCGATGGGCATGACGGGACTCGGCGCGAAGGTGAAGGACACGCAGGAGAGCTGTTCCTCGAAGACCGCGACGCTCGAGAGCGTGACGCCGGGTGACTACATCGTCGATCTCGATTCGCGCGCGCAGTCTCCGATGATCAAGGCGCAGCGTCAGGTCACGGTGAAAGGCGGAGAGAATCTCACGGTCGACATCGCGCTGTGACGGTGAGCTGAGAACTGCGCAACGCGACACAGCAGATCCGAACGCTTCACGAGCGCACGGCGGCTGCATGACGCGCCGCCCGTGCGACCTGCGTTCAAAGCCTTCCTCGGTGCCTTCTTCGTTCGTCTGCTGCTCCTCGCGATCGCGGGCGGCTGCATCTGGTACGGCATGACGCTCACCGGCCTCGGCACGCAGCTCTTCGCCGTGACGGAGCCGATGCGCGTCGATCATCCGTTCCGCTCCGATCACCACCCCAGGGGCGCGAAGATGGCGATCGCAGGCGGCGTGATCGATGTGGTCGGCACGGCGTTTGGCGGGTTGGCCTTCGTCTTCGGTGGCGCGTTCGCGCTGATGCTCTTCATTCCGTGGATGCGGGTGTTCACTCCGAAACGCGAAAACGACACGGCCCCCGGAATCGAAAAGATCCCGAGGGCCGCGCGCTGAAAGACGAGTCGCCGCTTACTGCTTGGGCTGCGGAGGCGGCGGGTTGATCGCCTTGTCGGTCGCACCGGTGGGCACGCCGAGGTTCGGGATCGGCGGAGGCGCCATCTGCGCCGGGTCCTTGATCGCGAGCAGCTCGACCTCGAACACCAGCGTCGCGCCACCAGGAATGTTCGCTCCCGCGCCGCGATCGCCGTACGCGATGTCAGACGGGCACACGAGCTTCGCCTTGCCGCCGACCTTCATCATCGCCACGCCTTCGGTCCAGCACTTGATCACGCCGTTCAAGGGGAACTCGGTCGGCTGGCCGCGCTTGTACGACGAGTCGAACTCGGTGCCGTCGATCAGCGTGCCCTTGTAGTGAACGCTGACGGTGTCGGTCGCGACCGGCGACTTGCCGGTGCCCGGAGTCGTGTCGATGTAGACCAGACCCGAGGCGGTCTTCTTGGCGCCCTTTTCCTTGGCCGACTTGGCGAGGAACTCCACGCCCTTCTTCTTCTCGGCTTCGGCCTTGGCGGCCTGCTTCTCGTTGAGGAGCTGTTCGACCTTGGGGCCGAAGTCTTCCATCTTGACGCTGAGTTCCTTGCCGGCGGCCGCGTCCTTCATGCCCTTCACGACCTCGGCGAGATCAGCCTCGGAGAACTCCGCGGCCTTCACCGGCGTGCGCTCGGCGATCAGCGCGCCGAAGGCGTAGAGCGCCTTCTGCTTGTCCTCAGCCGTGAGCGGCGGAGGAGGCGGCGGCGTCGGGAGCGGGTTGATGCCCGGGTTCGCCGGGTTGAGCGCCGGGTTGACGGCCACCGGAGCCGCGCCCGCATCGGGCTTGTTGTCAGACGGGCAGGCGCTCAACACCAGTGCGGCGCCCAGGAGAGTGATTCGAATCGAGGTCTTCATGTTCGTTTGAGTTCCTTACTTGCCCTGGATGCCGATGAGCTCGACCTCGAAGTTGAGGACGGCGTTGCCGGGAATGCTGCCGCCCGCGCCGCGCTCGCCGTAGGCGATGTCAGACGGGCACACGAGCTTGGCCTTGCCGCCGACCTTCATCATCGCGACGCCTTCGGTCCAGCACTTGATGACGCCACCGAGCGGGAATTCAGCCGGCGTGCCGCGCTTGTACGACGAGTCGAACTCGGTGCCGTTGATCAGCGTGCCCTTGTAGTGCACCTTCACCGTGTCGGCGGCGGTGGGCTGCGCGCCCGTGCCGGCCTGGGTCTCGAAGTAGATGAGGCCCGACGCGGTCTTCTTCGCGCCCGGAGCAGCGGCCTGCTCCTCGAGGTACTTGAGGCCCTTCGCCTTCTCCTTCTCACCGCGCTCCTTCTGACGCTCGCGGAGGAACTGGTCGACCTAGGGCATCGCTTCCGAGGGCGGAACCTTGAGCGGCTTGTTCAAGGTCGCGTCCATGAAGCCCTGCATCACCTCGTTGAGCTCGGCCTCATCGAGACCGGCCTGCGCGAGCGGCGTGCGCTGAGCGACGAGCGCTCCGAGGGCGTAGAGGACTTTCGGGCGCTCTTCAGCGGTGATCGGCGCAGGCTTCGGAGGAGCGGCGACCGGCGCATCAGCAGGCGCCTTCTTCGCGTCGGGAGGGCCGGCAAACGCCACGATCGCCGTGGTCGCGAGCAGCAGTGCAGTGAGCTTCTTCACGTGGATCATCCTTCGGTTGGTGGTGCGGGGAACTTCTTTGAACTCAGCTCTTGAAGACGTTCATCACGTCCTTGAGCAACTTGATCGACTCGTCGCGCGGACGCTGGAAGGCGTTGCGGCCCATGATCGAGCCGAAGCCGCCGCCGTCCTTGATGCCCTTGATCTCTTCGAGGAGCGCGCTGGTTTCTTTCGCCTCGCCGCCCGAGAAGATCACGATGCGCTTGCCGTTGAACGCGCTCTGCACGACGTGCTTCACGCGATCGCTCATCGTCTTGGTGGGAATCGAGTACTTCTCGAAGACCTTCTTCGCTTCGGCCTGCTCGATGAAGTCCTTCGGAGGCTTCACCTTGATGACGTGCGCTCCGAGCTGCGCCGAGATCTGCGCGGCGTAGGCGACGACGTCGATCGCGGTCTCTCCGTCCTTCGACATGTTGCCGCGCGGGTACGCCCACAGCACCGTCGGCAGGCCGTACGAGCGCGCCTCGGCGATCATGTCGCGCAGGTCCTGGTACTGCTGATTGCGTTCCGAGGAGCCGGGATAAATCGTGTAGCCGATCGCCGTGCAGCCCAGGCGCACCGCGTCCTTCACCGAAGAGGTGAGCGCCGACATCGGCTCGACCTTGGCGAGCGTGTCGGAGTTGTTCACCTTCAAGATGAGCGGGATCTCGCCGTTGAGCTTGCCGGCGACCGCGTCGAGGAAGCCGAGGGGCGCCGCGTACGCGTTGCAGCCCGAGTCGATGGCGAGCTGCGCGTGGTAGTCGGGGTCGTAGCCAGCGGGGTTCGGCTGGAAGCTGCGCGCCGGGCCGTGCTCGAAGCCCTGATCCACCGGCAGAATCACCATCTTGCCGGTGCCCGCGAGCGTGCCCGTGTTGAGCATGCGCGCGAGGTTGGTCAGAACGCCGGGAGAATCAGAGGGGTACCAGCTGAGGATCTGCTTGACGCGATCGCTGTAGGCCATGCCGCGCCGCTTACTGCTTTTCGAAATCGCTCAATAGAAGAATCACTGCTTGGGCGCGGGCGTCGGCGCAGCCTCGGGGAGCGCCACTTTCAACGGGAACGTTCCGAGCGGATTGCCGCCGACGCGCACCAGCACCTGGAACTCTCCGGGCGCGCGAATGCCCGACGGTTCCCAGTCGACCTGCCACTCGGCTTCGTCGCTGTTGGTGGGGAAGCGGAGCTGGCCGTTCGCGTCCATCACGGTGTCTCCGCGCGTGTCGAGGATCACCAGCTCGACGCTGGTGTTCTTCTTGCCCGGAGATTTCACGCGCACGATCGAGCTGAACTTCTCGGTCGAGTACGGGTTGCTCTGCGTGACGTTGACCTGCGGAAAGGGCGCGCTCGGACGTGAGCCTCCGGCGGCGCGAATGAACGCCTTGCCGTGGATCACGCTGACGACCTTGTAGCCGTCTTCAGCCTTCGCTCCGCTGGGCCCTGCCTGGGTGTTGGTGTCGATGCCCTTGGCGGACTCGAGCTTCTGATCTTTGGGGATGTCGCCGAACTTCGGCATGCCGAGATCGAGCTTGGGCGCCGTCTCTTTCTTCGAGCCTTTGAGCTTCTTGGGCTCTTCGGCGAAGGCGGAAAAAGACAGCGACAGCACCATGGCGGCGGCGATTGTGCGGTTCACGAAGACACCTTACGCAGGTCGGAGAACGTCCTTCAATTGGAGGGAGCGCTGAGGCAGAGTGCCCGCCGTTTTGCGCCTGCTCTCCGTCTTGCTGGTCACGTGTATTGCGCTCGGAGCGCAGGCCAAGCCGTTGACCTTGCCGGAATTGATCGCGCGCGCCAGGGCGAACGACCACCGCGTCAAAGAGGCTCAGGCGCAGTTGAGGTATTTCCGCGCGCGGTACGACGAAGCGAAGTGGGCGTGGTTCCCCAAGCTCGACTCGTATTTCCTCGTGGCGGGTCCGACTCCGGAAGCGCGCAACGATGGGCTCGGTGGTGCGCCGACGACCAAAGCGACCACGATGTACGACCTCGATTTCGGTCAGCCGGGCGTGATGATGGGCGCCGGCGCCGACGCGGTCCTTCCGATCTACACGTTCGGAAAACTCGACGCGCTCGAGGAAGCGGGACGGCAAGGCGTCGAAGCCGGAATCGCGTTGCACACCCGCGCGCAGGACGAAGCGGAGTACCAGGTCTCGCAGGCCTTCTACGGCTACTCGGTGGCGCGCTCGATCATCACCGTGATCGACGATACGTCGAAGCGGCTCGATGACGCGGAGAAGACGCTCAATCGCCTGCGCACGGAGAACTCCGGGCAGGTCACGCAGATGGACGTCTACAAGCTGTCGTTCTACCGGCAGCAGGCCGAAGTGCAGCGCGTGCAGGCTGAGAACGGTGCGGGCTTTGCGCTCGCGGCGATTCGATTGTTGGTGGCCGCGGCGCCGGACGAGATCATCGATGTCGCCGCTGAAGATCTGAGCTCGATGCCTGAGGGGCAGCTCGCACCGCTCGACTCGCTGATCGTTCGTGCGGCTGAACACCGGCCGGAGTTGAAGGCGATCGCGGCGGGGCTCCTTGCACGTGAGCAGGAAGTGAAGATCCGCGAGGCGATGTACTACCCGGACTTCGGCATCGCGGGCTTCTTCAAGTGGCGGTGGACGACGAGCGCCACGCGCCAGTACTCGCCCTTCGCCTACGACCCGTACAACGAGCTCAACGCCGGCGTCGGTCTCGTCATGCGCTACCAGTGGGACTTTCCGCACAAGAGCATCGAGCTCGAGAAGGCGCGCGCTGAGTACGAGAAGATGGAGCACCAGCGGAACCTGATCGCCGGCGGTGTGAAGCTCGAGCTCGAGAAGGCGTACGGCGAGACCACGCTGGCGTTCGCGAAGGCGAGCAAGCAGGGCGAAGCGGAGAAGCAGGCGCGCCGCTGGGCGACGTCGGCGTTCGCTGCGTTCGAATTGGGAACGGGCGACACGCGCGAGCTGGTGGATTCGTTCTCGGCGTACGCGCAGGCGAGCGCGATGAAGGTGCAGGCGCTCTACGAGCTGCAGCTCGGGTTGCGATCGCTGACGCGCTCCGTGGGCCAGCCGGTTTCGTTGGAGACGCGGCCCGTGACGGCGCCTCCGTCGATGCTCAAGCCGAAGTAATTCGCTGCGCAGGGC
Organism: Archangium sp.; assembly: GCA_016792935.1. GTDB lineage: Bacteria > Myxococcota > Myxococcia > Myxococcales > Myxococcaceae > Archangium_A. The sequence goes on along the minus strand of JAEUJS010000183.1, from coordinate 4,958 downwards.
CTTGGTTGCCGCGCTCGTGCAAAGCGATCCATCGACGCGTCACATGAATTGCCGAGGGAAATTCACTCACTGAGCGGGCATGACGACCACGCTCCTCGTTGCGCTGTTGCTCTCGCAGTCTCACCAGGCCGATCAGATCAGCCGGCCAGCCGGCTGGGGCGATCGCGCCGAAGTGCAGAAGGCCGAGCCGAAGCCGGTGCAGCTCCGTGAGTTGAAGTGGGAGGTGTACTGGGCGGCGGTGGGCGGCATTCGACCCGACGCGACGATCACCGGAGGCGGCGCAAGTTTTCTCGGCGTGTCGCGCGAGATCTTCTCGTTCCTGCGCGCGGAATTGTCCGTCGGGCTCGGCGCGTACAACGCAGCACCCGTGGACATCCTCACCATGATTCGACTGGGCGCCCGGCTCGAGTGGCCCGGCCTCGAGCGCTGGCATCCGTTCATCTCGGTGGCGTTCGCGCACCAGCACGAGAGTGGCTGGGAGCACATCAAGATGGATCCCATTCCCGCGATCGTCGGGCTGTCGGAGCACCACGTGAATCACCGCAGCGGCGTCGAGACCGGCCTCGGCGTCGCGTACGACCTGCGCGGGCGGAAGGGCTTGCCGATCGGCGGACGGATCGGCGTGAAGGCCTCGGTGACGCATCTGCTGGGAACGGGATCGCCCCGATACGTCGAGCTGACCACCCTCGTCGGGTTGATCTTCTGATTCACTGCGGTCCGTGGAACAGACCCGACGCTTCATCCTGACGTTGATCGGCATCGCGGTGTGCGGCTGCATGATCTGCACGCCGACTCCGACGCCGACCCCGACTCCCATTGGGTGGGAACCCATGGGGAGCGCGATGTGGACTGCGGGCACGCTCGGCGCCGTCGTCGATTCGACGGTTCAATCGGCAGGTCAGGGCGGAAATCACCTCGAGATCAACGTCACCGTCGGCTCGGCTGGGCTGTCGAGTGCGACGGAGGTGCGCATCGCGGCCTTCGTTCGCTTGAACGGCACGCAGCTCGGCAGCACCAATCGCGTGGTCACGCTCGATCGAATGACGACCAACGATTTCACGCTCAACGTGCAGATTTGTCCGTCGAGCGTCGCGGTGGTCGGGCAAGAGCTCCAATACGAGATCTGGGCCGCGCGCGAAGGTGATCACCAGCTGCTCGAACGGAAGACTGGCACCGTGACGCCAGCGTGCGGCGGCGGTTCTTGCGGCGCCTGCCGTTGAAGGTTTCGGACTACTGTCCCCGCCCGTGATTGGGCACAAGTTCGGGGGAAGCAGCGTCGCCAACGCGGAACGCATTTCGCGGGTGATCGACATCCTGCTCGGCCGTCAGGAAAAACAGGTGGTGGTGATCTCGGCGATGCAGGGCGTCACTGACGCGCTGATCTCGCTCGTCCGTCTGGCTGCCGCGCGCGATCCAGCGTGGCGGGCCGCGCTCGAGGCGCTCGAGAAGAAGCACGTCGACACTGCGCAGACGTTGCTGGGCGCGTCCGCGGGGCCGGTGCTCGAGAAGTTCCGCATCGAGTTCGCTTCCTTGCGCGATCTGCTGCACGCGCAGTCGCTGGTGGGCGCGGTGTCGAACGATCTCCTCGATCTCGTCAGCGGCCTCGGAGAGGTGTGGTCCTCGACGATGGTCGACGCCGGCATTCGCGCGCGCGGAGCAGCCTCGCGGTGGCTCGACGCGCGTGAAGTCCTGGTGGTCGAGAAGAGCGATCTCGGTGCGATGGTCCAGTGGGAAGCGTCGTCAGCCAAGTTGGGTCGCGAGCTTGGTGAGCGCACGATCGTAACGGGCTTCGTGGCGCGCACTCCGGATGGACGCATCACGACGCTCGGCCGCAATGGCTCTGATTATTCGGGCGCGATCTTCGCTGCCCTGTTCGGTGCTTCTGAGCTGCACATCTGGAGCGACGTCGATGGCGTGCTCTCGGCCGATCCGCGGCTCGTTCCGGAAGCCGTGCTGATCGAGAAGCTCTCGTACGACGAGGCCTGCGAGCTGGCGTACTTCGGGGCGAAGGTCATTCACCCGCAGACGATGGCTCCGGCGTTCGAGCGGAACATTCCGATCATCGCGCGCTCGACGTTCAACCCCACGCATCCCGGCACACGGATCTCGGCTGAACAGGATCACTCGACTCCGGTGAAGGGCGTCACCACGTTCACCGGCCTCGCGATTCTCAACATCGAGGGCGCGGGAATGATCGGAGTGCCCGGCACCGCCGAGCGCGCGTTCGAGGCGTTGAAGCAGCGCGGCGTGTCGGTGGTGATGATCTCGCAGGGATCTTCGGAGCACTCGATCTGCTGCGTGATCCGCGAGACCGATGGAGACGCGGCTCGCAAGGCCGTGCTCGAGTCGTTCACGCGCGAGCTCGCTTCGAAGCAGCTGACCGATGTGACGGTGACGCGCGGGATCGCGGCGTTGGCGATCGTGGGCGATGGCATGGCGGGCACTCCGGGTGTGGCGGCGCGCATGTTCTCGGCGCTCGGTCGCGCGCGCGTGAACGTGAGGATGATCGCGCAGGGCTCGAGCGAGCGGAACATCTCGGTGGCGATCGACGCGGCCGACGCCAAGCGTGCGTTACGCGCGGTGCACTCGGGCTTCTACCTGGCGGCGCAGACCATCTCGATCGGCGTGATCGGGCCGGGCAACGTCGGGCGTGCGTTCTTGCAACAGCTCAAGGAGACACGGGAGCGGTTGCTGAAGTCGTCGAACATCGATCTGCGCGTTCGCGCGGTGGTGGGCAGCAAGAAGATGGTGCTCGCGGAGCCGGTGGTGAAGGCGCTCGACGATGTGCGTTCGCAGTTCAACGAAGACACCGACCTCGACAAGTTCACCGATCACGTGCACGCCGAACACCTGCCGCACGCGGTGATCGTCGACTGCAGCGCGAGCAACGAGATCGCCGAGCGCTACGCCGGTTGGCTGGAGCGCGGCATTCACGTCATCACGCCGAACAAGAACGCGGGATCCGGGCCGTGGAAGCGGTACGCGGCGATCAAGAGCAAGGGCGCGCGCTTCTTCTACGAGTCGACCGTCGGGGCGGGGCTGCCGATCATCACCACGCTGCGTGATCTGATCGACACTGGCGACGACGTCTTGAGCGTCGAGGGGATCTTCTCGGGAACGCTGGCCTATCTGTTCAACAAGTACGACGGCAGCGTGCCGTTTTCGCAGCTCGTGAAGAGCGCGAAGGAGCTCGGCTACACCGAGCCGGATCCGCGCGACGACCTCTCTGGGCTCGACGTGGCCCGCAAGCTGGTGATCCTCGCGCGGGAGAACGGGTGGAAGACCGGGCTCCAAGACATCGCGCTCGAGTCGCTGGTGCCTGATGCGCTCCGCGGTGTCTCGACGGTCGAGTTCCTGTCGCGGGTCGGAGAGATGGACGCTCCGATGGCTGCGCGGCTCTCCGCCGCACGTGGGGAGAAACGCGTGCTGCGGTACGTCGCGAAGCTGGAGCAGGGCGGGAAGGCCAGCGTGGGGCTCGTGGCGTTGCCTCACGACCACTCGTTCGCGCACATCAAGCTCACCGACAACGTGGTGCAGTTCACGACGCGGCGGTACTCGCAGAACCCGCTCGTGGTGCAGGGGCCCGGCGCAGGTCCCGAAGTCACTGCGTCAGGTGCGTTCGCCGATCTCCTCCGCGTCGCGACGAGCCTCGGAGCCCGCCTCACATGAAGGCGAACGCGATAGTGAACGGTGATCCCCTCTCCCTCGCGGAGAGGGTCAGGGTGAGGGAGCGCATCCAATGAAACGAGCGACAGCCTTCGCCCCTGCGTCCATCGGCAACATCGCGGTCGGGTTCGACATCCTCGGCCACTCGCTCGCAGGGCCGGGCGACAAGGTCACCGTCACACTGACCAACACTGGCGAAGTGCGCATCGTCTCGATCAAGGGCTCGGTCACCGACCTTCCGAAGACTGCAGCCGAAAACACGGCAGGCCGAGCGCTGCTGCATCTCAAGAAATCGTTCGAGCCCTCAGTTGGCTTCGACGTCGAAATCGAAAAAGGCATCGCGCTCGGCTCAGGCATGGGCGGCTCGGCTGCGTCAGCAGTCGCCGCGGTCGTCGCCGCGAACTCGCTGGTCGACGCTCCAGTCGGACTCGAAGGTCTCTACCAATCAGCGATGGACGGAGAAGCCGCGGCCTCGGGCAGCGCGCACGGAGACAACGTCGGGCCCATGTTGCTGGGCGGAATCGTCATCGCTCCGACGAGGGGAGCGGCGGTGCGGGTGCCGACTCCGCACTGGCTGCACGTCGCCCTGGTGCATCCACACTTCGTGCTCGAGACGAAACGCGCGCGTGCTGCTCTGGCTGGCGCGTACGAACTCCACGACTTCGTGGTGCAGAGCGAAGGCCTCGCGCTGGTGCTCGCCGGTCTCTACGCGAACGACGAGTCGCTGATGCGGCGCGGGTTCCGCGATGTGCTCGTCGAGCCCCGACGCGCTTCGCTGATTCCTGGCTTCGCGCAGGTGAAAGAGGCGGCACTCGATCACGGAGCCATCGGCGCTTCGATCGCCGGCGCAGGCCCGAGCGTGTTCGGCTGGTTCGACACCGCGCCGCAGGCAGAGAAGGCCTCGCTCGCGATGGCGGCGGCCTTCAAGGCGGCGGGCCTCGAAAGTGATCGACTGGTGAGCGTGGTGAACGGCCCCGCGGCGAAAGTGATCGGATGAAGGTCTCGAGTACGCGGAGCAGCACCGAAGTCAGTCTCTCCTTTGCAATCGAAAGCGGACTCGCGGCGGATGGCGGGTTGTTCATGCCTCCGAAGCTCGCCGCACGTGAGATCGGTGGAGATGATCTGCGCAGCCGAGCGATCTCGCTGCTCGAGCCGGTGTTCGCCGAGGAACAACTCGACGTGCGCGCCGCGGTGAATGACGCGTTCACGTTCGACGCTCCGACCAGGTGGCTCAAGCCTGACACGGGGCTCCTCGAGTTGTTCCACGGGCCGACGGCGGCGTTCAAAGACTT
>JAEUJS010000154.1 GCA_016792935.1 Archangium sp. | reverse complement strand
CTGAAGATCATGACGGCGACTTACTTCACCGCGCGCACGCACGCGAAGTTCGCGCGACACGGCGCACACACCAGACGAGCACGAACGCGAGCAGTGATTCGCCCGACGAACAGCCACACCCAACGTTCAGGCGCCATGGGTTGGCCGTTGGTGTCGGGCCGCCATCGGGCTGACGCCGGCGTCGAGTTGCGCGGCGTGATCGAAGATCAGGCTGACTGCGTACCCGGCGGCGACTCCGGCGTCGGTGGTGATGCTGAGATCAGCGCGTCGCGTGTGGGCACCAGCCCAGGCTTCGGGCGGGGCAACCAGCGTCAGCAGCGCGATCACCGCCTCGAGCACGACACGATCTTACTACTGACAGCACCAGCGCGAGGCGGTCTGGGTCGGATCGGTCACGCCTGAGAATTGCGCGTAGAGAAACGCCGGGGTCGTCACCAACGACGCACACAGCGGCTCGTTCGCGGTGTCGTAGCTCGCCGCGCTCGTGCCGACGCGGAGGTGACGCACCGCCAGCTCAGAGCACGCGGTGCACGCGGCGACCTGCTCTTCGATCGGCGCGGTCATGTCGTGCGCACGGACCCGCAGCGCATCGAGCGCGGCGACATCGACCTGCGAACACAGCTCCGTCGCGTGCGCCTGATGGAACGTGCGCGCGAGGTACTGCGTGCGTTCATCGGTCGCGTTCCACGGCCACGGCGCGTCGAGGTACGAGGCCACGGTGTCGTACGCCTGGTTCTGCTGCACGCCCATGAACGAACCCCACTCGCCGTTCGCCAGCTGGGTTCCCTCGGGATCATCTTTCGCCTTCAGGCGCGCCACCGTCACCGCGCGCTGCAGCTCGAAGCGGAACTCGTTGCGCACCTTCGGAGGCACCGCCACCTTGCCCTGCGCCCGCGCCACCTTCGGCAACATGAAGCTCACGAAGCGCGCGTCGATCGGAATCGTCGTCTGCAGGCCGGCGATCTTCAGATTCACCGCGGCTCCTGCGGCGAGCGACGCGTTGGTCGCGCGCTGGCCGAAGCACACGTCGCTGGTCGGATCGATCGACATGAAGCCGGGGGCAGGAACGGCGGCACCGTGTTGTTGACCTGACGCGGTGTAGACCTCGAGCAGGCCCGACACCGAACACTGAAAGAACGTCGAGTTCTGCAGCCCGTACGCGGGTCGGTCGGAGAAGAGCGAGAGGTAATTGTCGCCCACTCCGTTCGAGAACGCGCCGCTGGGCGTCTTGAACTTCACGTCGTCCCACGGAGCGCACATCGCGTCGTTCACGTCGTAGCTCGTCCACTGCGGCAACGACTGCAACACCGAGCGCGCGCCGTGGAACAGGCCCGAGACGAGCGCGGTGAGCACGGCGCGATCACGCTTCTCTTCGATGGTGTCGCCCGGAAAATCTTCGAGCGTCGAGCTGCCCCAGCGGCCCCACATGTGACCCATGCTCCACGAGTCCTGGAGGTAGTGCTGGCCGATCGACTCGAGCACCAGCGCTTCGATCTCACACGCGCGCGCGTAGCTCTGGAAACGCGGCTGGCCTGCGATGCGTGACGCCATCGACGCACAGTCGGCCGCCCGAGCAAGCGCGAGCGCGTGGTAGTGCGCGTAGTTGGTGCGCGACTGCGGGAGGAAGTGGTTGCTGTTCACCGGCCCCATGTGCGCGGCGAAGTCGTGACACTCGGAAATCGAGTTCGCTCCGGCGACGGGGCACACCTCGTGACCCGAAGCCCAGTCCCACAACGCGTAGGAAAAATCAGGGAGCTGGCTGAACTCCGCGATCGAGAACGAACGGTACGCGACGCGCTTGATGTCGGCGGCGGCGCTCGGGACGAGAGTCGGCACGCCGGTGCCTGCGATGTCGGTCAGGCCGTCGGAAGTGAAGACGGTGAGGTTCTTCGTCGCCGAGACCTCGGCTGGGAGCCCGGCCTTCTGGCGCGTGAGCTCGAAGAGCTGGCGGTGTTCGTCGCCCGGGCCGATCCACCGTTCGCGCGCGGTGGCGGGGCCGGCGCTCGGAGTGCACGGCTCGCGCGAAGCAGAGGCCAGCGCATCCGGCTCGAGCGTGCGGTTCGTGAACTTCGAGCAGGTCGACTCCCAGGCGAGTGCGGGCGTCGCTGCCATGACAGACACGCAAAGAAGCGTCTTCATGGAGCGGCCTCCAGCGCGGCCTTCACTCCCGGGAAACAATCCTTCTTCGTGAAGAACACCTGCTCGAGCGCGGCGGCTTCAGCGGTGCCTGCGGTGACTGCGGTGGCGAACTCGTCTTTGCACGAGCGCGGACAACAGGCCTTTTCGGTCCACGGCGTGTCAGTGGCGCACGTGCGGGTGTGCTCGAGACACCAGCTCAACGTCTTGCTCGTGCCAGGTGCGTAGCAATACGCCGCCGCGTCGACGCACAGCCCGAGCGCGGTGATCGCGTCGCGCGTCGTGGGGTCGAACTCGAGCCGCGCTTCGGTGACGTCAGCGAAGAGCTTGCTGCTGCCGACCACCGTCGGAAAGATCGCGAAGTCGAGCGGTGTCGGTGGGGGTTCGACGTACTCCGATTCCTGGGGACAGCCGGTCAGCGCGAGGACGGCGAGGATGGTCGATATCCGCATGGAGCGCGTCACGTTCGCAATCGTAGTGCCACCGCGCGCGCTCGGAAATCCGCGGAACCCGAAGTGAATTGCGCGCGCGGGTTTGCGCAAGACAGCGATGTCACGGCACCGCTGTCAGCTACTTGCCTCGCTTGAGGGTTGCGGACACCCGCGCCGTCCCCTTGCCGCACTCGATCGCGAACTTCGCGCTCGCGTACCCGCTCTTCTTCACCTCGAGCTGCCGCGACGCACCGGCAGAACAGCTCAGGTTGGTGGAATACGGAGTCGGCCCCAGGCTCTGCCCGTCGAGCACGACCTCGCCCGCGGGCGTCGAGTCGACGAACAACAGCTCGGGGCCCTTCGCGTAGCTCAGCCCTTCCGCCGCGACGTCGGGGACGATGATGTTGCCCTTGTGCGGATCGACCTCGCCCGGCGTGGCGCTCTTCGGGGCGGTCTTCAAGCGATGCATCAACACCGAGCCGGTCAACACCAGCGCGGCCGCGAGCAGCGCGATGCCCGCCACCAGTTCCGGAGCGCTCGCCTTCCGCGGTTCAGTCTTCTCACTCATTCGGCCACCCGCAGTGCTTCGGCGACGGAGACCTCACCGGCTTGCGCGGCCTTCAACGCCGCGTCACGCAACGGAATCAACCCGTGCTCGATCGAGAGCGCCATCAGCTGCTGATTCGTGGGAGCGTTCTTCAAGGAATCGCGAATCGGATCGGTGACGATCAGCACCTCGAAGATCGCGATGCGCCCCGACACTCCGGTCGAGCCGCACTCGGCGCACCCCGGCGCTTCGAAGTAGCCCTCGACCGGAGCCTTCACTGCCTGCAGCCGCGGCACCAAATCAGCCGGAACCGGCGTGGGCGTGCGACAGAACGGACACAACCGGCGCAACAAGCGCTGCGAGAAGCACGCGTGCGCGACGGACGAGAGCACCGACGGCTCGACGCCCATCTCGAGCAACCGATTGAACACGCCGGGCGCGGAGTCAGCGTGCACCGTGGTGAGGATCAAGTGACCGGTGAGCGCGGCCTGGGTCGCGATGCGCGCGGTCTCGACGTCACGAATCTCTCCGACCACCAGGATGTTCGGGTCCTGCCGCAGCAACGCGCGCAAACCCGACGCGAAGTCGAGGCCCGACGCGCGATTGACCTGCGTCTGCGCGACCTCGGGAATCGAGAACTCGATCGGGTCTTCGATGGTGGCGATCTGCGCGAGCGAGCCGCGTGAGTCGAGCAGGTGGTTGATCGACGCGTAGATGCTGGTGGTCTTGCCACTGCCCGTGGGGCCGGTGAAGAAGATGAGGCCCTGCGGTTTCTCGAGCATGCGCTTCAACTGTCGCAGCACGCTGTCGGGCAACCGCAACGACTCGAGCACCGGCAAGGCGTTGCCGAGACCGGCGAGGCGCATCACGGCCTTCTCTCCGTGTTGCGTCGGCAACAGCGAGATGCGCACCTCGGCCGTTCCATCAGGCGTCGGGAGCGAGAACTGCCCGTCTTGCGGTTTGTCGGTGACGTAGTGCGTGAGGCGGCCAAGCACCTTGAGGCGATTGAGGAGCACGCCGTACTGCTCGGGAGACAACACGGCGAGCTGTTCGAGCGCGCCGTCGACGCGAACGCTGAGCTGCGTGTCGGTCGCTCCGGGGTGAACGTGGATGTCGCTGGCGCGCAGTTGCACTCCGGCGTGCACGAGGAGATCGGCGATCACCAGACCATCGGCGTCGCGCACCAGCGAAGCGAACGTGGCCTTCACCTTCGCGAGCCGCTCGGTCTTCGCGAGCTCGGCCTTGAGCGGCGGCAACACGTTCGCCGCGCGCATCGTGCCCTGGGGGAGCGGGCGCGACTTCACGTAGATGAAGAACACCAGGCTGAGCGCGGCGGGGACGAAGAAGATCGGCGACTGCGCGGTCTCGGTGACGAGCGCGATGGCGGCGTCGGTGCTGAGGGCGCCGCCGAGGCCGGGCATGTCGGGGAGCGCGAGGAGCACCGCACCCACCGCGATGGTCAGGAAGGTGAGGCTCGACACCAGCCGGAGCGATTGCGGCATCGCGCCGGAGCGTATGTCGATGCCGTCGTCAGCGCAGCACGCGTGTGATCACCTGCCACCTCGTCGAGGGCGAGCACCGTTCCTGCCAGGTGAGCACAAGGGCGTCTTCCATCAGGGCCACGCGAGGCCACGCGGCTTCGCACGAGACGTCGTTGTCGAAGCGCTGGTCTCCAGGAGCGAGCGGCACCACGCGCGGAGGCCCCGGCACGAACGACATGCCCGACGCGCGACCGGCGTAGAGGCGGAGGTCTCCGTTCTGAGAGACGGCGAGCAGCTGGAAGTCGCCGCGCTGCACGAAGTCGTAGCCGCCCGTCACGGGGCCGAGCGTGTTGATCGGTCGTGGGCTGCCATCGAAGCCCATCATGTGATCGGGCAGTGAACGCACGACGAAGCCGAACGCCGTCAGGCCGCCGGTGTCGCTGTTGTAGAACGTGCGCCCGTAGAGCGCTCCGCTGGGCTGGTGGTGCGACAGGCGTTCCCACGTCGCCAGCATGGCGTTGCGCCGATACGACTCGATCGCCCCGCCGGTGCGGAACACCGCGACCTGGCCGAGGCGAACGAGGTGCGCTTCCGACGAGAAGACGTTGGCGACGTCGGTACCGGCATCGGCGATCACGGTCTCCGGCGTGATGAAGGTCGAGGTCGCGGGGTCGAAGACGTCACTGATCAGCGCGCCGTTCTGCAGCCGCATGCGACGCACTTCGGCTCCGGAGTTGGCGAGCTCTCCCTGCGCTTGCAAAGTCGTCCATGTTCCGTCGGCCGAGCGCCTTGCGTAGAGCGTGTCGAGCATTCCCGCGTCCTGAGCGCGCTGCATGGCGACGAAGAGTTCGTGCCCGGCGTTGGCGACACGCTCTCCCAGCGGAGTGGGAACGGCGGGATCGAGCCCGAGTGTCGTGCGCTGATCCGACAACGGGCAGGTCGGATTGCACGTGGTCGGCGCGCCGAGGAAGTTGACGCCGAACGTGACGAGCGACGCGCCCTCGCGGGCCACCAACTCGAACGGCAGCGGAGGAGACGGCGGCGGGCTGACGCGCTGCAGATCGAACGGCAGCTGTCCGGCGCTCACCACCACCGGTCGCGGATCAGCGAAGTCGGAAGTCGAGACGAACGGGCCTTCCCACTGGTGATTGATGTTGAAGTTCGGAACCACGGGGACGGTCACGCTGTTGGCGACGGTCGCGCGATCCACGACATTGACCGACAGCGCGCCGCAGGTAGACGCACTGAAGAATCCGTAGATGAAGAGGATCGTGGCGGTCCCGGCACCCTCGACCGGCGTGGCGCTACACGCACCGTTGTTGGCGTTGTTCACCGACGCGGGCTCGCTGGCCCGCACGTAGACGCCGAGGGGCGAAGAGCGCACCACCATCGACGACGGCCGCATCTCGACGAGCGAAGGATTGACGTCGTCGCGAATGGTGAGCCCGACGCTGGTCTGCAACGTCGGCGGGTTGAGCGGCGGCTGACCGGTCGCCGTCACCGTGCAGCTGACGATGCGATCGGGGCCAACGACGTTGGGTACGGCGAACTCGACGGCGCCTCCGCTGAGCGGCGTGAGCGCGCTGCCCAGGCCCGGGCACGACCACGAGTACGAGACGTTCGGAGACTGCACCGCGGTGGTGACCGACGAGTTGATGCGCGCCGGCGGGTTGGCGCCGTTGAAGAGAATCGGAGAGGTCCCGACGAGCGCCGCGCTGAGCGCCCAGTTGGTGCCCGAGCCAGGCTGCGCGACGTAGCTCTGACGGAAGACGGGCGACTGCGCGCCGATGGAATTGATGACGCGCAGCTCGACGCCGACGACCACGGGCTGATCTCCCATCATCAGCTGCGGGAGCGACAGAGACGCGGTGTTGCCGTTGGGAATCAGCGTCGCGCCGGAGACCACGGGCGTTTGTTGCCAGTCGAACGTCGTCAACAACAACCCGCCATCGTCGAAAGACGTCGAGGTGAGCGCGAGGAGATCTCCGCCGAGGAACGTTCCCGCATCGGGCACGAAGCGCGCGACCGGAATGCTGCCGATGCCGACGCGCGTGATGGCGGTGTTGGTGCTCGCGCGGCCGAAGCGATCGGTGACGACCAGCGACCAGTCGAGCACCGTGCCGAGCGCCGGAGCGGTGAAGCGCGGCGAGTGCGCGGTGGCGGTGCCGTTCACGTTGAGCGTCACGCCGGCGTCGGTGAGCTGCGTCCACGTGTAGATGAGCGGCTGCGAGCCGGTGCTGGCGGTGCCGTTGAGCGTGACCTGCGAGTTCGGAGCGGCGTTCTGGAAGGCGGTGACGATCGCGAATGGCAGCGGGTCGGATCCCGCATCGAAGCCTGCGTCTGGCGTTCCGGCATCGGGCGTTCCGGCGTCGAGGCCCGCGTCGCTCGTCCCCGCATCGGTGGAGCCGCCCGCATCGCTTCCTCCGGCGTCAGTCGAAGTTCCCGCATCGACGCCCGCATCCGTCCCCGCGTCGTCGTCGGGCTTGCCACCATCGTCATCTGGTTTTCCCGCGTCGACTTCGATCGGCATGCCTCCGCCGTCGAGCGAGCCGAGCATTCCAGAGCCGGCCGTCATCACGAATGGGCCGACCTCGTTGACCCCCGGCGACACGAGCACGCCATCGACGCGCAACGGACTCAGCCCGCTCTTCTCGAAGCCGAGCGCGTAGACGCCGGTGTCGATCGAACCGAAGACGAAGCGGCCTTCGCTCGAGGTCTGCGTGACGGTCTCGACGCCGCGCGAGAAGGCGCGCACGGTGACCGCGGCGATGGGTGTGCCGTCGGGCTGCTGCACGAGACCTGAGAGCTGACCGACGGGCGCTCCGCCTGGATTGGCGACGAGCGTGACGGTGTCGATGCGGAGCTCTTCCCCGGGTCCGACGTGCACGCTGGTGGCAGCGGCCTCGTAGCCCGGCGTGGAAAAGCTCAAGACGAGATCGCCTTCGGGAACGCCGGAGAGGCGATACGTGCCGTCGTCTCCCGACACGGTGAGCTGCGGGAGCTGCGGCAGGAACGCGACGATGCCGCCGTGACCCGAGTTGAGCTGCGCGCGATCTTCACGCAGCACGCGGCCGATGAGGGTCGCGTTGCGGCCGAGGATCACCTGGCCCAGGTTGACGTCTTTGCCGAACCCAGCGCCGACGGCCTCGAGCGAGAGAATGCGCGAGCGGCTGTTGCCGAGGCCGAACAGCAATCGCCCCGTGGTCGCGTGGATGCCGGACAGCGTGACGCTGCCGTCTTGATCAGCGGTCGCCTGCTGGGTGGTGCCGAGGAGCGTGAGGGTCGCTCCGCGAGCGGGGACGAGCTCGTTCTTGCCGGGCTCGGCGGTGAGGACGGTGGCGCGCACGACCCCGGGCTGGGCGATTCGCGCCTGCGGGAGGTTGAGATCGCGACAACCGACCAGACCGAGAAGCCCCACCACCACCAGTGAGCGACGCATCGCGCGTGCTTACTGCGGTTCGGTGGCTCAGGTCAGGGCGAAGCGAGCAGCATGAACAACGCGACGAGCGCGGCGATCAGCAGCGGCACGACGACTTCGACCGGGAACCGCGAGTGCGTGAGTTCACGGTTGCGGCCCTGGAAGCGGCGACGACGGGTGCGGCGGAGAATCAGCGAAGCGAGCGCGTCGGGCGCCTTCTCGCGCGGAGACCCTTTGAGCAGCGAGATGGCGCGCTGGTACTTGTCGAACTTCGCCTTGAGCTCGGGGTTCGAGGACAGCTCGCTCTCGAGCTCCTTCGCCTGCTCGGGCGGGAGCGCGCCATCGATGGCGCCGACGAACAGGCGCTCGACGTCTTTGTCTGGGAGTTCGCGAACCACGATTCAGTCTCCTCTATCCGCGAAGCTTTGTTCAAGCTTCACCAAAATGCCCGCCAGCTTCTCGCGTGCGCGATGCAGGCGGCTCTTCACCGTGCCCTCGGCGAGCTCGGTGATCTCCATGATCTCTTCGTAGGAGAGACCTTCCACGTCTCTCAAAACCACCAGCGCGCGCTGATCTTCCTCGAGCATCGCGATGGCTTTGTGCACGAGCGCCTTTTCCGTCCGCGCGTGCACTGCGTCGTCGGGCTGTGAGGCGCCGCCCATGGCTTCGGTGATGCTCAGTTCGTTGCTCTCGCCGAACTCGTCGCTGCGACCGCGGCCGCGACGCTTGAGGTACTTGAGGCGGTTGAGGCAGTGGTTGCGGGCGATGCGGTAGATCCACGTGGTCAGCTTCGCGTCGGCGCGGAACTGGTCCATGTGCTGGTGAATGGAGATGAAGATCTCCTGCGTGAGATCGAACGCCTCTTCGCGATCGGCCAGCATGCGCACGCAGAAGTCGTAGACGCGATCTTGATGCGCGCGGACCATTGCTTCGAACGCGTTGGGATCTTTGCGGCGCAGGCGCGCGATGAGCAGGTGCTCGGGAAGGTCCGCGGGAGGCACCTTCGCCTCAGCCATCACCTTGCTCGGGAACTCCAGCACGTCGCTCGGCACTTCGTCCTCCAGGTCGTCGGCGTCAGATTCTGAAGACACAAGACACCGTTGGGAGGAGGGAGTTCCGGGTCAAAACGCGAGGAAGTCAGCCTACTTGAAGCGACGGGGACGGCCGATCAAAAGCAAAGCGATGACCGAAGTCGCTCGAGAGACGCTTGAACTCGTCAACGTCCATGCCTCGCACTCGCTAACGGATGCTGTAGGCGCCCGACTTGCCGTGCACCTTGAACGGCACCGGCCGCTTGCCCGACTCGAACCCATCGAAGAACGGCTTCAGCTCTTTCCAGAACGCTTCGTTTGGCTGACCTTCCATCGACTTCATCGCGTCGTCGGTCAGCTTCGTGGGAAAGATGTCGAAGCGGATCGGCCTGCGCTTCGCGTCGATCACCATCAGGTACACCTCTTCAATCGGCTCATCTTCGATCGCGATGCAGCCGATGCTCGCGCAGCTCCCGTGCAGATAGATGAGCCCACCCGGCCGCTTCGCATCACTGCGCAGCCGATCGCTCGCGTTCGGGTACGAGACCTTCATCGAGAGGTGGTAGTCGCTGTACGGGTTGAATTCCGGCACCTCGTAGAGGCCTTCCGGCACCTGGAGATCGCCTTCCTTCCGCTTCGGGCCCAGCTCTCCTGACGCTGCGCAGAACGGCCAGCTCTTCACGAAGGTGAGCTCTTTGCCTCTTGGTCCGGCCCACAGCTCGAGCACGCGATCTTTCTTGAACGCGCGCAGGTACGCCTCGTCGACTGGGTACGTCAGGCCCACCTTCTCGAGGATCGCCTTCACGTCTTTCGTGCGGCGCGTGCGGACCTCGCGGACCTTCTTCGCTTCGGGCTTCACGACGGGCACACCCGCGTCCTCTCCAGCTGCGAGTGCGAGCGTCAGGGCAAGAGTCAGCATGAGCGTGAGACACTTCTTACGCTGAGATCGTTTCCGCCCCTCGACCCCGGAGTTACTTCTTCAGCGGGGTCTTGCGGAGGAGCGCCTTGCGACGATGGTGCAGCTCGAGGTTCAGCGGGTCGATGCTCAACGCATGCTCCACGACGCGCAGCGCATCAGCCACGGCGCCATCGCGCTCGTGACCGTTGGCCGTCAACACATGCAACGCAGACCGCGCCTCGGTGCCTTCGTTCGCCTTCAAGAAGCGCTTCCGCACTTCTTCCAATTCCGTCACGCGCAGACCGCCCGACAAACACGCGCCGACGCCCTTCCAGTTGAAGCGCATGCCGTCGAACTCGACGCGCTTGCTGGGAACACCGAGCACATCGACCGCCACCTTCAACCGATCCTGCGCCGCTTCGAGCTGCTTGCGCTGACCCGCTGAGATGGGCCGCTTCCCCAGCTCCATCAGCTGCGACGAAAGCTCACGACCGCGCGCCTTCACCTGGGGGAAATCGACATCGAGCGGCAGCCCGAGCACCACGTAGTGATCGCCCTGAATGCGCTTCCGCACGTCGGTCAGCAGCTTCTCAGCCAACGGATCATCGGCCTGCGACGTCGGCGTCTGCGGGGCGAGCGGCGTGATCGGCAACCCTCGCGTGATGTTGTCGAGCGCCTCACGCTGCTCCGGCCGCGGCGCGACGAACTGCACGCCGAAGCCAGCGGGCATGTTCCACGCTTCCGCCTGCTCCTTCGTCACGTGGCGCACGACGTCGCCCAACATCGAGCCGACATCGGGAATCGTCACCGTCACGCGCGAGAACACGCGAGGCAGCGCCGTCTCACAGATGATGAAGCAGCCCGCGCGCGAGACGTCCTGGCAGGTGTACGTCTGATCGGCTCCGCCCTCGGGCTTCACCTTCACGTCGAAGCGCGCCACGTGCCGCGGAATCGCCGCGACGGCTTGTGCGGGAGTGCGCTCAAACCCGCGCGCGCCCACCGGCGTCGGTGCCTTTCCCTGCTGCGACTGACTGACCGGCGGCGCGACCGGCCCCGGAGGCCCCATCGGCGTCACCTTCGAAGGCGACGGCACATCGGGCAGCTGCGCGGGCGTCACGCGCGCCGCGGCAGATTCGGTCAGCGGAATCGACGAAGGGCTCGGCACGAACACCGGCACCGACGACGTCGAGCTCGCCTTGAGCGCTTCTTCGAGCGCGATGGCAAAATCTCCGCACGTCCGGAAGCGCGCCTCGGGCTTCTTCGCCAACGCCTTCAAAATCACCTGCGAGATCGCGGGCGACACCGAGGGATTCACCTCGTGCGGCGGCCTGGGATCTTGCGAGAGGTGCGCGACCAACATCGAGGTGATCGGCAGCCCCGCGAAGGGCGTCTTCCCCGTGGCCAGCTCGTACGCGATCACGCCGAGCGAGTACTGGTCGGTGCGCGAGTCGACGTTCTCACCCTGCGCCTGCTCCGGCGCCATGTAGTCGGGCGTGCCGATGATCACGCCAGTCGCCGTCTTGCGGCTCGCCATCGTCGACTGGAGCTTCGCGATGCCGAAATCGAGCACCTTGACGAAGTCTTCCTGCCGCCCGCGCTTCACGAGGATCAGGTTCTCGGGCTTCAGATCGCGGTGCACGACCTTCGCCTCGTGCGCTTGATCGAGCGCGTCGCACACCTGCACGAGGATCGGCACCGCGCGCGACATCGGCATCGGGCCCTGCTGCACGAGCATCTCGAGCGACTTGCCGTCGAGGTACTCCATCACGAGGTAGTAGCGGCTCGGCGGCAGCACGTTCATGTCGAAGATGCTGACGATGTTCGCGTGACCGATGACGTTGACCGACCGCGCTTCCGCGTAGAAGCGCTGCACGAGGTCGGCGTTGTTCGCCAGGTGCTCGTGGAGGAACTTGATGGCGACCTTGCTGCCGATGCCGGTGTGCTCTCCCAGGTAGACCGAGCCCATGCCGCCGGTGCCGAGCAGCTTCAAGATTCGGTAGCTGCCGACGGTCATGCCCAACAGCGGGTCGACGGTCGGAGCCGGCGTGGTGAACATCGGCGCCAACGGCTGAGGCGGCATCGGAATGTGCGTCGGCGTGTGGGCGTCCGACGTGGGTGGTGGCGGCAGATCGAGCGCGGGAAAAGGCAGATCTCCCCCCAGCCATGCCTGGGGGCATGACGAGGATGGATGATTGCCTCCGCACTTCTCGCAGTTCATGACTCCCGGCCCCCGCACGTCTTTTCAGTGGGTGCGAACCTTACCAACAGCTGTCACCGGCATGTAGCGCCCCCTTCAGATCCCCAACACGCATTTCTCGGCTCGATCCCGTAATGCATTCAAGATGCGCCGACGCGTGAGGACGGATCTTTCTCGCCTCGCCACCTGCCGAATGTCACTGGGACTTACTCGGGCAATGCCTTCGCGGGGTTCTTCACGCCCATCAGCTGGGCAGTAATGAACTCGTCGAGGTCGCCATCCAGCACTTTGTCGGGTTGACCTGACTCAATCCCCGTCCGGAGGTCCTTCACCATGCGATACGGAGCGAGCACGTAGCTGCGAATCTGCGAGCCGAACGAGATGTCCGACTTGGTTCCTTCGCGGGCGGCGGTCTCGGCCTCACGCTTCTTCACCTCGAGATCGTAGAGGCGCGCGCGCAGGATCTGGAACGCCATGTCCTTGTTCGCCGACTGCGATCGCTCGGTCTGCACGGTGAGGATGATGCCAGTCGGCAAGTGCCGCAGCTGCGCGGTCGAGCTGGTCTTGTTCACCTTCTGACCACCAGCGCCGCCACCGCGGATGAACTTGAGCTCGTAGTCCTTCTCCGGGATGTCGATTTTGATCGTGTCGTCGATCTCCGGGTACACGTCGACCGAGGCGAACGAGGTGTGGCGGCGCGCGTTCGAGTCGTACGGGCTGATGCGCACCAGGCGGTGCACGCCCATCTCGGCCTTCATGTAACCGTACGCGTTGTCTCCCTCGATGCGGAGCGACGCGTTCTTGATGCCTGCTTCTTCGCCGGCGTTGAAGTCGCTGAGCTCGACCTTCCAGCCCCGTCGCTCGCAGTAGCGCGTGTACATGCGAAGCAGCATCGAGGCCCAGTCCATCGACTCGGTGCCGCCGGCTCCGGCGTTGATGTCGACGTAGCAGTTGAGGCGATCGTTCTCGCCCGAGAGCATCTTCTGCAGCTCGAGCCCTTTGACGAGCTCTTCCGCGCCAGGGAGGAGCGACTCGCCTTCCTTGATGCTGCCCTCGTCGGCCATCTCCTTGCCGAGATCGACGAGCGTCTTCGCGTCGTCGAAGCGGCGTTGCGCGGCTTCGAAGTTGGCGACGTTCTTTTCGAGGACCGTCTTCTCTTTGAGGAGTCCCTGCGCCTTGACGTTGTCGTTCCAGAAATCGGGGAGCGTCGAGTCGCGCTCGATCAGCGCGATGCGGCTCTTCTTCCGATCGACGTCAAAGAGACCCCCGCAGGCTGGTCAGCCTGCTCTGAAGGTCCGCCAGCTTTTCGTTCAGCATTTCGTTGGCCATGGCTGGGACTCACGTACGACGTGGAACGCGGCAGACGCAAGCAGCTTTGCTTGCTGACTTCGCAACGGTTGCTCATTAACTCAGCGCCCATGAACTTCACTCTCACGCCCCTGCCCTACGCCAAGAACGCCCTCGTCCCCCACATGAGCGAGGAGACGTTCAGCTACCACTACGAGAAGCACCACCAGGCGTACATGACGAACCTGAAGGGTCTGCTCGAGGGCAAGCCGGAAGCCGAGAAGTCGCTCGAGGAGATCGTGAAGACCAGCTCGGGCAAGGTCTTCAACAACGCGGCGCAGGTGTGGAACCACGACTTCTTCTGGGCCTCGATGAAGCCCAAAGGCGGCGGAGAGCCCACCGGCGCGCTCGCCGACGCGATCAAGAAGGACTTTGGTTCGTTCGCCGACTTCAAGAAGCAGTTCCAGGACGCGGCGGTCGGCCAGTTCGGCTCTGGTTGGGCGTGGCTGGTGAAGGAAGGCGACAAGCTGAAGATCGTCACCACGTCGAACGCCGAGACGCCGCTGACCAGGGGCGCCACGTGCCTCATCACCTGCGACGTGTGGGAGCACGCGTATTACATCGACCACCGCAACATGCGCGCGAAGTTCGTCGAGTCGTTCCTCACCAACCTCGTGAACTGGGATTTCGCGGCAGCGAACTTCAAGTGATCCGGCGCGGGGCTACTTCTTCTTTTTCTTCAGGTAGCTCCGCTTCCAACCCGCAAGCTGACGCGCGACGTCCTTGCGGTCCTGCAGCGTCGGATTGCCGGTGAGACGCAGGCGCTGCTTGTTGAGCACGTAGAGCGCTTGATCGATGTCGTCTCCCGGCCTGGTCTGATCGCGCAGCGTCCGTTCCAACTTCGAGACCTGCTCCTGGAGCGCCTGCGCGCTCGGAGGCGGCTTCTGCGGCCGCGGAAAATTCGATCCGCTCGACGGTGCCGGGTTGGGCGCCACGACCTCGCCTGCATCCGCGCTGGGCTCGGCGACTTCCGGTTGATCGTCGAGCGCGTCTTCTTCGTCGTCGAGCAGCTCGTCGTCGGTGAGGTCGGCAGGCGTCTCTTCAGTCTGTGAGCTCTGCCAACCGAGGAAGCCCGCTCCGCCACCGACGAGAATCACGATCGCCGCGACTGCGAGGAGCAAAGGGGCGCGTGTCGGCTTCTTCGCCGCAGCCACGTCTTTCTTCGGAGCCGCGCGAACCGTGTTCTCCACACCACCGAGGAGCGCTTTGAGTTCCTTGCGCACCTCGCTCATGTTCTTGAGCCGCTTCTCGAACATTTCGCGCAGCAGGCGATCGACCGAGTCGTCGATGTCACGACTCACCGGCGGCGGAGCGCCTTCCAATTCCTTGCCCAACAACAACGCGAAGCCGAGCGCACCGAGCGCGCGCTGATCATCTTCCGCTGAAGGAGGCGGATGGATGAGACCGAAGTCGATCACCCGCACCGCGTCTTTCACGACGAAGACCGACGAAGCACCGAGCGCGCCGTGCGGAATCGCCCACGCGTGCGCGGCCTCGAGCACTTCAGCGACCTGCTCGAGCCGGCGAATGACCTCGGGCTCCTTCATCTTTCCGTGTTTCTGCAGCTGCTGATCGAGCGACTCACCGTCGAGCCATTCCATCACCCGATAGAAGCGGCCGTCGGGCACTTCACCGAACGAGAGCACGTTGACGACGCCCTTCGCTCCGATGGAGTTCACCGCGCGCACGTCGTTCTCGTTCTCGTGACGCCCGGCGCGCAGCACTTCGATGAGCACCTTGCGCGCGTTCGCACCGTCCCCCGAACTTCCCGCGTAGAGCGAGCCGTAGCGGCCTTCAGCGACGCGCGCGAGCACCTGCACCTCGCCCAGTCGGATGCCGAGCAGGCGATCGACGTGCACCTGCGTCGACTCAGGAATGGGCTGGAACGGTTCCGCCACCCCTGCACGCTTAGCAGAGGGCTCGCTACAGTCCCCGACATGAAAACGGCAACGCGAAGCCCCCTGGGGTTGTCGTTGTTGGTGTTGGTGTCTGCGTGCAGCACGCCGCAAATGCAGACACCGAACCCATGCGAGACGGTGCTGTGCGGCGCCGGTCGCTGCGCGGTGCTCGAAGACGGAGTGCCCGCGTGCATCTGCTCTCCGGGCTTCGTCGCGTCGGGGCTGACGTGCGTGAGCGCACCGAACCCTGATCTCTGCGCTTCGAATCCGTGCTCCAACCTGCGCGACTCGTTGTGCATCGTCACCGCGGGCGTCATCGACTGCGTGTGTTCCGACACGCGCATCGAGGTCGGCGGAGCGTGCGTGCTGCGAACGCCCTGCGTGCCGAACCCGTGTTCGCGCGTGCACCGCACGACGTGTCAGGTCATCGGCGGAGCGGCGGCATGCATCTGCGACCCCGGCTTCGCGCCCGAGGGCGACGGCTGTTCGCTCAACCCGGTGTGGACCTGTTCCGCCCAACACACCGACGGCGACCTCGCTGAGCCCGACGAGTGCCCGACGCTGGCGAAGCCGCTCACCATCTCGTTCGACGACGCGCGCACGCTCGACGGCGCAGGAGATCACGACTGGTTCAAGCTGGCCACGACGCCGGGCCGGCTCTTCACGGTGAGCGTCGCCGCGTCGATGCCGGTGTTGATCGAGATCTACGACTCGACCGGCATCACCCTGCTCGCTTCCGACAACCACGGCCTCTCGCAGGCGTCGGTGTCGTTCGTCGCGCCTTCCACCGAAGCGCTGGCGCGGGTGCGAGCGCTGCGCGCCAACGACACGGGCAACTACCTCATCCGGTACGACGAGATCGGCATCGACGACTACGCGAACGACCCCGCGAGCGCGCTCACGCTCGTCGCCGGCGCGCAGTTCTCGGGCGCGGTGCAGTACGCCGACGATCTCGACGTGGTGCTGATCGAGATGCCCGCGCAGACCGCGGTGCGCTTCGCGATCGCTGACGGCGGTTCGTCGGAGCTGGTGGTCGACATCTCGCGCGGCGACGCGGGTCGCTCCCTGCGCGCGGGAGATCAGACCATCATCTCGTTCCCCTCGTTCGGCACGCTGACGCTCACCGCGCGCGCGAACAATCGGCGCGACGAGCTCGACTTCGTGGTGATCACCGAGTCGCTCGGGCCCGACGACCATTCCGATGATCCACTCTTCGGCACCACGCTCCCGACGTCGGGGCTCTCGCTGCCGGGCGTGCTCGCGCGCGACGGCGGCGACGTCGACACCTTCCGCATGAGCCAGGTCGACGGCCACATCTATCGCGCGCGGTGGATCATTCCCGGCGGTGGTTCGAGCGGACTGGTCGGCACGGTGATCGACGGCAACGGCGTGCGCACCTCGTCGAGCTTCGGCGACGCGCTGGTGTGGGAATCACCCAACGCCGAGACGGCGACGTTGAGCATCGGGCGCAGCTGGTCGGGCTTCGGCAACGTGCTGTACGGCGTCTCGGTCGAAGATCTGGGCGTCGATGATCACGGCGACTCGATTCAAGACGCGACGGCGATCGTCGGCAGTGCAGGCTCGGGTCGCATCGAACGCTTCGGCGACTTCGACGTGTTCAGCTTCAACGCAGTGGCCGGTCACATCGTGCAAGTGCAACTCGGGAGCACCAGCGGCTTCAGCTTGAGCGCGTCACTCCTCAACCCGAGCGGCGCGCTGATCGCCAACAGCTCTTCGGGCAGCGGCAACTCGTTCGGCGGTTTGATCGCGACCGGTGGCACGCACTACCTGCAACTGGCCTCGTCGTTCTCGTCGAGCAGCGACGTGTTGCCCTACACGTTCACCGTCACCGATCGCGGCGTCGATGATCACGCAGACACCGCGGCCAACGCGACGGCCCTGACGCTCGGCACGGCCCGCGCGGGAGACCTGCAGTACCAGGCCGACGTCGACGTCTTCAGCTTCACCGGCGTGCCGAACCACGTGTACCAGGTCACCTGCGCGGCGAGCTTCACGTGCAACGTCTCGATCCGCGACCCCAACGGCCAGGTGCTCGGCAACACCTTCCCGCCCATCAGCTTCATCGCCACCACCCCCGGTACGTACGTCGTCGAGGTGCGCGCGAGCTTCAACGGCGGGCCGTACACGCTCACCGTCACCGATCAAGGTGCCGAAGATCACGGAGGCACGCCTGCCACTGCGACCGCGTTGACGGTGGGCACTCCGATCGCGGGTCGCATCGCGTCGTCGCAAGACCTCGACTACTTCGTGTTCACCGCGGTGCCAGGACGCGTCTACGCGGCGACCGCGACGCCCAGCCAGCCACGGCTCGAGGCGCGCAACGCGAGCAACGTGGTCATCGCCAGCAACTATTCGCCGCTCTCGTTCGTGGCCACCACCGCCACCACCTACATCGTGGTCTCGAACTTCTCGTCGGGGACGTATTCGCTCGATGTCGCCGATCGCGGCCCGGACGATCACGGCAACACCGCGGCGACGGCGACCGCGCTGACCCTCGGCACTCCGCGCGCGGGCTCGATTCAGTACCAGAACGACGCCGACGTCTTCACGGTGCCGGTGGTCGCCAACCACCACCACACGGTGAGCTGCGTCGCGATGAGCCCGGGCTCGTGTTCGATCTCGGTGACCACTCCGACGGGCACGGTCATCGCGAGCGCGTTTCAGAGTCAGAACGCCGTCACCTCGTTCAAGGCGTCTGCTTCGCTGACCAACGCGATCGTCACCATGACCGGCTACGACGGCACGAACTTCACGGTGACGGTGACCGACGCCGGCGCAGACGATCACGGAGATGATCGCGCCACCGCCACGACGCTCACCACCAACGGAGGCGCCCAGAGCGGCGTGCTCGAGACGGGCAGCGACGTCGACGCGTTCCTCATCAGCACCACGGCCGGAGAGATCGTGCAGCTCGCCAGCGCGAACGTGTTGCTCGTCGTTCGAAACCCGAGCGACCAGACCATGTTCCAGTACGAGAACGCCGGAGCGGTGAACGTGGGCTTCATCTCGCCCAGCGGAGGCAACTGGGTCGTGCTGGTGCGCCAGCGCTTCTCGAGCAGCGCGAGCACCCCGTACACGCTCACGGCGACCCGCGGCGTCGACGACTTCACGACCACCACGCCCATGACGCTCGGCGTGCCGCGCACCGGAAACCTCGACTACTCCGGCGACACCGACGTGTTCTCGATCTCGCTCACGTCGGGCACGACCTACAACACGGTCATCAGCAACGGCGCCCGCGGAGAGATTCGCAACCCCACGGGCAGCTACGTCGGCACCATCTATTCGTTCAGCAGCACGTTCAACCCGACCATCTCGGGCACGTACACCATCACGGTGCGCGACGACTTCTCGCAGGCGTCGTCGATCCCCTACACGCTGACCATTCAATAGCAGCGGACCCGATGAAGGTTTCTGACGCGACCCGCACACCGGGCGTGGGAGGAACCAATGCGCGGTTGGCTGGCGGTGCTGGTGCTGAGTGGTTGCGTTCCGACGGGGGTGGACGAGGACGTGCGGCAGGGCGGCTCGCGTCACGCCATCATCGGTGGTGAGCCGACGGGTCCGACCGATCCCGAGGTGTTCGCGCTCTACGATCAGACCGGGCAGTTCTTCTGCACCGCGACGCTGATTCACCCGCGCGTGCTGCTCACCGCCGCGCACTGCGTCGAGCACGGCGTGGCGCACATCGGCAACGCGCCCAACGGTCCGTACGATCGCTCGCTGCGTGTGGTGCGCACCTGGGCCGACACCCGCTACTTCTCGGTCGGCGCACCGGAATACGACGTCGGGCTGGTGCTCTTCTCGCCCGAGTCGCCGCTGATTCCGCGGCCCATTGCGCGGCGGCCGCTCGGCGTGAGCATCGGAGATTCAGTGCGCGCGGTGGGGTTCGGCGTGCAAGCGCCCTACGTGCTCGGAGAACCCGCCCCCCCGTATGGAGAGCGCCGCACGGTCGATTTGCGCGTCACCAACATCACGCCCGGTCTGATCCACATCGGCGAAATGGGACGCGCGGTGTGCTTCGGCGATTCCGGCGGGCCGCTCTTCGGCATCACCGGAGGCGTCGAGCGCGTGGTCGGCGTGCACAGCTACACCAACGACGACACCTGCAGCGGAGGCGCCTCGACCCGCGTCGATCCCCACGCTGACGCCATCGACGCGTGGATCCTCGCGAACGCCACCGCCACCTGCGAGCAAGACGGAGTGTGCGTCGCCGGTTGCCCGCAGCTCGACCTCGACTGCGCGTGCGCCCCCGATGGAGCGTGCACCGCCGACTGCACGCAACCGTCACTCGACCCCGACTGTCCGCGCTTCTGCGACCCCAGCGACGGCTTCTGTGCCTGGGGGGTGTGTCCCATTCCCGATGCCGACTGCCGCCCGACGGGGTCGAGCTGCGTCACCGACGTGCAGTGCGTCGAGCACGTGTGCATGACCACGGACTCGCAGCACGCGAGCTACTGCTCGCTGGTCTGCGGCCGCGACAGCGAGTGCACACCGTTCGGCATGACGTGCATCTTCTCGGTGTGCCGCAAGCCGCAGCTGCCGGTCGTGACCGCTGGAACCGCATGTTCTGCGGCGGTGCGCTGCGAGTTGGGCACGAAGTGTCACGCCTCGACTCCGACCATCTCGCGCTGTGAGAAGCCGTGCGCCTCGCAAGCCGAGTGTCCGCGCAACTTCGTGTGCCAGCAGGGCGCGTCCGACTTCCGGGCGTGCACCTTCGTGGCGCCTCCGGTGAAGGTGACGTCGGTGCCGACCACGCTCGGAGAAGCGACCGTGCGCTGCTCCGTGGCGGGACAGAGCGCGGCTGTGATGTTGGTCGCGCTGCTGCTTCAGCGGCGACGGCGACGCGCGAGCAGGAGCACCGCGAGCGAGAAGATCGCACCGCCGCCCGTCGAACACCCGCCGCGCACCATCATCGGGTCGGCGACCGAGAGCTGATCAGCGGGTTGATCGGTGGGCGCATCGACGGTCGCTCCGACCTCGAGGAGCGGAGCCGGCGGAGGAGCGACCGGCGAGAAGCACAGCCAGTTGTCGAGCCACGTCGCGCTCTCGGAGTGATCGAACCAGCGCAGGCACTGGGAGTGCTCGAGCGGGCCTGCCGAGCTCCACGCGAAGCGGTACGGAGTCGCTTCCGGCGCGCAGAGGTACGTGTTGCTCCACGCGTCAGGCGTCGCGTCGGACGGCTCGGTGATGGCCACGCACCGCTTTCCTTCTTGCGCGCCGGTGGTGGACCACGTGAGCCCGAAGTCGCGGGCTGAGCAGAGCCAGTTGTCGTTCCACGTGTTGGGATCGGTGGTGGCGACGTTGATGCACGATTGGTCTGGGCGCGCTCCGGCGCTGGCGAACGAGAACTCACCCTCTTCGAAGACCATGCGCGGCTCGAAGCAGAGGAAGTTGTCGCCCCACGAGTTCGCGAGGTCGACTGTCTCGTTCAAGTGCACGCACGTCTTGCCCTCGATTGGCCCCGCGCTCGAGTAGCTGATGATCCACGGCGACTGCTTCGGCGCGCAGAAGAAGTTGTCGCTCCACACGCTGGCGAGCGGCTCGGCGCCTTCGCTCACGTTGGTGCAGTCCATGCCTTCGATCGGCCCGGTGTACGACCAGCGGAATCCGTAGTCGGTCGCGCTGCACAGGAAGTTGTCTGTCCACGTGTCGGGGTCGGAAGGCTCGTTCAAGTTCACGCACGTCTGCGCGGGCTGCGGCCCATCGCACGAGAAGGTGAACGGTCCCGCGGTGCGATCACACGGCGGAGGATGATCGCCGCACACTTCCTGCACCTTGAAGATGAACGCGTCCCACGGCCAGTTGGGCCCGGGATCGGTGCGGTTGTTCGGCTGCAGCTGGCCGTGGCTCAAGATGTGGTTGCGATCGCGCGGGATGTTCCAGGTGCGGGTGATGCTGCACACCAGGCGCGCGCTGGCGTCGATCTGCGACCCGGGGAAGCTCGACTGCGCCGCGTAGCCCGCGTGCTCGATGCCGACCGAGATGGTGTTGGTGCTGATGCCGTTCAGATCGCAGCGCACGCCGTCGTTGTTGGCGCACTGGTACGACGCTGCCACGTGCCACGCGCGATCGCTCTCGCGCACCAACTGCGTGACCTCGCTCCCGTCGCTCACCGTGTAGTGCGCGCTGACCTGCGACGAGGGGTTGGTCTGCCAGCCCCAGCACCCGGAGTAGCCACCTTCACAGGTGTGAATGATCACGAACTGCGGCGTGCGACCGTTGCGCGAGTTGAAGTTCGGAGACGGCCGCCAGATGCCGAGGTCGTAGTCGGGGCTCAGCGCTTGCCGCGTGACGCGCTGAAGATCTTCGTCCCGCAACACGCCCAGCGGCCTCAACACCTCGTCGCGGAGGAACGACGGATCATCGACGCGCGCGTAGTCGGTGATCACGAGGCTCCAGGCGCGCAAGTCCGTGCGATCGATCTGCATTTCCTCAGCACGATTCGAGAGCAGCTGCGCCGCGAGCTCGATGTTCGCCGCGGGATCCGTGCGCGCGAGCTCATTGCTGATCAGCTCCGCGGGGATCGCCATCACGCCGAAGGTCGGGCGACCCCACTCTCCGTCGCCGTCCACCATCTCGGTGCGCGTCAGCGCCTGCGCGGTCACGGCCAGCACTCGGACCGGAACATCGTTCCGTTGACCCGACGCAACGAACAGCGCGTCGTATCGAGAACTGAGAACGGGAGCCTGAACTGAAGACTCCGGTGCACACCCGAACACCGCCACGAGCAGCAAAGCCCCCAGGGGCGACGCCGTTGGGGGAAGCATGAGGAGCGAGCGCTTCATGACGAAGATCCTCGCCACGCGCGCGTGGTGCGAATTCCGCCCGACTGTCAGCGCGAATTACGAAACCGCAGGCTTTTTCGCGGCCATTTCCCGCTCGTATTTCTGAGCGAGGTACCACATCGACGCGAAGCCCACGTTCAGCGGCACGAGGATCGCGAGGATGTTTCCGTTCGCCTGAATCGAGAACGGCAACACGAGCAGTCCGAGCAGCGAGAGCGCTCCGCAGATCCACCACGTCTTGCGAAGACCGCCGGGCCAGCGCTTGCTGCCGAACGCGTACATCAAGCCGAGCGGCAACAACGCGATGTGAATCGGGCTCGCCTGCAGCAGGTTCCAGTTTCCGAAGGTGACGTCGTGATCAGTGAAGAAGCGCAGGAAGAAGAGCGCGAGCCCGAGAATGCCGAGCAGCAAGCCGAGGAGTGCCGTGTAGAGCCCGAGCAGCACGCGCGCCGCTTTCCTTCCATCGCGGCCCCAGTGGCCGAGCGCATGGGCGAGTCCTCCGAAGAGGAGACCGATGAGCAGCTCGTGCGGAATCCAATTGGGAGGCGTCGCCGGCGGCTTCACGCGACCACTCTCGAACCAATTCCACTGCTTCTTCACCAACGGCCGCGTCGAACCATCCGCGCGCTTCACCTGCAGCTTCTGCAGCTGCGCCTCGAGCTCATCAGGCAAATACGCGTCACCGAGCCCCGTGATGGGCCGATCGATCAACGGCCCCTGCAAGTAGTCGAGCACCAACGACATCGGCGGATTCACCTTCGAATACCGCAGCGTGTGCTGGCGAAACGTCATCGACGAGGGAGCCGACGTCGCCACCTTCAGCTGCCCACCGATGGCCGCATCGATGATGTCGCGCGGCCGCGTCGAGCAATTGTCGTCGTAGTGGTGGTACCGGTAATACATGTTGTCCGGCAGCACGTGCGTGCCGAGGCGTTGCGCGATCTGCATCGCCTCGCTCGGATCGAGATCGAGCTCCTGGATGCGCACGTCGCGGTGCAGCTGGTTCTTGTAGAAATTGAACGTGCCGTTGATGCCCTCGTAGGCGACCCAGAAGATCAGCCGGCCCTTGATGAAGTCCTTGATGAACCCGACGTCGTCGCCCGGCGTGCGCGGGCCGAACATGCCGAAGTTGTAGATGACGCCGCGGTTGAGGCGCCGATCTTCGACCATGAGCGCGGTGTGCCCCCACCACTCGACGAGCGTGTCGCCGGGGCTGAACGTCACCACGCTGATCTGCATGTCTTCGGGGCGGCTCTCGCCCGTCATCCACGGCAGCTGCGACTGACCGACGGTGGTCGCGACGAGGAGCGAGAGCGCAGTGAGCACGGGCGGCGTCTACAACCGCCCGGAGCGCTCTCCAATCCCGAAGATCCCGAACGAGTTACTGCTTGAACCAGCGCTGCTCGGAGCTGTCTTCCGGATTCCCCGAACCGCCACCAGCCTGCGCCTTGCGCTGCGTGAGCTCGACCGGCTCGACGCCCGCGGCCTTCAACGCACCGGGACCCGCGATGACCGCCGATTGCGGCTGCGGCTCGTTCACGATCACCTTGGGCAATTCCTCAGCGGTGGTCGAGGTCGGCAAGGGCATCGTCGCGCGCACGGTCACTTCACTTCGCGCCTCCCGTTGCTCTTGCTGCGCCTGTTGCTGCTGGTGCTGCTGCTGGCCCGAGCTGTTGGCGTCGGTGATGTATTGCGTAACGGCCTCACGAATCACGGCTCCGACCGACTGCTGCAGGCGACTCGCGAGCTGCGTCAACGCATCGGCCAGCTCTGGCGGAGAGCGGAACGCCAGCGTCCGCACGCCCGTCATCATCTGCGTCAGTTCCTGCAGCGCCATCGACGGCCGCGCGACGTTGAAGTCACCCGAGTCGAGCATCGCCCGAATGCGGCGCGAGAGGTCTTCACGCGTGTACCAGGAACCATCGAGGAAGATGGCCTCAGCGTCGACGTCGATCGGGAATTGGCTCATGGAGATGAAACCTATTCCCGACGCCGACCTGATCCAATGGTCACTGCTGGTGGGCTGAACTGCCTTGCGTCCCCGCGCGTTCTCGGGAAAGTGTCGCCCGCCTTCATGACTTCCGCGTTGCTCGTGTGTGTGCTCGCCGCCGCCAGTCCGGATGCCGGTGATTCGGCCGATGCGGGTGTCGCACCTCCGTTTCAGCTCCACGCGCGAGCGATGCCCGACAAGGTGAAGATCGGCGAGCCGTTCGTGCTCGAGGTGGCGCTGACCCACGATCCACTCCAGCGCTACGAGCTCAAGACTCCCGGTGATCTCGGAGACTTCGACTACCTCGGCCAGGAACGAAAGCGCGCCGACGCTGCTTCGCCACCCAACGGCGTCGCCTCAGGGGGCTTTGCGCAGTCCACCACCACCATCTCGATCAAGCTGAGCGCGTTTCAGCTCGGTGAACTCCAGACCCCTGAAGGCCTGCAGCTCGAAGTCACCGCGCCCGAGGGCATCGTCACGTTGCCCGTGCCGCGCGTGAAGGTGGAGGTAGTCAGCACGCTCCCACCCGACGCCGACAAGAAGGGCGAGAACCTCTACGACGTGAAGTCGCCCGAGGAGCTCGCGATTCGCTCGTGGCGATTGCTCTACGTGCTCGCTGCGATCCTGCTCGGCATCGCGATCGCGTACGGCATCTGGAAGTACGCCACGCGGCCCAAACCCGTCGTGCCGGCCTACGTGCCGCCGCCCGAGCCTTTGCATGTGCGCGCGACCAAGGCGCTCGATGCGCTCGCCGCCGAGAACCTGCCGATGAAGGGCGAGTTCAAGCCGTACTACTTCCGTCTCTCGGAGATCGTCCGCGGCTACCTCGGAGAGCTCTACGGCTTCGAAGCGCTCGAGAGCACCACGCCTGAGCTGCTCGTCGCGCTCCACAATCGAACGACGCCCGGTCTGCCGTTGAAGGAAGTGGTGCAGTTCGCCGAGGCGTCCGACTTCGTGCGCTACGCGAAGCAGCAGCCGACGATCGAAGACTGCAAGCTCCACCTCGAGCTCGGCTACCGCATCATTCATTCCACGCAGGCCGCACAGATGCCTTCGGGTGTCGTCCCTGCGCCCAAACCGTCTGCTCCAAAACCCCCTGGAGCCGCTTCGTGATCGAGCAGGCGCAATTCCAGAGCCCGTGGGTGTTGTGGGCGCTCTGTCTCATCCCGGCGTTCATTCTCTGGGCGTGGGTCGAGCGGAGGAAACGCGCGGTGCTCCGCTTCTCGGCTGCGTCGCTCATCTTCAAGCAGGGCCGCGGCATTCGTCCCTACCTGTTGTGGATGTTGCCCGCCCTGCGCATCACGGCGTTCACGTTGGCGATCATCGCGCTCGCTCGGCCTCAGGAGCAGAACACGCGCGTCAAAGATCTC
>JAEUJS010000135.1 GCA_016792935.1 Archangium sp. | reverse complement strand
TCGGCGGCCACCT
Source organism: Archangium sp. (assembly GCA_016792935.1). GTDB lineage: Bacteria > Myxococcota > Myxococcia > Myxococcales > Myxococcaceae > Archangium_A. Next base: position 5,330 of record JAEUJS010000135.1, on the reverse strand, counting down.
TCACGACCTCAGTGCAAGTGAGATCAGCAGTGCGAGCATGGAGTTCCCCGGTGGTGGCGGCAGGTTAGCGCTTTCAATGTCACCCCTGAGGCGTCGATGTGGTTGACTCCGCCGCGTGAAACACCCCGGAGACAAGGGCAGCTTCACCACCGAGATCGCCGATGACGTGCTGAAGGAAGCGCTCAAGGCGGTCGAAAAGCGCACGGGTGGTGGAAGCACGGAAGACGAAAAGCCCGCTGAAGCTGCGCCCGTTGATCCACCTGCTGCTGCCACTCCAGCCGCGCCCGCCGAGCCTGTTCCCGATCTTCGCGACAAGGAAATCGAACAGCTCAAGGGCGAGCTCGAGGTGTCGTTCGGCCGTGGCCGCGACCTGATGCAGAAGCTGAAGGACGAGCACGAGAAGATGCTCCGCGCGGTCGCCGACCTCGAGAACTACAAGAAGCGCGCGCTCAAGGAAAAGGAAGAGGTCCAGAAGTTCGGCATCGAGAAGTTGCTCAAGGACTTCTTGCCGGTGTTCGACAACTTCGATCGCGCGCTCGACTCGGCGAAGAGCCCGGCTGACTACGATTCCCTGCGCAAGGGCGTCGAGATGATCCGCAAGCTGATGGAAGACTCGCTCGGAAAACACGGCGTGAAGACCTTCAGCGCGAAGGGGCTCCCGTTCGATCCGCAGCGGCACGAAGCGATGAGCGCGGCGGAGACGGCCGACATGCCGCCCAACCACGTGTTCGCGGAGATTCTGCGCGGCTTCACCTTGAACGATCGCCTCGTGCGGCCGGCGTTGGTGATGGTGTCGAAGGCGCCGGCTCCACCGCCTGCTGCTGAACCGGCCACGGCACCTGAAAGTCCTGCTCCCGCGGTTGATCCCGCCGGTGAGCCCGAGGGCTTCAGCCCTGCGGCGCCTGCAGCAGAAAAGAACAAGTCGTAGAAGGAGGGGGCATGTCGAAAGTCATTGGCATCGATCTGGGAACCACCAACTCGTGCGTGGCGGTGATGGAAGGCGGAGAGCCCGTCGTCATCCCCAACAGCGAAGGCAGTCGCACCACGCCGTCGATGGTCGGCATCACCGAGAGCGATGAGCGGTTGGTCGGGCAGATCGCCAAGCGGCAAGCGGTGACGAACCCGGAGAACACCATCTACGCGGTGAAGCGCTTGATGGGTCGGTCGTTCGATTCGAAAGAAGCGCAGCGCGCGAAATCCATGGTGCCGTACCGCGTGGTGGCCAGCGACAACGGCGACGCGTGGGTCGAGATCCGCGGGAAGAAGTTCAGCCCTCCCGAAGTGAGCTCGATGATCCTCGCGAAGATGAAGCAGACCGCGGAGGACTACCTCGGCGAGCCGGTGACCGAAGCGGTGGTCACGGTGCCGGCGTACTTCAACGACGGTCAGCGCCAGGCCACCAAGGACGCGGGGCGCATCGCGGGTCTGAACGTGCTGCGCATCATCAACGAGCCCACCGCGGCGGCGCTGGCGTACGGCCTCGACAAGAAAGACGACGGCAAGGCAGAACGCGTCGCGGTCTACGACCTCGGCGGCGGCACGTTCGACATCTCGATTCTCGAGCTGAACAGCGGCGTCTTCGAAGTGAAGTCGACCAACGGCGACACGTACCTGGGCGGCGAAGACTTCGACAACCGCATCATCGATTGGCTGGCGGAGCGCTTCAAAACCGCCAACGGTGGAGTCGATCTCCGCAAAGACCGCATGGCGCTGCAGCGCCTCAAAGAAGCGGCGGAGCGCGCCAAGCACGAGCTCTCGTCGGCGACCGAGACCGAGATCAACCTGCCGTTCATCACGGCCGACGCGACGGGCCCCAAGCACCTGCAGGAAAATCTCGAGCGGAACACGTTCGAAGATCTGGTGAAGGATCTCGTGGAGCGCTCCATCGCTCCGTGCGCCATCGCGTTGAAGGACGCCAACCTGCAGGCCAGCGCGGTGCACCAGGTGCTGCTGGTCGGCGGCATGACGCGCATGCCGGCGATTCAGAAGAAGGTGAAGGAGTTCTTCGCCAAGGAACCGCACAAGGGCATCAACCCCGACGAGGTGGTCGCCATCGGCGCTGCGATTCAGGGCGGCGTCTTGAAGGGCGAGGTGAAGGACGTGCTGTTGCTCGACGTCACTCCGCTCTCGCTGGGTGTCGAGACGGCCGGCGGCGTGTTCACCAAGATCATCGACAAGAACACGACCATCCCCTGCAAGAAGTCGCAGGTGTTCTCGACCGCCACCGACAACCAGCCGCTGGTGAGCGTGCACGTTCTGCAGGGCGAGCGTGAGATGGCGGCTGACAACAAGACGCTGGCGCGCTTCGAGCTGGTCGGTATTCCGCCGGCGCCGCGTGGTGTGCCGCAGATCGAGGTGACCTTCGACATCGACGCCAACGGTCTGGTGCACGTGTCGGCGAAGGATCTCGGCACCGGTCGCGTGCAGCAGGTGCGCATCGTCTCGAACTCGGGTCTCACTGAGGCCGAGATTCAGAAGATGATCGCCGAGGCCACCTCGAACACCGAGGGCGACAAGAAGAAGAAGGAGATCGCCGAGCTGCGCAACAACGCCGACGGCCTCATCTACACGACCGAGAAGTCGCTCGAGGAATACGCGTCGCTGCTGGGTGACAAGGACAAGAACGAGATCAAGAGCGACCTCGAGAACTTGAAGAAGCACCTCGCGACGAACGAGCCGGGTCGCATTCGCGACGCCATCAAGCAGCTCGAAGGCTCGGCGTATCGAATCGCCGACGCGATCTACAACGCGGAGTCCAAGAAGTAGCGCGCGCTGATGTCGACCAACGCGCACGCCTCGCTGAAGTTCGACTCGCTCGACGAGGAAGTGCGCTTCCTCCGCGGGTTGATTTCCGTGCAGCGGCTGGCGGACGAGGTGCTCGAAGACTGCATCGATCGCCAGCTCGGTCTCTCGGCGGCGGTCGACGTGTTCCTCTCGCAGTGCGCGCGGATGATTCATGCGCGCGGCGCGTTCGTTCAATTGTTGGGTGCTTCCGGTCCCGTGCTGACACGCGCGTGGGGCAACGAGTACTTCGACGTGACGAAGTGGGCGGCGTATCGCGGAGCAGTGCCGTTGGGAGATCAACGCACGGTCTTCGTCTCCGCCCTGACGCTCGGCCGCACGTCGCTCGGTTCGATTGGCTTCTTGTTGCCGGGCACGTTCGACGGTGGCGGGAAACACGTGCTCGCGTTGGTGGAAGCGGTCGCGGAGATTCTCGACTCGGCGGTGTTGTCGTTCATCGCGCTTTCGGAAGGCCACACGGCCGTCGAGCGGCTGGAGTCGTTGTCGGAGGCCGGAGAGTTCGCGCCCAAGGCGCGCATCGGGAAGTACGAGCTGCTGCACCCGCTCGGCACGGGCGGCATGGCGCAGGTGATGGTGGCGCGCACGGTGAACCCCGGTGGCGTGTCACGTCTCGTGGCGCTCAAGCGCATTCTGCCCAGGCTCGCGACGGATGAGATCATCGTCGGGCAGTTCCTCGACGAGGCGAAGTTGGGAATGAAGTTGAACCATCCCAACCTGGTCACCTTCTACGACTTCGGAAATTCGGGCGGCGCGTACTTCATCGCGATGGAGCTGATTCGCGGCGTCGATCTCGACCACGTCATCTACTGGCGGCACGGACCGCTGCCTCCGGAGCTGGTGAGCTCGGTGCTGGTGCAGGCGCTCGAGGGGTTGCACGCGGCGCACGAGACGAAGGCGGAAGACGGCTCGTCGCTGGGGCTGGTGCACCGCGATTTGTCCCCGCACAACGTGATGTGTGGCTTCGACGGGCGCGTGAAGGTGCTCGACTTCGGCGTGGCGAAGATGCGCGACCAGCGCACGGTGACGTTGCCGGGCATCGTGAAGGGCAAGCCGCTCTACATGTCTCCGGAACAGGCGACGGCAGAGCGCATCGATCGCCGCAGCGACATCTTCTCGATGGGGCTGATTCTGTACGAGGCGCTGTTGGCGCGGCGCGCGTTCGATCAGCGCGACGACACGCGCACGATGGAAAGCATCGTCAACGACGCGCTCGAACGGCCGTCTGGTTTGCCGAACCCGCTGTGGGAAGTGATCGACAAGGCGCTGCAGAAGGAACCGAACGATCGCTTCCGCAACGCGTTGGAGTTCGCGCAGGCGCTGCGTGAGGCGGCGACTCCGATGCGAGATCACGAAGTCGGTGCGTTGTTGTCGCAGCGTTTCCCGCGTCGCGTGAGCGAAGTGCAGGCGTGGGAGAAGACGACGAACTCGGGCAAGACGCTGACGCCCGACGAATAGTCGACCGAATGACCATGGCCGGGTGCGCTCCCAGCGGGGAGACTCGTGCACATGCTCAACGCCACCGTCGTCGCGCTCCTCGTCGCTGCGGCTCCCAACCTCGTTGGGAAGTGGCAAGGCGATGGGTTTGTCATCGTGCTCGAAGCGAATGGCACCGGCACGATGTCCGACGGGCCCGGTGTTCCGCCTGAGCCGCTCAAGTGGAAGGTCAGCGGCAACAATCTGCTGATCACGCAAGACGGCGAGACCGTGCCGTGGGCGATGAAGCTCAACGGCAAGGACTCGATGACCTTGAGCGGGGAAGACCTCGACGAGCCCATCACCGTGAAACGCGGTGGCGCGAACGCGAAGACCGAGGTCGCGGCCGTCGCTCCGCAGCAACCGAACCCGAACGCGATGCCCATGGGCACGTGCGAGTCGGCCTGTAAGCACTACCTCGGCTGCGCGAAGTTGAAGGGCGACGATCAGATGGCGCTCTGCCAGTACAACTGCTTCGCGTCAGGAGCGAACCCGTACCAGCTGGGCGTCTACAACCAGCTCGACTGCAAGCGCGCCATCTCCATCGTCGTCGCCGCGCAGCTGCAGGCGCTCGCGGCGATGAGTCAGGCCAACAACGCCGGCTCGAGCGGCGGCAACAAGGGCAGCCGCTGCAACGGCTGCGTGCGCGACGGCAGCAGCTGCGTGTGGATCAGCCAGGGCAACTGGGGCAGCGGGCCGAACAACCCGTACTCGGGCGCCGTGTCGTCGTGCGACGCTGATTGCTGTCAGTGATCAGCGAGAGAGGGAATTGGCGTCGCGATCGGCGATTCTCCGGCGGTGACCGATCATGATCTGCTCAGCGCGCTCCTCGAGGCGTGGCGCAAGCGGCCCGCTCCGGAGTTCGCCGCCGCCATCGATGTCGTCTCTGCGCGGCTCGCGAGCAGGGCCGAGCCGCTCTCGACGAAGCCGACGCAGATCGCCGCGTGGCTCGAACGCGCACGGAAGAAAGTGCCCGCCGACCTGCCGCTGCTCCTCGAGCGGTTGCCTGATGGAACGTCGGCTCCGATTCGCGCGCGGCTCGGCGTGCTCGCGGA
>JAEUJS010000015.1 GCA_016792935.1 Archangium sp. | reverse complement strand
CGGCGCGCTCGGCTGCGCCTCTGCGGCGGAGAGGAGCACGAGGGCGAGCAACACGGGACTCATCGGCGCGCAACCTACTGCTCAAGATCACGGAAGGTGAGGCGCTTTGTGTGTATACGCGCGCGACATGCAGAGCCTCCGCGACAAGCTGCTCAAGGCCGGTCTGGTGTCGGAAGACGCGGCGAAGAAGTCCGAAGCTGAGAAGGCGCAAAAGGCGGCCAGAGCGCCACAGCCCGCGGCACAACGCCCGCAGTCTTCTCGTCCTCCTCGTGCTGAGCAGCCACACCATCGTCGTGACGAAGGAGCGAGTGCACCGCGCATTCCAACCAGGTTGCCTCCCATGCAGGGGAGCAAGGAAGCGCATCGGCAGAACGCGAAGAAGCAGCTCGAGCTCGACAAGCAGCTGCGTGAGCTGGTGTTGGCGAACACGGTGCCGACCGACGTGGGAGCGACTCCGTTCTATTTCGTGACGCGCAAGAACAAGCTGCGTCGGCTCGAGCTCACCGAGGCACAGGCGAAGCAACTCGAAGCGGGAGAGCTGGCCGTCGTCGAGCGTCCCGACCCCGACAAGATCGAACACGCGCTGGTGAAGCCGGAGATCGCCGCGCAGATGCTGGCGCTCTCGGAGCGTGCCGTGCGGTTCTTGAACAAGGAAGGCGCGAAGGTCGGCTTCTTGAGTGACGCGGAGATCTCTGCGCGCGCTTCAGAAGCGGATGCTCCGGAGCCAGCCGCTGCTGCTGCTGCTGAGACTGCTCCTGTCGTTGAGGAGAAGAAGCCCTCGGAGCCCGAGACATTCATCACCGTGAAGCGTGCACCTCGTGAGTGAAGCCGCCGTTCAGAATCTTCCGTTGTCGCAGCGCCGCATCGACGTGTTCTTCGCGATCGTGTTCGTCACCTTCGCGGTGACGTCGGGCATCAGCGACGCGATTCCGACGCTGGGCATCGAGATGTCGCCCGACTCTCCAAATGCGTTGGCGCGCGCCAACTACTGGTACGCGATCGACGCGGATCCGCTCTTCATGCACCCGCCGGTGTGGATGCGGTTCGTCACCGGTCTCTCGACGTTCGTGTACGGGCCGTTCTACTTGCTGCTCGCGTTCGCGCTGGTGAAGGGCAAGAACTGGATCCAGCTGCCCGCGGTCATCTACGCGACGATGATTTCCAGCATCACCGGCATCATCGTGTTCGGCGTCGAGTTCTTCGGAGAGCCTCAGTTCCGCACGCAGAACGCGCTCAAGTTCATCGCGTTCAACACGCCGTACGTGGTGCTGCCGATTCTGTTGCTGGTGCGCATGCGCAAGCCGCTGCCGTTCACGCGGCGCTTCTAGCGGAGCCGGCGGAAAATGCGCGCGACGCCAGAGCTGTCTGCGCCACCGACGTAGACGTGCGGACCTTCGACGGCAAGCGAGCGGAACGAGACGAGCTGCGTGGGACCGGCGCTCGTGCTCCACGTTCCGCCGCTGAAGTGCGCGAGGCCGACGCCGGTTGCGGCGACCCAGAGATCTCCATCGCGGCCGACGCCGAGCGCGGTGATCTCTCCGCCGATCGCTGACGACGTCGCCCACGTGCCGTTTGCGCTCCGAATCGCGACAGCGCCCTGCACGCTCGAGGCGAAGATCTGCGTGCCGTCGGTGTTAATGAAGCTCCACGACTCGTTGGCGGAGTTGCGACCGAGCGCCATCACGTTCGGCACTTCGATCGTGGCTCCAGCGTCGGGCCACGCGGCGGTGATTCCTCCGAGCGCGGCGAAGTACACGGCGTCGGGCGCGCGCGTGCAGCCCAGCGGCGTGCGCAGCGGAACCGAGCCGTAGAGATCCCAGTCGCCGCCGTCCTGCGCGTAGATGTTCGTGCCGCCGTCGCTCGCGCGCGTCATCAACGCGAGGCCGTCGGAGCCGTTGCACAAGCCGCGCGCGCTCCCCGCTCCGAGTTGATCGTAGTTGTTGCCGCTCTCGCAGCCGCTGAAGCACGCCAGCATCGTCGAGAACGCGATCGCCGCCGCCTTGCTCGAGTGCGACGCCTGGAATTCCCACAAGTCGGGGTTGGTGAAGACCAGCACTTCGTTGAAGCGCGTGCCCGAGCTCGGATTCGCGAGGATGTATTGATCAGAAACGAACGCGAAGATCTCGCCGTTGCCTGCTGCGAGCCGCGTCACGGCGCCCATCGTTCCGTTCGGGACCTGGAGCGCAACTTCGGTCCAGTTCACGACGCCGCCACCGCCGCCGGTCGCTCCACCGCCCGACCCACCACCTGTGGCACCACCTCCACCACCAGTGGCACCTCCGCCCGTCGCTCCGCCGCCCGTTGCTGCACCGCCGCCGGTGCCCCCGCCCCCTCCACCGCTGCCCGCATCGCGTTGAGGCACGAGCGGACCGCAGCCGACGAGGACCACCGAAGCGATCGCGAGCGCGCGAATCACGAGCTCAATTCCCGAACGCGTTGATGCCGGTGATGGCCTTGCCGAGGATCAACGTGTGCACCTCGTGCGTGCCCTCGTACGTGTAGACGCTCTCGAGGTTGAGCATGTGGCGCACCGGCGGGTACTCGTCGGTGATGCCGTTCGCGCCGTAGATGCTGCGAGCGACGCGGGCGATCTCCAGCGCGACCTTCACGTTGTTGCGTTTGCAGAGCGACACCTGCTCCGGGAGCGCTTTGCCGTGTTCATCGACGATTCGCGCGAGCCGCAGCGCGAGGAGCTGACCCTTCACGATCTCCTGCAACATGTCGGCGAGCTTTTCCTGCGTGAGCTGGAAGCCGGCGATGGGCTTGTTGAACGTCTTGCGCTCGAGCGAATACGCGCGGGCGCCTTCGAAGCACGCGACGGCCGCTCCCATCACGGCGAACGCGATGCCCATGCGCGCCTTGTTGAGGCACGAGAGCGGACCACGCAGGCCCTGCACACCAGGCAACATGTTCGACGCCGGCACGCGCACGGAATCGAAGCTGAGCTCGGCGGTGAACGACGCGCGGAGAGAGAACTTTCCTTCGATCTCCTTCGCGACGTAGCCGGGCATGCCCTTCTCGACGAGGAACCCGCGGATCGACTCGGAGCCGCCGTCATCGACCTTCGCCCACACCACCGCGACGTCGGCGATGGTGCCGTTGGTGATCCACATCTTGCTGCCGTTGAGCACGTAGTGGTCGCCGTCTTTGCGAGCGCGCGTCACCATGCCGCCGGGATCGCTGCCGTAGTCGGGCTCGGTGAGACCGAAGCAGCCGATCAATTTTCCCTGCGCCATTCCGGGGAGCCAGCGTTCCTTCTGCGCCTCGCTGCCGAACGACCAGATGGGGAACATGCACAGCGAGCTCTGCACCGAGGCGAACGAGCGAAGACCCGAATCGCCGCGCTCGAGCTCCTGCAGAATCAGACCGTACGCGACGTTCGAGAGACCTGCGCAGCCGTAGCCGGTGAGCGTCGCTCCGAAGACGCCCATGTCGGCGAGCTTGGGCACCACGTCGAGCGGGAAGGTGTGGTTGCGGAAGTGTTTGCCGACGATGGGCAGGTATTCCTTGTCGATGAAGCGCGCGACGGTGTCGCGAATGGCGCGTTCCTCGGCGCTCAGCATGTCGTCGATCTTGTAGAGGTCGGTGATGGCAGCTCGGCTCATGCCGCGCCTGTAGCACTGGTAGCGTGCGCCGGGCCATGCACGTCCTGATCACATTGATGCTCGCCGCTGCTCCCTCGGAATCGTGGGTCCCTGCCGAGCAGTTGCAGGAACTGGAGTGCATTCGCGAGTGGATGGAGCTGTGCTCGATGCGGCGTGCGGCGTTTCCCGTTCTCGAGGTCAGCGACGACAAGGTCCTCGTGCAGCTCGACATGATGAGCGAGGTCACGTTCACCGCGACGATCAGGGGCAAGGTGCGCGAGCTCACCGCGAAGCTGGGTGATCAGGTCGTGAAGGCGACGCTCACCCTCGAGGGCAACGAGCTGGTGTGGAAGGGCGCCGACCCGTACGAGCTCGAGCTGAACAAGAAGCTCGTCGAGACGACGGACCGCTACATCCGCTCCGAGGTCGTCGCGAAAGCGAAGGCACCGCTGGTGAAGAAGTACGTGCCCGGTGGCGAATGCGAAGGGCTTGGCTCGGTGAAGACGGACTTCTCGATGCCGTGCATCAACAAGCCGGCCGCACCTGCGCCTGCGCAGAAGAAGAAGAAGTGATCACTGCAGCCGCGCGCGGACGATCACCGGGTACTGATTCTGATCATTTCCCCCGATGTAGATGGTGCCGCTGCTCGTGCGCAGCGCGCTGATCGCCTGATTCATCAGCGGGAGATCAGGCATCAGCTCGACCCACGTCGTGCCGTTCCACCGCCAGCCACTTTGGCCAGACGAGCTGAAGCCGCCGCCGAACGCGAAGGCCTCGGTGGCTGAGACACCGACGATCACGTTCACGCTGCCTTCGCCGCTACGCGTGAGCACGTTGGTCCAGTTGGTCCCTGAACGACGCGCGATGGTGGGTCCGCTGCCTGCGACCCACTCGGAGCCCAGCGCGCTTCCACCGCCGCGCCAGCTCGGCATGCCTGGCGTGTTCTCGGGCGTGAAGCCGAGCGAGCCGGGCTCGTAGACGACGATCGCGTCTTCGACGGGAATGAAGAAGTCGCCGCTCTCTCCGCGCCAGCAGGCGTTGGGTGAGAACGCCGCGAACGCCGTCGAGCCCACGTCGAACGTCTGGCCGTCGTAGCGGTGGTACATGCCGTCGTTCGAGCCGCCTGCGCTGCCGACCGCGAGCACGTGCGATCCGGACACGACGCACAGCGATTCCATCGTCTCGTTGCTCGCGGTGATGCGCGTCTGCGTCCACGAGCCGGCGTCAGCGCAGCTCGATCTGCAGACGGAGAAGTAGACGGTGCTGATCGCGAAGAGCTCGCCGGTCGGTGCGCCTTCGAAGTCGACGGGCTGGCCTTGCGGTAGGACGAGCTGCTCGGTGAAGGCTCCGCCGGTGGAGAGATAGAGGCGGCCGCTGCCGGACATCGCCCAGATGCCTGCGTCGTTTTCTGCGAGGCCGACGATCGAGCCGGAGTTCGTTGGTGCGGGCGTCATGCCGATGCTCGAGAAGGTCCACGTCATCGCGGTGCCGCCGCCGGCTGCTGCTCCGCCGCCCACTGCGGTTCCTCCGCCGGTTGATCCGCCTCCGCTTCCGCCGCCGGTCGCTGATCCGCCGCCGTTGCTTGACCCACCACCTGTGGCACTTCCACCACCAGTGGTGGCACCTCCACCGCCTGTGCCGGCGTCTTTTTGTGGCGGCGTCAGCGGACCGCATGCGCTCGCTACGATTGCTGCGACGAGCACGATCGCTGTCGTCGGCACTCCCTCACCCCAACCCTCTCCCGCAGGGGCGGGAGAGGGAGTCCGTTTCGCGATCATCGGCGACCTCGCACCACGACGGGTCCGCTCGTGTTCTGTCCACCGACGTACATCTCGTTCGGACCCGTGACGTGAATCGCTTCGAACACCGACTGCGCGCCGCCGTTGGGAAGAATGTCGCCGGTCGGAGCGAGCGTCGTGCCGTTCCACTTGAAGCCGTTGCCGTAGCCAGAGCCGAAGAGACCGAAGGCGTAGATCTCATCGGCGCTCGGACCGCCGACGGTGAACATCGTGTTCGTCGTGGTGGTGGTCAGCGGAGCCCACGTCGAGCCGTTGCGCCGCTGCACGTTGCCGCTCTGACCGACAGCCCATGCGACGCCGTCGACGCTGAAGCCGCCGAAGAACGTCACCGCGTTGCCCATCGGGATCAGAGTTTGTGGAGTCGCCGCTCCCTGATCCCAGAACACGACCTTGTTCTCACCCGCGATGTTGATGGCGCCGCTCGGCTCGTACCAACAGTGACGCGGGTAGCGGATGCCGAGCGAGGTGCTGGTGCGGATGAAGCTCGTGCCGTTCCACTCGTAGAGCTGGCCCATCGAGCTCGTGTCGCTCACTACGACTGCGAGGTGCGTCGCGTCGAGACTGCACGCCGCTTCGGAGTCGAGACCGAGCGGCACGAGATCGATGTTCTGGAACGCGGCCGGTGAGGTGCAGTTGCTCGAGCACCAGAGAATCGAGCGGAAGCGGAGCACGACGATCAGCGAGCCCTGCACTGCGAGATCGACGACGCCTCCGCTGAAGTTGGTGACGAGCGAGAAGGCTGCGCCCGTCGAGTGGTAGAGGTTTCCGTTGTCCTGCAGCGCGTAGAGGTCGGTCGCAGTGCCGGCGATCGCTTTGATCGGTCCGGAGCCGGTGACGCCTCCGAGAGAGATCGAGGCCCACGAGAAGGGTTGCACTCCGCCGCCGCCGGTCGCGCTTCCACCGCCTGTCGCGCTTCCGCCGCCCAGCGCGCTTCCACCGCCCATCGCAACTCCGCCGCCTGCCACTCCACCGCCCGTCGCACTTCCGCCACCGCTCGTGCCTCCGCCGGTCGCGATGCCTCCGCCAGTTGCACCGCCGCCTCCCACGCCTGCGTCTCTTTGGGGCGGCGTCAGCGGACCGCACGCCACGCACAACGCGAGAAGTGGGAGGAGCCATCGCCCCGCACGTCGCTGGGAAAGGGAGTCATTTTCGTTTCTTCGGAGGAGCATTCGCCGGGCGGCTATATCGGCGGCCATGACAGTCCGACAAGTCGCCGTCACCGGAGCCAGTCGTGGCATCGGGAAATCGATCGCCGAGCGTTTTCTTCGCGAGGGCTGGAGAGTGTGGGCGCTCGCGCGCAACGCCGACTCGGTGAAGTCGCTGCAGGGCGACGTGCACTTCGTCGAGTTCGACGCCTCGTCGGAGAAGTCGGTGCTCGACGCCGCGCGCAAGCTCACCACCGAGGCCGGTCATCTCACCGCGCTCGTGAACAATGCGGGCATCGCGTTGTCGGCGCCGCTCCACAAGACGAGCAGCGAAGACTTCGCGCGCACGATGGCGATCAACCTGACGGCTCCGTTTCTGCTGTGTCGTGAGCTGACCGGCGCGATGGTGAAGGCGGGCCACGGGCGCATCGTGAACGTCGCCAGCACCGCCGCGAAGAAGGGCTTCCGCTACACCTCGGCGTACTGCGCGTCGAAGCACGGACTGCTCGGCTTCACGCGCTCGATCGCGCTCGAGCTCGCCGCGAAAGGCGTGACGGTGAACGCCGTGTGTCCGGGGTGGACCGAGACCGACATGTTCACCGCGAGCATCAATCGGATTTCCGAGACGACGGGACGCACTGCTGCCGACGCGCGCGAATCGCTGGTGCAGCTGAATCCGCAGCGGCGGGCGGTGAAGCCCGAAGAGGTCGCGGAGCTCGTCTTCTTTCTCTGTGCAAGTGACGCCGCGGCTGCCATCACCGGCGCGGACTACGTGATCGACGGAGGAGAGACGACGTGAGCACCGTGATTCAGCCGGATGGGTGGGCCGTTCCGCGCGGGTACAGCAACGGCATCGCCGCGCAGGGGGAGATCCTCTTCGTCGGCGGGCAGATCGGTTGGGATCCGCGAAGCACGACTCCGAAGTTTCCCGAGGGCGGCTTCGCGGCGCAGTGGGATCAGGCGGTCGCGAACGTGATCGAAGTGGTGCGCGCGGCCGGTGGACAGCCGGAGCACATCGCGCGGCTCACCATCTACGTGGTCGACAAGAAGGAATACCTCGCGTCGCTCAAGGAGCTCGGAGCCATCTGGCGCAAACACTTCGGCCGTCACTATCCGGCGATGGCGTTGGTGCAGGTCGTGGCGCTCGTCGAAGACCTGGCGCGTGTCGAGATCGAAGCGACCGCCGTGCTTCCGTAGCGACCATTGTCTGAATTTGGTCGTTGCGTTGCTCTGGGGATGTCGAACGCAGCATTCCTCAGGGCCGAAGTGGTGACAGGTTGTCGCACTGCCGAAAATCGGGCAGCCTCTCTCTCTTCGAGCTGATTTCGTTCAGTTGACGAAATCGACCACTGTCTGAATTTGGCTGTCCTGACGACCAATTTCACTCACTGGTCGACCTTGCCCCAAAGACCGAGCTCATTGAGCGCACTTTCTCGCGCGAACTGAGGGGCTGTCGCGGTCTCGGCACGCACGCGCGACTTCCAAACACACTTCGACCCCAATGCAGTTAGAACGCCCGGCGTGCACGCACCCACGTCGTTCCGTTTCGAAGTGAAGGAGCAAGTCGGCGTCATCACCTTCACACGCCCCGACACGCTCAACTCGCTCACGTTCGCGGTGTACCGAGAGCTGACCGATCTCTTCTTCGCGCTCGAGAAAGAGAAGTCCGTCCGAGCGGTGGTGATCACCGGAGAGGGCCGCGGCTTCTGCTCCGGCGGAGATCAGCACGACATCATCAAGGAGCTCTTCTCGCGCGACATGCCGGGGCTCGTCGACTTCACGCGAATGACGTGCGACCTGATCAAGAACATCCGCGCGCTGAGGAAACCCGTCGTCGCCGCGCTGAACGGAACTGCCGCTGGCGCCGGCGCCGTGATCGCGCTCGCGTCTGATCTCCGCGTCGCGAGCGAGAAGGCGAAGATCGCGTTCCTCTTCACCAAGGTCGGACTCGCGGGCGCCGACATGGGCGCGGCGTACTTGCTGCCGAAGGTCGTCGGTCTCTCCCGCGCGACCGAGCTCTTGATGTTCGGAGACGTGATCGACGCGCCGACCGCCGAGAAGTACGGGCTCTTCAACAAGGTCGTGCCGCAAGAGAAGGTGATGGAAGAGTCGATGGCGTGGGCGACGCGGCTGGCGAACGGCCCGACCTTCGCGCTCGGCATGACGAAGGAGCTCCTCAACGGCGAACTGAACATGGACCTGTGGAACGCGCTCGAGAACGAAGCGCGCGCGCAGGCGGTGTGCATGCAGACGCAAGACTTCCGCGAGGCGTACGACGCGTTCAGCAACAAGCGCCCCGCCCGCTTCCAGGGAAAGTAAATGTCCGCGACGTTCCTCACGCCTTCTCACCTCGAGCTGCGTGCGCGCGCGCGTGCGGCCTTCACCTCGCTCGAGCCACACGGCCACATGAGCGACGCGCAGCTCAAAGAAGAGGTCGCGCGCCTCGGCTTCTATCCATACCTCGTGCCGTCAGCGCACGGCGGTATCGCGAGCAAGGTGGACGTGCTCTCGATCTGCGTGCTGCGCGAAGAGATGGCGTACCGCAACGCCGCGGCTGACTCGCTCTTCGCGGTGCAGGGGCTCGGCAGTCACCCCGTCGTGCTCGCGGGCTCGGAGTCGCAAAAGGCCGAGCTGCTCCCGCAGGTCGCGAAGGGCAATGCGCTGTTCGCGTTCGCGCTCACCGAGGCTGATGCCGGCAGTGACGTCGCCGCGCTCGCGACGAAGGCAGAAGAGAACGGCACGGGCTGGAAGCTGACCGGCGGCAAGAAGTTCATCAGCAACGCGGGCGTCGCGACGCACTACACGGTGTTCGCTCGCACCGGAGATGGACCGAAGGGCATCAGCGCGTTCGTCGTGCCGGCCGATGCGAAGGGGTTCCGCGTCAGCAAGCAGATGGAGCTGATGGGCGAACATCCCATCGGTGAGTTGGTGCTCGATGGGTGTGAGGTAAGTGGCGAGGCGCTCCTCGGTGATGAAGGCCAGGGCATGAAGCTCGCGCTGTCCACGCTCGATATTTTCCGTTCGACGGTCGGTGCGGCCGCGGTCGGCATGGCGCGCCGCGCACTCGACGAAGCGCTCTCGTATTCGAAGACGCGCAAGCAGTTCGGAGCGCCGCTCGCTGAGCTCTCGGCCGTGCAGGCGTTGCTCGCGGATTCCGCCGTCGAGCTCGAGGCGTCGCGGTTGCTCGTGCACCAGGCGGCGTTGACGAAGGATCAGGGTCAGCCGCGCGTGACGTACGAGGCGGCGGTCGCGAAGTTGTTCAGCACCGAGGCTGCGCAGCGGATCATCGATCGCTGTCTGCAGATTCATGGTGGCAATGGTGTGGTGAAGGGCGCG
>JAEUJS010000053.1 GCA_016792935.1 Archangium sp. | reverse complement strand
GTCGAGTCGCCCTCGCTGCGCCACTCGTAGGTGGTCTCCATGGGGAACGGGCCCTGCGCGGTCGACATCACCAGGTGGCCCGCGTCGAACTCACGCACCTCGTAGGTGTACGCCAGGCGCCTCCCGAGGAAGTGCGCGACGAACGCGAGCCGCGAGCCGACAGCCAACGGCTGAGGTGTGAGCCAGTCGACCGACTTGATGTTGGCGTACCAGCGCGGCGCGTTGCCTGGATTCCCCGCGAACGCGGCGACGACCTCAGGCGCGCGCGCAATCACCGTTTCGACTCGAACGTCGACCATGCATCAGGTTCCCGTGCCTCACTCGAGAGGACAATCTTCAAAAATGATACAGATTGTCTCATGTTTGGGACCAGTGAGACCTTCGACGACTTGCGGCTCTTTGCGGCGGTCGCAGAGGCCCGCAGCTTCACCCGCGCAGCGCAGCGGCTGGGCATCTCGAAGCAGACTCTGAGCCGGCGTGTCTCGGTGCTCGAGGCCGGGTTGGGCGTGGTCCTGCTCGAGCGCACCACGCGCAAGGTGACGCCTACGCGGCACGGGCTGCTCTTCGCGCAGCGGTGTGTCGAGCTGGTGCGGCTGGCGGAAGAAGCGCGTCAGGCGGTGATCGCCACGCACGAAGAGCCCTCGGGAAAATTGCGCATCACGGCCGACCCCACGTTCGGAGAGGCCTTCCTCGGCAAGCTGGTTGTGGCGTACGCGCGGCGGTACCCGAAGGTGCGAGTGGAAGTGGAGCTCCTGCGGCGCAAGGTCGACCTGGTGGAAGAAGGGTTTGACGCCGCCTTTCGCATCGGGGCGCCAGACCAGAGTCTCGCTGCGGTGCGCCTGGGGACGGCGCGGGTCTGCTACTGCGCGAGCCCCCGCTATCTCGAGAAGCGCGGCCAGCCGACGACGCCCAGGTCGCTCACCCAGCACGACTGCTTGACCGTCTCCAGCGAGGGAGCGCCGATTCGCTGGCCGTTCGCGCGACGTGGGCGCGTCGAGCTGGTGGCGGTCGCGGGCAGACACCACTTCAGCAGTCTGTGGCATGCCCAGCAGGCGGCGCTTGCGGGGCTCGGCATCGCGCTCTTCCCCGAGTTCGTGTGTGCGGCGGATCTCCGGCGCGGGCGGCTGGTGCGCGTGCTGGGGCAGCCCGTCGACGTGGGCGCGGTGTGGCTGCTCCACCGGCCGCATCGCTTCCTGTCGAATCGGGTCCGCGCCTTCATCGAGCTCGCGCGCCACGCACTCGCGCCACCGCCGTGGGAGGTCGACGTTCGCGGTGATTGAACATCGCGCGTCAGTCTGTATGGTGCCCGCGCTTCTTCAGCCGGGAGACACTGTGTCGCGTCACACTCCGCTCAACGCCGCTCACCGCAAGCTCGGTGGCCGCATGGTCGACTTCGCCGGCTGGGACATGCCGGTGCAGTACACGGGCCTGATTCAAGAACACGAGATGGTGCGCACCAACGTCGGCCTCTTCGACGTGAGCCACATGGGCGAGATCGAGTTCAAGGGTCCGGGCGCGCTCGAAGAGGCGAATCGGTTGATCACCAACGATCTGGCGAAGGCCACCGACGGTCAGGCCGTTTACGCGGGCCTCTTGAACGAGAAGGGCACGTTCGTCGACGACGTCGTCGCGTACCGCTTCTCGCCCGAGCACATCTTCATCTGCGTCAACGCGTCGAACGCCGACAAAGACTTCGCGTGGATGGCGGAGAACGCGAAGAAGGTGAAGCCGGTCAATCGCTCCAACGACTACGCGCAGATTGCCGTGCAGGGCCCCAGGGCGTTCGCGCTGGTGCAGAAGCTGTGCGGCAAGCCGCTCGACGGGGTCGGCACCTATCGCTTCACCACGGGCGAGGTGGCGGGCGTGGGGTGCATCATCTCGCGCACCGGCTACACGGGCGAGGACGGCTTCGAGCTCTACTGCGATCCGAACAGCGCCGAGAAACTCTGGTTCGCACTCATCGACGGTGGAGCAGGTCCTGCTGGCCTCGGCGCGCGCGACTCGTTGCGCACCGAGATGAAGTACGCGCTGTACGGCAACGACATCGACGATCAGCACACGCCGCTCGAGGCGGGCCTCGGCTGGATCGTGAAGTGGGACAAGGGTGACTTCATCGGCAAGGCCGCGCTCGAGGCGCAGAAGGCCGCGGGCATTCCGCGCAAGCTGATCGGCTTCGAGCTCACCGAGCCCGGCGTTCCGCGCGCGCACTACGCGATCCTCAAAGACGGTCAGAAGGTCGGAGAGGTCACCAGCGGCACGATGGGCCCGAGCACGAAGAAGGCGATCGGCATCGGCTACGTCCCGCCCGCGCTCGCCGCTGAAGGCAGCACGTTCCACGTCGACATCCGCAACCGTCCGGTGGCGGCGAAGGTCGTGAAGACTCCGTTTTACAAGAAGGGCTGATTCGAGGACTGAAATGAGCAACTACCCGAGCGATCTCAAGTACACGAAGGACCACGAGTGGGCGAAGAAGTCCGGCGGCAACATCGTCGTCGGCGTCACCTGGCACGCGCAGGATGCGTTGGGCGCGGTGGTCTACGTCGAGCTCCCGAAGGTCGGAGCGACCGTGAAGGCCCACGAGTCGTTCGGCGTGATCGAGAGCACCAAGGCGGTCAGCGAGCTGTTCGCTCCGGTGGGCGGCAAGGTGGCGAAGATCAACGACGCGGTGACCGGAAACCCCGGCTCGGTGAACGATGATCCGTACGCGGCGTGGTTGATTGAGATCGAGCCGAGCGGCGCCGAGTTCGATGGCCTGATGGATCAGGCGACCTACGTGAAGTCACTCGAAGCCGCGAAGTGAGCTGACATGCGCCGCGCGCTCTACGCCGGGTCGTTCGATCCTCCGACCAACGGACACCTGTGGGTGGTGGAGCAGGGCGCGCAGCTGTTCGACGAATTGGTGGTCGTCATCGGTCAGAACCCCTCGAAGAAGGGGAACTGGTCGATGGATGAGCGCGTGGCGATTCTGCAGGAATGCGTGAAGCACCTGCCGAACGTCACGGTGAAGCGTTTCGACGGGCGGTACCTCGTTCGCGTCGCGGCGTCGCTCGGAGCGAAGTACCTGCTGCGCGGCGTGCGCAACGCGACCGACTTCCAGTACGAGCAGATGATCCGCAACGTGAACAAGGATCTCGAGGCATCGGTGGAGACGATCTTCGTGCTGACGCCGCGCGAGCTGGCTGAGATCTCGTCGAGTACCGTGCGCGGCATGGTCGGGTTCGATGGCTGGCAGGAAGTCGTGAAGGGCTACGTGCCGGCGCCGGTCTACGCGCGCATGCTCAAGCCCACGCCGTGATGCGGACTCCCTCGGGCCTCGGGGAGAGGGCCGGGGGGGCCGGGGTGAGGGAGCACTTCCTCATGCGAGCGATCGTCATCGGCATCACGGGCTGTGTCGGCTCGGGGAAGTCCACCGTCGCGCGAGCGCTTGGTCTTCCGGTGCTCGACCTCGATCACGTCGGAGCCAGTTGCGCGAAAGCGATCGGTCTCAATCCCGCCATCGCGCTTGCGCGCATCGTCGGCGGAGACCGCGCGCTCGAGGCGAAGCTGGTGCCGATGGTGAAGGCCGCGATCGCGCAGTGGCTCGAAGTGACGCCGCGCCCGTGCGTGATCGACTCGGCGCTCCTGTTCGAGCAGGGCCTCGATTCCCTCTGCGACCTGACGGTGTGTCTGACGTGCCCAGCCGAAATGCGGCGCTCGAGGGTGGCGCAGCGGACGACGGCGAGCGCGTCGTTGTTCGATCAGATCGAAGGCGCGCAGTGGCCTGAAGCGAAGAAGGCCGCACGGGCCACGCTCGCACTTCCGACCGGGCAGCCCCTCGACGAGGTGATCCGTCAGCTGCGCGCGGCGCTCGGCTGACGAGCCCGCACGGAAATCGGCTGAGAACCGGTTTTTGTACGACGCAAATGGATGAAACTCGGGCGGCTCTCGTCGGAGGCCTCCATGCGCACGCTCCTCTTTCTCTTCGTCCTGGCTGGTGCTCCCGATGCGGGCGTTGCGAATCGAGCCGCGCAGCGGCGGAGTGCAGCTGCGGTCGCCCTCGAGAATTGCCGCGCGCAGCTGCCGAGCTGCAAGGTTCCGTGGACCGAATACGTCGCACCTCCGCATCCGTGCGCGAACCGAGGGGCCGCGTGTCCACCGGAGTTGATGCAGCTCGCGACGACCGGAGGGAACTGGATCTGCGGCTGCGATGCGTGCGCCAACGATGTCGACTGCGGCAAGGGGAAGCGATGCGGCATCGATGGGGTCGTCGACCCGTGTGCGCACAGCGCCCCTCGTCAGACGCGCGTGTGTCTCGCGGCTGATGCCGGCACCCCGATGCGCATGCTGACTCCGTGCGTGAACTTGCCGCCCGTGCCTGAGGCGGGCTCGCCGGTGCGGTGACTGCTGCGAGCGATTGCGAGCGGCGTCTTCGGCAAGGTGAGTGACTCGCGAAACGCAAC
>JAEUJS010000014.1 GCA_016792935.1 Archangium sp. | reverse complement strand
TGCTCGAACTCAAGATTTGTGACCGTGAAAGCGAAGTCGGAAGACTTCGCCAGCTTTGTCGGACCTGACGGCGTCTCTTCAGCCGCCGGCGGGCCGTGCCGACCGTCGCTCCCAAATCCCCGAGGAAGCAATCTGTCTGCGAGCTCGCGCGCAGCCAAGAGTGGTGATGTGGTCATCGTCGGTGCGACCGGAGTCAAGTAGCTCCTGAGGATGTCAGAGACTTTGCTGCGGATCCGACTCACAACGGTGATTCCAGCGGGATCTGTCCACTGGTGATGATCCGCCATTTCGCAGCTACGCAGGTACGCGTCTAGCGTGCCCTCTTTCCACTTCAGGTCACGAAGGAGCTGCTCGTGAAGTGCGGTTTGCGTTGGGACAAACAAAGCTACAGCGTGCTTGTCTTCTTCGATTGAAACACCCTTTGACCACCCTTTGGCGTCGGTTCGGTGGTCCCATCGAATGATCATTCCGTGTCGTCGGATGAATGCAACGAGCGGCGCTCCTCCATCCGGAACCAAGCCGAGCGCGGCGAGTGCTGGATGCGGATTGTTGTCCGGAGGCGTCATTTTGAGATCACTTGGAGTTAGTCGAACCGCCGCGAGTGTGCCCACACTTTTTGCCGCAACGACCGTGCGCACGCCAACTACCGGCTCAACTTGTGCGTTCGCGGTTGGCGCCACGAGCGTCAGCAGGTCCGGCCCTGTGCGACCGATGGCACGCAGGTAAAGTGCCTGCGTCACTTTGAACAACGGCAGCATGTCGAATCGCTTGACCGGGCGACCGTCAACGCGTGCTGTCAGTTTCGCGCCTGACGCAAAGTGCTCATTGTCGAGTCGAATGCAGTACCAACGTTGAAGAGCCACTCGAATGAAGTCCGCGTCATTCGAAGACCATGGCGCGTCACCTGACGGACGCAGATCGTTGCGCAAGAACGGTATGAAGACTGCGGTGCCGGTCTCGTTCTCACCGAACGGTGCAATGCCGAGCTTCGAGAGCAGTTTTCTGACCGTAGGAGTGTCTGTGATGGGGCCACCGCCCTTTGCTCCCCACCACCCAACGCCAGTGGCGCTCTCATCTTGGAACCGAT
Organism: Archangium sp.; assembly: GCA_016792935.1. Taxonomy (GTDB): domain Bacteria; phylum Myxococcota; class Myxococcia; order Myxococcales; family Myxococcaceae; genus Archangium_A. Next base: position 18,368 of record JAEUJS010000014.1, on the reverse strand, counting down.
CTGCTTCGCGTTCGTCCTCGACGAGGCAAGCAGCAAGCCGCTCTGCGTAACCTTTTCCTTCGCGGATTCGGCTGTAGAACAACGTCAAGCCACAACCCACGCGGTAGTACACCGTCTTGCCGAGTCCCCAAGCGCCACCCGCTGTCGTGTCCGCTCGCGCTCGGCCTATCTCGTAGATGAGCTTGAGAATATTGCCGTGGTCTGAGCCGGGCGTGAGTGCGAGTTCCTTGAGGCTCGTCGGCCCGGTAAGTCCGCTCGTCCCGGTGTCTCGAATTTCGAGAAAGCGGCGGCTGAGGCCACGCCCAGCCATCCTCTTCGTGACTTGAGACTCTCCAAGACACGAAAGAACATCCGCTGCATCGAGCTCACCGAACCGGAAATCAACATTTACGGCAGCATCAACAGCGGCATCGAGACTGTTCTGAACTGACTCGCGCACCAGCAGGTCGAGTGGATTCATCGCCTGATTCTGAAGGGCGCGGAGTAGCGAACTCCCGCACTGTTGCATGAAGGCCAGCTCGAGTGGTTGATACGTCATCAAGCGGCACCTTCGACGTCGTCGCCCTCGTTCTTGATCTCCTCTGGAATTCGCACCGTTAGATGCGTCGCAAAATTCTGCTTCGATTTGCCGGCACCAAGCGGAACCCAGATGCTAATACCCAGCAAGTCTACGGACGATCCGAGTGCAAGGCGCGACTCGCTCTTCGATGGCTGGCTTCCACCGTTGATTCTGTACAAAAGAAGCTGCGGGGTTCGGGTCAAGCCATTCGCGCTCCGAATTTTTGCGATGTGAGCATTCGTTGACCCTTCTTGCTTGCTCAACCGGACGGCTACGTCAGCGAAGAGATGGTCCGGAGCGCGCAAGACTCCGATGGCCAATCCATCAGCGGCGCGCGGTCGCAAAGCGTTCGGGAGCCCGTCCGCCAGTTGTGTTCGATCGACGACTCCGATCGCCTCGGATCCAACTCTCCAAGGTCGACCTTCCCTAGAACCACCCACGACAACGCTCCACTGGTCAAGCCGACTCTGGTTGTCCGCCAGCCATCTCGAGAACGGCTCCAAATCCGAAAAGAAGCGCAGGCGCGGGTGAAACTTGTGACGCGTCAAGAACTCGGTAACGCGAGCGCTGTCAACAGTTCGCCACACCAGCGCTTCACCGTTCATCGCGCGTTGCGCTGGTCCAAGAGTTGCCAAGAATTTTTCAGCATTTTCGAGATTGTGGACCTGAACCTCAGGCGAAAAGAGAGTTTCTTGCTTGTTCGCTCCTGAGAAGTCGAACTCAGCCTCGAGTGCCTCCTTCATCTTGTTCCTGGAGGTCGGTGCCAGCCACCTGGCCGATGGATGTGTCTTTACACGCGGCCCGTACTCAAGCGGCGATGCATTTAGGTCCATAAACCGAGCTAAGTCATCTCTGAGTTCCTCTTCCACACTCGTCATGAACACGAACTTCTTCTTCGTCTCCGCTGGCATCCAAATGCGCGGCAACAACTCATATCCCGGTCGGAAGCCAAACCAGCGCCCCATCTGCATCAATGTGTCCATCTGCGCGCCTGAACGAAGGAAGTAGGTGCTGACGAGATTCTCGATCGTCAACCCTCGTGAGAGCGTAGTGCCACCTACAACGACGAACGCCGGCGCAAACTTGAGGTCGGCAAGCGCATCCTTGCCTGGATACCAGAGTCGTACGTATTCCCCCTCATCGTTGACTCCATTGTTCGCGCAATTGTCGATACAGACATGAACGCCGCGATGGTATTTAGGCTTGTCGACCCCCTGTCGCTGCTCGATCGGAATGTGCGATGGCGTCACGCCGATCATGTCTTTGATGTGCCTCCTCAGTGAGTCGAATGATGGATAGTCCGTCAAGTCATCTAGTCGCCCGTAGTTTGGGAATCGCTCGGCCAAGAGTCGCTTCGTCAACATCGCGGTGATGCGCTTCCACGTTGACTCACAAAGGCTGAGCATCTCCGAGCTAGAAGTCTCTTCGATGAGGAGCGCAATCGCCTCCGCGACGTTCTTGTGGTGATTCTGCTGGGAACTCGTATGAACCAGCATGCTGACTGGTTTTACGATTCCTTGATGCCGAAACACGGCAGCAGCGCACAAAAACCAAGTCACACTGGCCAAGAGTGATTTCGGAATCGGCGCTTTCGGGTTTGTGTGAAGAGCTTTGAGTTCTTCCAGTTCAGGCTCGGGGACGTCGATTGTGATCCCAAGACCAGTGTCAGTCTCATTAGACCCAAAGATCTGCTTCGTTCCGAAGTGTTCGTCAGACTGAGGAAGCGCGACAATGAAGTCGCGCGGATAAAGCGACTCGGAGAACGCCTCGTTCAGAAAATTCGCGTATGGGGTCGCCGTGTATGCGACGTAGTTCACTGCCGCGGCGGACAATTGAGTTAGCCGCACAATCCGTCGATTGATTGCAGTTCGGTCCTCCTTGTCTTTTGGCGAAGAATCGACGCTGGCTTGGTCCGCCTCATCATCAATGATGAGAATTCGCATCTGTGCCAAGGTGTTCGCGTCAGCGGAGAGCCAGTTGATCAGATTGTCAAGGCGGGTCTTGTTCTTAAGCGTAACGATCAGGTAGCGCTGCTTGGATGCTGCCGAGAACTCCCGGTCTTGTGCTCGTTGCCCGTGGGAGGCATTCGGATGGGGTTGCTCCAGAGCAGACCAACTGAGGTTCCCGCCGCGATTCAGATCTCCGACAAGTCGAGTCGCCGTCTGTTGTCTGAGGTTCTCGATCGTTCCAGAGAGGACGATGAAGAGATTCCAGCCCCATTCGGCCGCCATCGCCATGAGCCCGGCCATGCTTGCGGTCTTTCCGGATTGTACGTACCCAACAACCATCCCTTTGACGGCGCCATCGGGCTGCTTAGTCTTGATGCGCAACCGGCGAAGAATCTTGAACGATGACTCTTCGAGCCTTTCGATTGCATCGGGCTTCCAGGCGTTCTGTTTCAGGTGCTCTCGATACAGAGCCCACGAGCTGTTCGGGTCGCGAGGAATTGAAAGAGTTCGCTCCAGTGCGTCTTGCCCGAGCACGAGCGGGATCTGGCCTTGGCGAATCGCCGCTTCCTCCCAATTGCGCTTCTCTAGAACGATCCTCCTCCAAACCGCAGCGCGTTCGGACTTCTCCGACGCCAGCGAAGGATATTCCAGAAGCAATTCAAGCCCGTCGAGCCAAGCGTCGAGACCTTGCTTCGGCAAGCCCCCCAGTTCGATCTCCTCCCAAGTTTGGTCAGCATTTCGCTTCTCAGCGATCCACGCTCGGTAGCGATCAAATTTGGGATCAAGCCACTCGTTTGACATGGCGACAGGCTAGAATTGTTGACCGCACAAGCCAAGTGGGTCTGTTACCGACCCAACAAGCCCGCAACTGATTCAGCTATTTGAACCGCCAACAGCGCGGGTACCGCGTTTCCGACTTGATGATATTGCGCGGTACGTGGGCCGCTGAAGAAGTAGTCGTCAGGAAATGTCTGCAGGCGTGCAGCCTCGCGGACAGTCAGGCTTCGGCACTGGTCAGCAGTGGGGTGGATGTAATAATGGCCGTCTTTGCTGATGTGACTCGTCACAGTGGTGGACGGTCGCCCGGCAACTTGGACACGGAATCTGTCAGCAAAGCCACCGTCTCCTCGCGCTGTGGCGCGCGCGTTCTTGTGTTTCGGGAGTAACAGTTTCGGGAAGTCCATCAGCGACGGTGATGACTTGTGGTGCTTCGCCCATGACGCCGCGAACAGGTACCGATGCAGGTCGGTCGACATGTGCGACCTTGTAGAGTGGTTCAGATACCCAAGATGGCCCTCAGCGCCGTACCAAGCAGGTGCATAGTTGGACTCCCACTCCCGGCCGAGGATGTACTCGTTGCCTCGCGCCTTCCGAGGGATGTGCAGTTCGTCGAGCACCGAATGGATAACGCTGCGTACTTCCGAATCAAGCTGTGCGAGCCAGGCTGCACTTCGCGCTCGTCCGACAACCTCAAGCCATGGAGTCGATTCGTCACTCACCCCGGCGTGCACTGGCGGTGACTGCAGAACGTGCCCGAGAGAAACTGCCTTCCGGCGAGCAAGCAACGGAAGCGTCCCGGCATGATCCGAGCGAATTCCGACAATGATCACGCGATGACGGGCTTGTGGAATTCCGTGCTCCTCCGCACGAACGACAAAGTCCGCATCCCTGGGCGCTGCAAACAAATCTGATTGCTCGTGCTCCGTTGCGCTCGAGACAACAGGTACCAAGCGATACTTGAGGGCTCTGTCAGGCGCGTTTCGAATCGCGCGACCAGGCGCCCCGAGGTCTTCCAAGATCTTCCGGAAGATGAATCCACCATCGACTTGTGACGAGAGGATGCCTTTCACATTCTCCATAACAAAGATCGTCGGTTGATGTGTTGCGACAATTCGCAGGTACTCTCGGTAGAGAAAGTGCCGGTGATCTTCCTCGGGAACGTAGTCAGTCTTGCCCTGATTCCGAGCCCGCCCGACGAGCGAATACGCTTGGCAGGGCGGCCCCCCGATGAGCACCCACTCTCCCGCGCCGTCGAGTGCGCCGCGGATTCGGGAATCAACTTCCTCACTCCGCACCTTCCCGAGTTCAGCGCGCCACGCGTGGCTGTCTGCGCTCTTGAATGCACTTGGGTGCTTGGAATAGAGGTCGTCGAGGGCATCCTCGCCCTTGCAGAGTGCCTCGTAGTAGTCGTCTTCGTGTCCTTCCTCCTTAAGTAGACGAACGAAGGCCCGCAGACGCAATGTGCGATGTGCGAATTCGTCCATCTCGACACTCAGAGCGATTTTGAACTTGAGCGACGACTCACGGCGTTTCGGAGCCCGAGTCAGTGGCTCACTGAGTACCGAATTCCAGTCACGCTCTCCGTATCGCGAGAAGCCCTCGGAGAGGCCACCTGGTCCAGCGAAGATATCGATGACAGGAATTGACTTCATCACAGTACATCGTTCACGCGACTCGCCCGCGTTGCTTGGCATCATTTGAAATCCCTCCGCCCGACTTCTTAGCGGCGGGGACTGACAAGTGACTCACGACGCCCTTTGCGACGCGGCCCTTCTTCGCCGTGACCCGCTGCCGAACCGTCGTCAGCTGCTTCGCTGCGTCGGCGAGATCTTCGTGCAGTCGACGCTCGAGTGTCGATCCCTCTCCTTCAGGTCGCACGAACACCACACGCCAGCCGGCTTTCGCGCGACGTGCTCCATCGAGCTGCTTCTGAATGCGTTCGACCACCTTCAGCGGTGCTTCGCGGACTTCGTGCTCCCACACGCGGAGGAACTTCCAGCCCTCGGAGACGAGCGCCTTCGTCTGACGACGGTCACGGTCCACGTTCTCGCGCAGCTTCGCGTCCCAGAAGGGCCAGTTGCTCCGCGGATGCACATAGTGCTCGGGGCAGCCGTGCCAGAAACACCCGTCGATGAAGAGCGCGAACTTCTGCGACGGCATCACGAGGTCCGCTTTTCCGCCCGGTGTCTTCTGGTGCAGCCGATACCGAAGGCCCGCAGCGGTGAGCGCACGTCGAACGATGAGCTCCGGCTCCGTGTCCGCCGAGCGAATGCGACTCATGTTCTCGGATCGGGTCAGCGCCACGCGCGCTTCCTGCCACACCACGATCTCCACTTCCAGGGCGCCGACCAGGAATGTCGGACCCGTTTGCTACGACGCTGACGTGCGCTTCGAACTACCGGAAAAGATCGAGTGTCGTGAGGACGCGCTGCGGCTCTGGCTCCACCTCGTTGGCCTCGACGTTCGCTTCGACGCGGAGTGCGACCCAGCCGACTACCGCGTGTACGGCAGCGGCAAACGATTCAACGCCCGAGAGGTAAGACGCCTCCGCGCGCTCGTCGCACAAGCCCACCAGTGCGAAGACCAACGCGTTGTGCGCGACGCGTTCCGGCTCTCGCGGCTTGCTCGAACGATCGGACCGAACCTCGCCGACCACTTCGACCTCGAAGACATTCCCCGGAGCTACGAAAAGGTGCGTCGACTTCGCCAACGCATCAATGATCACGACATCGTCGACTGGCGCGTGTGACCAGGAATGTCGGACCCATTTGATAGAGAGATTTCTCCACAGCAACGAAAGGACTCACACGTGCGCTTCGAAATGCCAACGTCGATTTCCACTCGCAAAGACGCAATGCAGCTGTGGCTGCACCTCATCGAACGCAGCGTCGGCTACCACTGGGAAGACGACCCGGCGGACTACAAGTTTCGAGACGGCCGACCATGCTTTTCCGATGCCGAAGTGGAGATTCTCCGACGACACAACGACTCGATTTCTGGAAACGAGATCTTCGAACACGACGCGTGCCGTCTCTTCAAGTTCGCAACCACCCTCGGCTCTGAGATGGTCGACCGCTTCGACATCACCGACGCTGACACGATCCACGCGAGCTACGAGCGTCTGAGGCGCGCACGCTGGACCTGCCAGAATCTTCGTCGGCGTCGAAACTTCGCGCTGGCCGCTTGAACGACTTCCCCTCACCCTAACCCTCTCCCGCAGGGGCGGGAGAGGGGATCTTCGCGCTGCCTCGTGCTTTGAAGCGGCGTCCCGTCAGATCGTTTCGTCCCCTCGAACGTTCCGAGCCCACCATGTCCAGACTCCTGCTTTGCGCGTGTTGCCTCGCCATCACTGGCGCCGGCTCCAAGCCCGCCGACCTCGCCACCCCGCAACGCCTCGGTGGCACCGCCCGCCAGCTCACCCACGTCTCCACCGACAAGCCCGTCTACAAGGCCGGTGAGACCGTCTACGTCCGCGGCGTCGTCCTCGACGCCAGCTCGCACGTTCCCGCGCCCGGCCAGCAATACGCCCAGGTCTCCATCAAGGGCCCCAAAGGCGACGTCATCGCCGCCGGCAATTCCCTCGTGCAGGACGGCGCGTTCGGCTTCTCCTGGCTCATCCCCGCCGACACCGCGGGCGGCGAATTCACCCTGCTCGCCGCTGGCACCTACGGCGCCGCTCCCGGTGAACGCAAATTCGACGTGCGCGTCTACCGCCCGCCCCGCCTCAAATCGCAAATCGTCTTCGCTCGCGATGGCTTCGGCCCCGGAGACACCGTTTCAGCAACCCTCGAGACGATTCGCGCTGAAGGTGGCGTCCCCACCGGCGCGAAAATCACTGCCGTCGCGCGTGTCGATGGCGCTGACGTGGCGAAGGCTCCGTGCACGCTCGACGCCTCCGGCCACTGCACCGTCAACCTGAAGCTCCCCGCCAACATCGAGCGCGGCGAAGGCACCATCGCCTTCACCATCGAAGACGGCGGCGTCGTCGAAACCGCGAGCAAGACCATCCCCCTCCTCGTCGCTTCGTTCGACATCACCCTCTTCCCCGAGGGCGGTGACCTCGTCGCCGGTCTCCCCGCGCGCGTCTACCTCGAGGGCCGCACCCTCTCGCAGAAGCCCGCTGACATCGCCGGCGTCATCACCAATTCCAAAGGCAAACAAGTCGCTCAATTCAAGACAGAACACGAAGGCCGCGGCCGCTTCAGCTTCACTCCCGAGAAGGGCGAGTCGTACACGCTGCAGGTCACCGAGCCCGCCAACGTGAAGAAGACCGTCAAGCTCCCCGCGGTCGTCAACGAGGGAGCCACCATCTCTTCCACCTCCGACACCGTGCGTGCGGGCGAGAAGGCCAGGCTCCTCGTCTCATTCACCGGTGACCGCCAGGTCGTCGTCTCTCTGCGCCAGCGTGACGTCGAGCTCTCGAACGCCACGCTCTCCCTCACCCAGAAGTCCATCGAGCTCGACGCCAGGGACGCCGAGGGCGTGCTCATCGCCACCGTCACCGACAAGCGCGACGGCACTCCGCTCGCTGAACGCCTGCTCTTCCGCGAGGCGAAGAAGCAGCTCACCATCAAGGTCGAGCCCGACAAGGCCCGCTACGTCCCCGGAGGCAACGTCACCCTCAAGGTGAAGACCCTCATCGACGGCAAGCCCGGCCCCGCGATGGTTGGTTTGACCGTCACCGATGATTCTGTACAGGAATTGATTGACCGTCGCGAACAGGCGCCCTCGCTCCCCGTCATGGTGTTCCTCGAGAACGACGTGAAGGAGCTCGCCGACGCCCACGTGTACCTCGACGCCGCCAACCCGAAGAGCAAGCTCGCCGTCGACTTGCTGCTCGGCACGCAGGGCTGGCGCCGGTTCGCCATCTACAACGTGTCTGACTTCATCAACCGCGAGCAGGACGAGGGCCGCCGCGCGTTTGCCATGCGCGACAATCAGAACGAGCTGACGCTCGAGTTGGCCTCCGGCGTCGCCGACATGGACGGCGCGGCCTTCGGTGGAGCGCCCGGGGGCGTGCCGCGTGGCATCGCTCCAGCCGACCCTGGCGCTGCGCGTCCGCGTCCCAACGCGATGCCGCCCAGGAAGCCCGACGTCGTGCGGAACGAGCCGCCCGCTCCGCCCGCGGTCGCCGCGCCTGCGAAACAGCCGCCGCCTGTCGCCGCCAAGCCGCCTCCGGTGCAGCCGCGCGCCGATGAGCCGGCGAAGAACATCATGGCCGGGGACCGCAAGATGAAAGAGGAGGCGAAGGTCGCCGCGCGTGGAGGCCTCCTCATGGCCGGCGAAATGGCCGTGCCCATCGCGTTCGTCACCATTCGCGAATACGCGCATCAGGTGCGCCCGGGCCGCAAGCCCAACGACCGCCTCGACTTCTCCGAGACGCTCTTCTGGTCCGCCGCCACCGTCACCAACGCGAATGGAGAAGCCAGCGTCACCTTCGGCCTCTCCGACGCCGTCACCTCGTTCAAGGTCGCGGCCGACGGCTTCGACAAGACCGGCGTGCTCGGCACCAGCGTCGTGAAGCTCGACTCCGTGAAGCCCTTCTACGTCGAGGCCAAACTCCCGCTCGAGGTCACCGAAGGGGATGTCGTGCGCCTGCCCATCGCGTTCGTGAACGGCACGAAGGAGCCGCTGTCCTCCGTCTCGATGAAGCTGGATTCCAAGGCCGACTTCCGCTTCGCCGCGCCTCCGGGGTTGTCGCTGAAGTCCGATGAGCGCGCGCGTCGGGTCGTCGACTTGCTGATTCCTCCGCGCTCACGCACCGCTGACCTCGTCTTCACCGCGAGCGCTGGTGGTTATGAAGATGTGCTGACGCGCCCGCTCACCATCGCGCCGAAGGGCTTCCCTGTGCAGCAGGCCGGAGGTGGGCTGCTCACTGCTGGTGGCCGCGCGAAGTTCGAGGTCACGCTCGCTCCGGACACGGTGCCCGGGAGCGTCAGCACCAGCATCGTCATCTATCCGTCTCCCGCGGGGAATTTGAGCACCGCGCTCAAGGCCCTCGTTCAGGAGCCGAGCGGTTGCTTCGAGCAGACCTCGTCCACCACGTACCCGATGACGATGGCGCTGCAGTACTTCAAGACGCACTCCGGCTCGGACGCGAAGGTCGTCGCCGATGCGACCGACAAGCTCGACCGCGGCTACAAGCGCCTCACTGGCTTCGAGTGCAAGCAGAAGGGCTACGAGTGGTTCGGTGAAGACCCCGGCCACGAAGCGCTCACCGCCTACGGCATTCTCGAGTTCACGGACATGTCGAAGGTGCGGAGCGTCGATGCCGACATGCTCTCGCGCTCCAAGGCGTGGCTGCTGAAGCAGAAGGACGGCAAGGGCGGCTTCAATCGCGCTCGCCGCGCGCTGCACACGTGGATTGAGGACAAGGACACCTCTGATGCGTACATCACCTGGGCGCTGCTCGAATCCGGTCAGTCGGCGAAGGACTTGTCCGCCGAAATCGCTCGCGTGCGGACCGCCGGTGAGACGTCCGGAAATTCGTATGTCATTGCGGTCGCCAGCAATGTGATGCAATTGGCCGGAGACAAAGCCAGCGCCAACAAGATGCTCGCGAAGCTGGCGAGCAAGCAGGCCGAGAAGGGCATGGTCGGCGGCGGCACCCAGAGCATCGTCGGCTCCACCGGCATCTCGCTCGGCATCGAGACCACGGCGTTCGCGGTCGTCGGTTGGCTGCGCAGCGGCTCGGCCGAGTTCACTCCCAACGTCGAGAAGGCCATCAAGGGTCTGGCCGAGGCGAGCAAAGACGGCAGCTACGGCGCGACGCAGAGCACGGTGCTCGCCCTGCGTGCGGTGCTCGAATACGACAAGGTCCGTTCGGCTTCGCGCAAGCCCGGCTCCGTGCAGCTGCTCGTCGACGGCAAGCCGCTCGGTTCGCCCGTGAAGTACGACGGCACCACGCAGACCGAGCTCACCTTCCCCGACGCGTCCGAGCTGGTCGCGAGTGGCTCGCACTCCATCGAGCTGGTGCAATCAGACGGCGGCCAGCTGCCCTGGAGCGTCTCGGTGAAGAGCTTCCGCGTGAAGCCCGAGAGCTCTCCAGAGACGAAGGTCGGGCTCGAGGTGTCGCTGTCGAAGGCGGCGCTGAATGAAGGCGATCTCGTCGAGGCCACCGCGCGGGTGACCAATCTGACTGATGCGCAGCTTCCGACGGTCGTCGCCATCGTCGGTGTGCCGGGTGGACTCGAGCCCCGCGTTGATCAGCTCAAGGAGCTCGTGAAGGCCAGGAGCATCGACGCGTACGAAATTCGCGGGCGCGATGTGGTGCTGTACTGGCGCGGCATGACGCCGAAGGAAACGCGTCGTGTTCCCGTGTCGCTCGTCGCCGCGGTGCCCGGGAAATACGTCGGCCCTGCTTCTCGCGCGTACCTCTATTACGGCAACGAGCACAAAGTCTGGGTCGCCGGCCTGAGCGCTGACGTCGCGGCGAAGTGACCGGGTTGACGATGGGTAGCCAACTCCGCGAGCTGATCAATCGTCGCCATTCACATCAGCGCGAACGAGGGTACGCGCGGTAGAGTCACTCGCGTGTGGCGCGCTCTCATTCTTCTCGCAAGTCTCCAGCCGCCGACCGGATGTCCGCCGCCGCCGCCGCCGTACGAGTGCCAAACGCTCCCCGCGGAGATCGACTTTGGTGAAGTGCGAACGTTCAGACTTGCCGAGCAGGCCTTTCACCTCGACCCGCGCGACCTGCCTGAGCTGAGCATCGTCGACGCTCCCTTTGCCGCGCGCATCGCCCAGGGCGAAGTGGGGCCCTTCCTCCACCTGCAGTTCGCCCCGCGTGACGCGAGGATGCACGTCGCTGAGCTCCGCGTTCGGTTGAGCCGGGCGTGTGAGGAGCAGACGATGCGACTCATCGGCCTCGGCTCCGGAGCCATCGAGACGCCGAGCCTCGACCTCGACTTCGGCTCGACTCCGCAGTCGGAGCCCGTCGAGCTCCTCGTGCCCTTCACCAACACGCGTCGTGAGACGACCTCGGTCTCGGGCACCGCGCCCAACTCCATCGAGCTCCTGCCGACGCTCTTCGAGCTGCAGCCGGGCGAACGCCGCGAAGTGCGGGTCCGGCTCAGCTGCATGAGTCCCGGTCCGTTCCTCGACCGCATCGACTTCAGAACGCTCGAGCCGAGTCAGCAGTTTCTCGACTTCACGGTCCGCGGCGAGTGTCTGCCGTAGTCGCGCGCTAGAGTCGTAAAGCGTGTGGCGCGCCCTTCTCCTGCTCGCGAGTGTTCCCGCCATCCCGCGGAATTGCGACCCGCCGCCTGAGACGCCGGCGTACGAGTGCCGCGCGCTGCCCGCTGAGCTCGACCTGGGAGAGGTGGAGACGTTCACGCGCAAGACGCGGCTCCTCGGGCTCGACAACCGCGACCGCCTCGAGCTGAGCCCCGTCTCCGAGCCGTTCGACGTGCGGCAGACGATTCAGTTCCAGTCGCTCGCGCTGGCGGTGGACTTCACTCCGCGTGACGCGAAGCTCCATGTGCAGGAATTGAAGGTGCGGCTCAACCCCGAGTGTGAGGAGCAGACGATTCGGCTCGTCGGTCTCGGCTCGGGAGCGCTGGAGACGCCGAGCGCCGAGCTGGATTTCGGCGTCACGCCGCGCGCGCAACGCGTGGAGCGCATCGTGCCGCTGACCAACACGCGCCGCACGCCGCTCTCGGTCTCGGGCTTCACGCAGGGGGCGCATCGCATCGAGATCATCCCCAGCCAGTTCACGCTCGAGCCCGCACAACGAGTGGACGTGGTGGTGCGGCTGACCTGCGGGACCTCAGGCTTCGTCACCGACTCGCTCGAGTTCCAGGCCGGCGCGCAGACCATCCACTTCCTCGTGAATGGGATGTGCGAGTGATGTGGCGCGTGTTGTTGCTCGCGAGCACGCCGGCGATTCCGCTGGTGTGTGACCCTGCGCCGGAACCGCCGGCGTACGAGTGCAAGACGCTGCCTGCAGAGGTCGACTTCGGCGAGGTCGAGACGTTCATGCGCAAGGAGCAGCTCTTCGACCTCGACCACCGCGACCGGCCCGAGCTCTCGATGCTCGCGGAGCCGTTCTCCACGCGACTCGTCACGCGTCCGTCGCTGCAGCTCGCCATCGACTTCACGCCGACAGATTCACGCTTGCACTTGCAGGAACTGCGCGTCCGTCTGAGTCCACTCTGCGAGGAGCAGACCCTTCGTCTCTCTGGGCTTGGCTCGGGCGCGCTCGAGACCCCGAACGTGGACCTCGAGATTGGAGTGCTGCGCGTCGGGCAGAGCGTGGACTTCAGCGTGCCGCTCACGAACACGCGGCGTGTTGCGACGATGGTGAGATCGTTCTCCACGGGCCCGAACCGCATGGAAATCACCCCGGGCGCGTTCACGTTGCAGCCAGCCGAGCGGCGCGAAATTGCCGTGCGACTGACGTGTGCGCGCGAAGGCGTGCTGGCCGACACGCTCGAGTTCGTCACCAACGAGCAGAACCTCAGCCTCAGCGTGCGCGGCGAGTGTCTGCCGTAGCTCAGCTGCCCTTGAAGACGGCTTCGCGGCGCTCGATGAAGCTCGTCATTCCTTCGACGGCGTCGTCGCTCGCCATCAACTTCGGGAGTTGCGCTTTCAAGTGCGCCATCGCCGCCTGCTGACCCTGCGACTCGGAGACGCGGGCGTTCTCGAGCGTGGCTCTGACTCCGAGCGGGGCCTGCTTCGCGATGAGGTGCGCGAGCTCTTTGGCGCGCGTGACGTGTTGGCCGGGCTCGACGACTTCTTGAACGAGGCCGATGCGGTGGGCGGTGTCGGCTCCGAATTCTTCGGCGGTGAGCAGGAAGCGCATCGCGTTGCCCCAGCCGAGCTTCGCGGGAGCGCGCAGCGTCGCGCCGCCGAACGGCATGATGCCGCGACCGATTTCGAGTTGACGGAAGCGGACTGACTTCGACGCGATGACGATGTCGGCGGCGAGGGCGAGCTCGATGCTGAGCGTGAAGGCGATGCCGCTGACCGCCATGACCACCGGCTTGGGGACCGGTGGACGCCACACGGCGAACGGGTCGAACCTGAAGCTGCCGGCGATTTGTTCGGGGCCTTTCTCTGCGACCGCGGGGCCGACCTCGGTGAGGTCGAGGCCGGCGGAGAAATGATCTCCGTGCCCGAAGAGAACTCCGACGCGGAGCGAGTCGTCGGTGCCGAGCGTTTCGTAGGCGGCGCCGAGTTGATCAATCGTCGCGAGGTCGAACGCGTTGCGCTTCTCGGGGCGGTTGATGCCGATGAGCAGCACGTGGCCGTCGCGCTCGACGGTGACTCGGTTGGGCGTGGTCATGGTGTGTCGACTTAGCGCGATTGGCGCGAAGATCCCCTGGAGAGGGTCAGGGTGAGGGGAAGTCAGTCTTCCGCGGCAGATCATCCCGCCGAAGCTCGATGACGAGCGCAAGCTTCTCGAGAAATCGCTCGAAGTCTTCCCACACCTCGGTGTTCCAGAACCGAAGCACGACCCAACCGTGCGCTCCGAGATACGCATCACGCACTTCGTCTTCTTCAGTTCGCTCCGCGTGATGACGGCCGTCGAGTTCGATCGCGATGAGCAGCTCGACGCAGGCGAGATCGAGGAAGTACGGCCCGACCGAATGTTGCCGACGGAACTTCGCATCGAAGAACTGTCGGCCGCGAAGCGCCGAGTACACCAGCCGTTCGGTTGAGGTGCCGTGACGCCGAAGCAGTCGAGCGAACCGGATACCGACTCGTGTTCTGTGAAGTGCCATGTCGCTGCGCTGAGCAGTGCGCGTGCCGTGGCAAGTTGATGATCAAGCTCGGGTGGTGCGTACGCGCGCGTCCGTTTCAACTTCGGTGAGAAACCGGACTTCCGCTCACCCTAACCCTCTCCCGCAGGGGCGGGAGAGCGGATCAACTTCATCGTCTCGCGTGCTGCGACCACTGCGATGCCGATGGCGAGCACGACCACCGCGTAGAGAACGTACGTCGCGTTGTCCCACGTCTTCGAGTCGCCCTTCGCGGCGTCCATCACCATCACCACGACGACTCCGCCCGCGTTGCCGAAGAGCATCAACAGGCCCGTCGCTGCGCCTGCGGCTTTCTCACCAGCGATCGCCGCGCACATGTCGAGCATCAGCGCCAACGCAGGGAGGAAGAAGAAGCCGAGGCCCGCGCTCGCGACCATCACCAGCGTCTCATCGCGCGACGTGCACACCGGCACCGTCAACGCGAGCGCCACCATCACCGAGCCCACCAGGAACGGCTTGCGCCGCTGGAACTTGTCCGAGAGCGCGGGAATCACGATGGACCCGACGATGCCTCCGACAATCAGCACGCCGCCGATGTTGCCCGCCTTCACCGCGTCGAACCCGTTCGGCGCCAGCATCGGCTCGAGCCACGTCGTCAGCCCGTTGAAGTAGCCGAGCCCGAGGAACGCCACGACGAACAGCACCACGAGCTGCCCGTTCTTCAGCAGCGTCTTCATCGGCACCTCTTCGTCCGCCACCGCCGGCCCCTGTGCGCGCACCAACGCGACGACGACCGCGGCACACAGAACAGACAGCACCGCAAAGACCATCATCGTTCCGCGTACGTCGTACGCCTGCACCAGCGGAGGCGTCGCCGCCATGCCCGCCGCCATCCCGAGGAACATGCCCATCGTGCCGAGCCCCGTCGCCAACGCCGACGCATCCTTCGGGAACCAGTCGGCCACCAACTTCGAGATGCTGTTCACGATGAACGGCTGCGCCACCGCGATGCCCGTCTGCGCGACCAGCAGCACCCAGAAGTTCCCGTCGTAGATGCGCAGACACGCGAACGCTGCCTGCACCACCGAGCCGAACACCAGGGTCCAGCGGTAACCGCGCCGGTCCGTCAATCCGCCCGCCGGAGCAGAGAGCAACACATAGACAAGCGGGAACACCAACACGAGCAGCGACGCGACCGTCTCGCTCACCGAGTACCGCGTCTGCACCAGCGTCAGCAACGGCGCGAAGTTGAGCCACAGCGCCTGGTTCAGGCCCGCGGCGAACATGAACGCCACCAGCACCAGCCACTTGCCTGCTCGCTCCGAACCGCCCCTGGTCGGTTCTCCACTGCGCGATTCGTTGGTCTTCATGTCGCGCTCACTTCGCCGCCGTGAAGGAGAGACCTTCGCCCTCGTGCTTCAGATACTTCGCCGCCGCGTCGGTGCCGTACCAGTAGTCGAACGTCGGAGCGAAGAGCCGCCGGAAGTCATCGACCGCGAGCTTCACGTGGTGACACTTCACCGGCCCGCACGTCGCCTCTTCCACGTATTCGACGACCATCGGGTAGACGGAGCCATCACCGGCATCGACGTCGATGAGGTGGAACTTCACCTTCTTCCCCTTGGTCCACGGAATCGCCGCGAGGCGCGCGTCGAGCGAGTCGGCGTCCCACAGGTTGGACTGCTTCACGGTGAGCTTGCTGACGTTGCCCTGCGCGTCGCTGCGTTCCATCTCGGCGCCGGTCGCGGTGTACGTAATCTTCGTCGTCTTGCCGTCGCGCTTCTTGATGGTCGAAATCGGAGTCGCGTCGGGTTTCGCGCGGTGCTCACACGTCCAGTTCGGGTGCGAGCCGGTGATGAGGACCTCTCCGTTCTCGCGCTTCACCGTCCACACCATCTTCTTGCCGGCGTCGGTGGTGAGCGTCATCGTTCCGTCCCACGCCCAGGCGTCGGCCATCGCCAGGTTCGCAACGAGCACCACGCTGCAGAGGAGAGTTCTCATGAGATCACGCACTGCAAGGTGTTTGCCTGCGGGCTGCTGAGGAGACTTCGGTGATCGACTGTGCATTTACCTGCACACGTTGCAATTCATTGCACTGATCAGTTTGCCATTGATCAGAAGCGAACGACGACGCCGAGACCAGGACCGCCCGTTGGCACGAGCTGAATCGACACGCTGCTCTTCTCACTCGGCGCCATGAGGTACTCGCTCCAGCCCGCATCGAGCTGGTTGGGCGAGGTGAAGATGGTGAGCTCTCCGATGACCGCGCCGCTGATGGTGTTGATGACCGCGGACGTCCAGCGGCCGTAGCCGAGCCCGAGCACCAGACCGATGCCCGCGTTGAACAACACGTTGCCCGCGTGGAGGAACCACGCGCGGCTGAACTTCTCGGCCTCCGCTCCCTCTTTGAGCATGCGTTCTCCTTCGGCGACGAGCTCGCAGGTCTTCTGTTCGTCGGTGGCGTCGTTGTCGGCCGCGCGCTTCGCGAAGATGGGTCCCGCGTCGAGCACTTCGAGCGGGCCGAGCACCGAGAACGCGACGCCGACCGCACACGAGAGCGCGCCCCAGTACCAGTCGGGTTGATCTTCTTTGGGGAAGACGCCGATGAGCGCGAGCTGCACCAGCGTGCCCGCCGCGTAGCCACCACCCCAGCCGCCGGTCCATCGCTTCGCTGCGTCGGATTCAGATTGGAACCGCTGCGCCATGAACTTGAGGCGCGCTTCGGCGCTCTGGTGCGCGAGGCTGCCGACCTTCGCGTCCTTCGGCGCGGGGCAGTCGACTGCGTGTGCAGAGAGCGACACAACGAGCACGGCGACGAGGAGGGGTCGGCTGGTCATGCGCGCGCCCGAGTGCAACACACGTTCCGTGGTGCACCGTCGTGTCTTGGTGCGTGGTGGCGTTTTGCCTCGCGCGCGCTCAGTCCGTGCTGAGGATGACGTGCCAGTCCTCGATGATGACGCGCGGCTTCGAACGCGCTCGATACGCGTCGAGCTCGCGGTGTTCGAGCGCGCGCGCCCAGGTGTCTCCGCAGCGCGGTTGCTCGAGGAGGTAGGTGACGGCGTTCACCGTGTCTCCCTGCGGGCCGCCGAAGGCGTAGACGTCGCTGCGCTCCGCGAGCCACGGGAGGAGATTTCCGCCGACGAGAATCGGGCCGGGCGCTTTGCGTGCGAGCTCGAGCGCGTCGGCGATGGCCTTGCTGCGGCCGTCGATGTCTTCGCAGCCGTGCGAGGCGCCCCAGCCCTGCTCGTTGGTGACTGATTTGAAGTCTCGCTTCAGCAGCGGCTCGGCGTTGATCAGCACGATGATCAGCGTGAGGGCGGTCAACCACCAGCGCGGTTTCAGTTCGCTGCCGATCCACGCGGCGAGGATGAGGACGGCCGCGGAGGTGAGGACCGCGCTGTAGTGGTCGCGCCAGGCCATCGCGAGGAAGCGGATGCCGAGCATCGGGGCGAGCGTGAGGGAGAGGAAGATGTGCTCCCTCACCCCTGCCCCTCTCCCCGAGGGAGAGGGAGACATCTCCTTCTCACCCTTCGCCTTCTTCTTCGCGACGAGCCAGATGATCAGCGGCAAGAACGCGACCAGCCAATCACCTGCTCCGGCGAGGACATGTGGTGCGAAGCGGTCGCTCACTGCGCCCTGAAACGGCTGTGACGCGTAGGGCATCACGTCGCCCACCAGGCGCGGCCGCAGAATGAACGCGAAGACGCCCCACGCTGCGCTCAACGCAATCCACGTCCACGTCCACTTGCGCGGCGCCTTCGTCCACATGAACGGAATCAGCGCGAACCCGACGAACGGGAACTCCTCTTTGCACGCGAGGAGGAACAGCAACGCCACCAACGCCGTGCGCCAGCGCTCGAGCATCAGCGCCGCCAACATCCACGCCATCGGAGCCATCGCCCACGTCGTCGGATGAAACGGAAAACCGAGCGACTGCGTCACGCCGAGGTGCATCGCCAGCAGCGCAGTCAGCAGCCAGTGCGTCGCGTTCGTGATGCGTCCGTGCTTCGCCAGCCACGCCAACGGCAGCAACGCGAGCAACGCGCAGAGCGCTTCGACCACCAACCCGACCTCCGCCGCTGGAAACACGCGCGCGAACGGAGCCACGACGAAGAGGATGGGATCGAAGTGGTCGTTGAAGAGAAAAATCTGCCGCCCACTTAGCCACGGGTTCGGTGGATCCACCGCGAGCCGCGCCACGCCCTGGCTGTAGATGCCGAAGTCGTAGTTCGAGAATCCGAAGTGGTGCGCGCGCAGCCACGTCGGCACCGAGACGAGGAGCACCTGCAGCGCGCCCATCACCAACGGCGGCACCCAATGGTGGCGAGACACACTCGACACCGCGCGCTTCTTCTTCGCCGCCATCACTTCGCTCCG
>JAEUJS010000005.1 GCA_016792935.1 Archangium sp. | reverse complement strand
CAACCGCGCTGGCTCGCCGAAGGCCTCGCGACGCTCTTCGAAGACGCGGACTTCACCGACCCACGGACGGTCTTGATGGGTCGATGGAACGTGCGCCGCGCTCGCGACGCCTACGGTCGCGTGCTCTCGCTCGCGGAGCTGCGTCAATGGAAGGGCGACCCGCACGAGCTCTACGGTTCGGCGTGGGCGTGGGTTCACTATTTGATCAACCACGATGAGCCGCGCCTGCGTCGGCTGTTCGCTGCGTTGCGGAGCCGACAGACCGAAGAGCAGCTCATGGCCGAGGTCTTCCCGCTCGACGACGCATCGCGACTGCAGACCGAGATCTCCCGCTACGTGCGCAACGGCACCTTCCGCGGCTGGCAGACGTCGCTTCGACGAACACCTCGTCTCGAGCCGCCCGTCGAGCTCGCACCGTGGGAAGTCCACCTCCTGCGCGCAACTGTCCATCAAGCCATTGAGCGCAGCCGCGAAGAACTTCAGCTCGCCAGGGACCTCGCACCGCAGCCAGTGCCTGGGCGAGTCGTCGTCGCTCAGCGGGTCGCGCTCCGCGAGGACACGACCGAGCTCGTTCAGCAGTTTCCTGACGAGCCCGCGGTCTCCGTCGCAGTCTGGGGCGAGTACAGCGCTGACGCCGACGCGAAGCTGCTTCAGCAACAGGTCGCCGCGCACCCCGAGGACCCCTCGCTGCTGTTGCTCGCCGCCAACGTCGAACTCGCTGAGGGGCGCCTCGAGCGCGCGAACGAGCTCGCCCAACGCGGCGCGCGCCTCGCGCCGTGGAGTCTCCCGTTTGCGTCACTCCAGATGCGCATCGGCCTCGACGCACGCGACTGCGACGCTGCGCTCGAACACTACGAGCGCATGCTGAGCCTCGTACCAGAGCGAGAACGACCCGAAGCGTTGGAACGATTGCGCGCCTTCGAACGCGTCGTGCGCGCCTGCAAGCCGAAGCGCCCCTGATCGCACCAGTACTTCCCGAGAACGCGGCTTAAGTTACGTGAAGGTTCGCCGAAATCGTGGCCGCGCGCGCCGCGCCTGAGCATCATCGCCACCTCAATGATCCGTCGCTTGCTGAAGCGTGCCGGTCTCGCGTTGCTCGCGGTCCTCGTGCTCACCGTCATCGTCGTGCTCCCGCAGGCGTGGGAAGGCCTCGGCCACCGCGCGACGGGTGAGCGCCTCGAGCGCATGAAGAAGAGCAAGCAGTGGAAGGACGGCGCCTTCGAGAACCCCGAGCCCATCGTGAATCACTTCGAGATGGTGAGCGGCATGTTCAACGTCAGCGAGAACGCCACGCCGAAGCCGGGCACGGTCGAGACGCAGCAGATGGAACCCGCGTTCTACGCGGTGCCTCCCGCGACTGGTCTGCGCATCACGTGGATGGGCCACAGCACCACGCTCATCGAACTCGACGGCCACCGCGTGCTCACCGACCCTGTGTGGAGCGAGCGCGTCGGTCCACTGACGTGGATTGGGCCCACGCGTTACTTCGCTCCGCTCATCGCGCTCGATGCGTTGCCGAAGCTCGACGCGGTCATCATCTCGCACGACCACTACGACCATCTCGATCAACGCACCGTCGTCGCGCTCAAAGACAAGACAGACCGATTCATCGTGCCCCTCGGCGTGGGCGCGCACCTCGAATACTGGGGAATTCCGAACGAGAAGATCGTCGAGGTCGATTGGTGGGACTCGCTCAGGGTCGGCGGCCTCGAAATCGTCTCGACTCCGGTGCGTCACGCGTCGGGGCGGCAGGTGCTCGACAAAGACGCGACGCTCTGGTCGGGCTACGCGCTCATCGGCCCGCAGCACCGCGTCTTCTATTCAGGCGACACCGGGCTCTTCACCGCGATTCAAGACATCGGAGAGAAGCTCGGCCCCTTCGACGTCACGATGATCGAAGTCGGCCAGTACCACCGCGGTTGGCCCGACTGGCACATCGGCCCGGAGCAGGCTGTGGCGGCGAATCGAATGCTGAGGGGAAAAGTGTTCTTCCCGATTCACTGGGGACTCTTCACGCTCGCGTACCACTCGTGGACCGAGCCCATCGAGCGGAGCGTGCTCGCCGCGTCGAAGAGCGCGCCGCCGGTCACCATCGTCACGCCAAAGCCCGGCCAGAGCGTCGAGCCCGAGGTCGCGACCGAGTTCGCGCGCTGGTGGCCGAGCCTGCAGTTCGACGACGCGACCGCGCATCCGATCGTCAGCGGCAACGTGACACTGCGGGCCACGAACGCGACGCAGTAGGGCTTTAAGGCTACGGTCTGCGAGCCTTGGCTGCTGATCGCGAGACCGCCGTCGACCGCCCCAGCTCGCAACCCGGAGCGACGGAGACGCCCGCGCCTTCGACCGCTCCCATCAACTGCCCGCAGTGCGCCAAGCAGCTCGACGGTGAGCCCAACTTCTGCCCGGCGTGCGGTTGCGATTTGCGCGGCCTGTCTGGCACGTCGGACACGCTCGACGGTCCGCTCAAAGAGAAGCTCATCGACGCGCGCTACCGCATCCTCGAGAAGCTCGGCGAAGGCGGCATGGGCGCGGTCTACAAGGTCGAGCACGTGCGCATGGGCAAGGTCGCCGCGCTCAAGTTGATGCGGCCCGACCACGCGGTCGACAAGGCGCTCAAGAGTCGTTTCCTCCAGGAAGCGCGCGTCGTCGCCAAGCTCTCGCACCCCAACACGGTGCAGGTGTTCGACTCAGGCGAGCTCGAAGACGGCGGGCTCTTCATCGCGATGGAATACGTGCCCGGCAAGGACCTCGCGTGGCACCTCAAGGCGCACGGCCCGATGGGCGAAGGCCAGGCCGCGAGCATCGGCGCGCAGCTGTTGTCGTCACTGCAGGAAGCGCACGAGGCGGGGATCATTCACCGCGACTTGAAGCCCGCGAACGTGATGCTCGTGCGCCGCCGCAAGTCGGGCGACGACCAGGTGAAGTTGCTCGATTTCGGCATCGCGAAGCTGCAGGAATCCGAAGGGCGCAAGAGCACCACCGGCGATTTCATCGGCACGCCGGCGTACATGTCTCCCGAGCAGATTCGCGGAGACAACCTCGACCCGCGCTCTGACTTGTATTCGCTGGGCTGTCTGCTCTTCGAGCTCGTCAGCGGCAAGCAACCCTTCGACGGCCCGACGCCCATCAGCGTGCTGACGCAGCACTACGAAGCCCCGGTGCCTCGGGTCACCGATGCGCGGCCCAACGCCACCATCTCTCCTGCGTTCCAGAGCGTCATCGAGCGCGCGATGCAGAAGCGCCCCGCCGACCGGTGGAATGACGCCGAGGCGATGCGCGTCGCGCTCGAGCACCTGCAGAAGTCGCTCGGGAGCAAGCCCGCCGAGTTCACGCCGATGCCCGTCGACGTCACCGACAAGATGTTGTCGCGTGAAGACTTCGACAGCTTCGAGCGCTCGCTCAAGATGCGGCGCACCATCGCGCCCATCATTGCGCTGGCCATCGTCGCGGCGCTCGGCATCGGCGTGTTCCGCTGGTGGACGCACCAGGGCACCTCGGTCGTCTCGTCGAGCGAGAAGGAACCGAACGATCGCGCCGAGCAGGCCACCGCCATCGCGCTCTCCACGCCCGTCCAGGGCGCCATCGGAGCGACCACCACCGAAGGCGATCGCGATCTCTACGTGACGACCGTCGGAGCAGGCCCGCATCGCATCACGCTCAGCGGCGTCGCCGATTTGAATCTCACGCTCGAGTTCCTGCAGATGGAACGGGTCGAGCGCGAAGACGGCACGCGCGCCGACAAGCTGCAGCGCCGGCTGTTCCTCGACGACCAGTCGCTCGGAGAGCCGGAGCGCATCGACGCCCTGCAGCTCACCGCGGGCGAGTTCTTCATTCGCGTCGAAGAAAACCCGTTCTGCACCGAGCCCAATCGGCCGAGCCGCGAGAAGTCGCTGGTGCCGTACACGCTGACCGTCGAGCCGATGACCGTCGAGGGTCCCGCCGAGGTCGAGCCGAATGACACGCCGTCGACGGCGCAGGCCTTGCCGCTCTCGCGCGCGGTGACCGGTTGGGTCGGAGCGAAGATCGATCTCGACGACCTGGTCCCGCGTCGTCCCGATGCGCCGTTCTCGTCGCAAGACTGGTTCCGCGTCGAGGCGGCCGCTGATGCGACGGTGATGATTGCGGTGGTGCCTCCTGACCGCGGCGCGCTGCAAGTGCTCGATGGCGCGCAGCTCGAGGCCGCGGTGAAGAAGCCCGGCGGAAAGCCGCCGCCCGGGGTGACGGTGAAGGGCACTCCGACGTGGGTCGAGCTGAAGCCGATGGCCGATGGTCAGCGACGCGTGCGCATCTCGGCGGGCGACGAGGTGTTGCCAGGCGCGGCGTATCTCATCGCTCCGGGCGTCTCGGGTGAGAACGGTTTGGCGGCGGTGATCGATCTCGGTCGCGTGCTCGATGGGCAGTCGAAGAGCGAGTCGCGCCGGTTGTTGATGGAAGCCGCGCGGAAGTACTTCGCCGGCTCGCCTGATCTCTCGCGCCTCGGCGAAAACTGAGAATGGCGCTCTCCCTCACCCTTTCCCCGAGGGAGAGGGGTGTATGGTGCCCTTTCGATGACGCCGCACGTGCTCCTCGTGGGAGGCAGTGACGCCGACGCGGCGACCATCGACGAAGTCCTGCGCGCGAGCGGCCGTCCCTCACAGCTCACCCGCGCGACCAACTCCGCCGAAGCCGCCGAAAAACTGAAGTCGGTGCGCCCCCTCCTCTGCGTCATCGTGGCCATCGACGACTCGACGCCCCCTGCGCCGCAGTGGCTCAAGCTGCTCGAGACAGTGGCCATCGAAGTGCCCGTGCTCGCCCTCGGAGACCTCACCGACGCCCCGCGCATCGTGCGCTGGCTCACCGAAGGTGGCGGCGACTGGCTCTTCCGCCCGCACCTCGCCGGTCTCCCCGCGGTGCTCGCGCGCCTCGAACGCGAGAAGGCCGAAGAGCTCGCCCGCGAGACGATGGAACGGCGCTGGCGCGAAGGCACGGCGCAGCTGCTCCACCTCGCCGGTCACCCCGCCTTCCGCAGCCGCGACCTCACCGACGCCTTCGCGCGCGCGACGGAATCGGCCGTGCGTGAATTGCAGATCAGCCGCGCGAGCATCTGGCTCCTCGAGATCGGTAAACACACCGCGACCTGCATCGACCGCTTCGACGCGCGCAGCCAGCAACACCAGGCCGTGCCGCAGGTGCAGCTCGACGACCGGCTCCGCGCGTGGTTCGGCGGGCTCGTCAACCAGCGCTCGTATTCCCTGAGCGACACGCGCAACCAGCCGCACGCCGAGTTCTTCACGCACGTCATCTCCGACGCAGCGGACGCGGGCATCGCCGTCGCGGTCCGTCTCCGCGGCGAGCTCGCTGGAGCGCTGTGCGTCGAACACGTCGGCAGCACCCGCAAGTGGCACCCCGGCGAGGAGTCGTTCGCGCAGGCGCTCGCCGACCTCGTCTCGCTCGCGCTCGAGACGTCCGAACGCCTGCGCGCCGAAGTCGCGCTCAGTGAATCGCAGCAGCGCTTTCAGGAGCTGTTTCAGTACAGCAACGACGCCATCGTGCTGTACCGCGTCGCGCCCGACGGCCGCGTGGAATGTGAAGACATCAACCCCGCCGCCGAGCGCCTGAGCGGCCTCAAGCGAGAGACGACCATCGGGCGCACCGCGAGCGAAGTCGTCAGCGGGCCGGCGGCGAAGCTCTTCGAGGCGCGCTGGAACCAGGCGATTCGCGCGCGCGCGCCCATCAACTACGAGCAGGAATTTCCGCTCCCCGCGGGGCGCAGGTGGGTGAACACCTCGATGGTGCCGCTGCTCGACGAGAGCGGCCAGGTGCACCGCCTCGCCGCCATCTCGCGCGACGTGACGCAGATGCGCGAAGCCGAGCTCTTGCAACGGTCGCTCGAAGCGCAGCTCGCCGAAGCGCAGAAGAACGAAGCGCTCGCGCGGCTCGCCTCGCACATCGCGCATGACGTGAACAATCTGCTCACGGTGATGGTGGCGCACGCGCAGCGGCTGCAGGGTGCGGGCGGAAAGTCATCGGAGATCGCGCAGGCCATTCTCGAAGCCACGGCGCGCGGCCGCGAGCTCACGCAGCAGGTGCTCACGTTCGGGCGTCGCCGTCCTCCAGACCGAAAGCCGCTCGAGCTCACCCCGCTGGTGCGCGAGACGCTGCGACTCCTCGAGCCGACCGCGAAGGGCGTGACCTTGCGCGAGGTGGTGACGCCGCGCCTGCCGCAGGTCCTGGGAGACACGAGCCAGCTCCACCAGGT
This sequence comes from Archangium sp., assembly GCA_016792935.1. Lineage (GTDB taxonomy): Bacteria > Myxococcota > Myxococcia > Myxococcales > Myxococcaceae > Archangium_A. The sequence continues at coordinate 6,935 of JAEUJS010000005.1, read as the reverse complement.
GCTGACCAACCTGTGCACCAACGCGCTGCAGGCGATGACCAACGCGACGGGAGAGAAGATTCTCACCGTCACGCTCGAAGCGGTCGACGTCGACTTCGCCCTCGCCTCGCGCAACCCACCGCTCCAGGAAGGAAGGTGGATTCGACTCACCGTCGCCGACACCGGCGTGGGGATGGACGAGACGACCACGCGCCGCATCTTCGAGCCGTTCTTCAGCTCGCGCCTCGATGGCTCCGGCACCGGGCTCGGCCTCGCCGTGGTGCAGAGCATCGTGCAGGGCCACGACGGAGCGGTGTTGGTCGAGAGCGCGCCCGGGAAGGGCACCGCGTTCCACGTCTATCTGCCCGCCGCGAAGGAAGAGCTCTCCCGCCCCGGCGCAGGCCAGCACTTGATGCTGGTCGATGATCATCCCGGGATGGCGCGTGTGTCGGCGCGACTGCTCGAGACGCTCGGCTACCGCACCACGGTGTTCGACGATCCACGTGAGGCGCTCAACGCCTTCCGGGCGACGCCGACGGGCTTCGACGCCGTGCTCACCGACCTCTCGATGCCGCAGATGAGCGGTGAAGACTTCACGCGCAAGCTGCGCGAGCTGCGTCCCGAAGTGCCGGTCATCGTGTCGTCGGGAATGGCGAGTGAGCTCGACGAAGCGGCGCGCTTGCGGCTGGGCATCGACGCGGTGCTCGTCAAACCGTGGCGCCTCGAAGAGGCCGTCGCAGCCCTGACTCGTTTGCTGGGCTGAGTGACCGGCTCAGCGGTGCTGGTGAATCGCCATGATCGGGTAGCGCATCTGCGAGTAGCTCACGCGCTGGCTGCCGTCGGGGTTCACGTTGTTCGAGCCGATGAAGAGCGGGCGGCCGTTCTGCCAGCCCGCGAAGAGCACCACGTGCTGACCACCGGGCGTGCGCATCGACACCACGTCACCGGGGCGCGCCTGCGAGAGCGAGACGCGGCGGAAGTTGGGGTCGCGATCGAGGTTGCCCATCAGGCCGTACACCGACGCGCTGCCCTGGTTCTGGCGAATCTGGCCCGACGCGATGAGCGTGCCCGAAACGAAGTTCGCGCAGTTCACGTTGTTCGGCACCCAGTCCTGCATCGCGCGGCCGACCGGGTTGCTCGAGACCTTCAGGTCACGCGCGTTCCAACCGAGGTACTGGCGGGCGAAGTCGATGGGGCCACGGCCATTGCTCGGCGCCGCGGTGTTGTCACCCGACGGACCTGACGGAGCCGACGGACCTTGAGAGCCACCGCTCGGACGCGTCGCACCCGAGGGCCGCGTCGCGCCAGCCTGGAAGTCGTCACGCGAGCCGGGGATGTTCAGATTCGCGCCGGCGTAGATGAGGTTGGCGTTCTTGATCTGCGGGTTCGACTTCATCAACGCCGAGACCGACGTGCCGTAGCGGTGCGCGATGCCCGACAGCGTGTCTCCGGTACGAATGCGATAGGCGCTCATGAAGAACCTCGTGTGCAAGCGGGTGAAGTGAAGCGGGATGCGAACATTATCCGCATCGCAACTCAATGAATTGCCTGCGGATCTGTCACGCCATTGAACACCCGCGATGTAGGCAGATCACTTCATCTCGTCGCTGCGCGGACTTGCAGACGCTGGATCAGCGCTCGAAGTCGATGCCGATGCCGGCATTCGCAATCACTCCGCGCACGAGCGACCCATCGGGCTGAGGGAAAAAGAGCGTTCCGCCCTCACCCGTCACGTAGAAGCTCTTGAAGAGCCGCCAGCGCAGACCGCACATCACCGACCAGCGCGGCGCCTGCAGGAGCCCGAGCACCGTCATGCGAGCCGTCGTGTAGAACCAGTCGTCGAAGATGGCGAGCGAGATGCCGCCGTCGAGATCGATGCGGCCGAAGAAGAAGTACTCGATGGCGGCATCGGTGCTGACGCGGGTGCCGACCCCGACGCGCAGCTCACCGAAGAGCGAGCCGCTGTCCGGCAGAATCGCGTTCTGAATCGACGCACCGTTGAAGCCGATGTCGACGAAGCGCTGCAACTCGTACTGCGGGCCGAAGAAGCCGTGGCGGAAGCCGCCGTTCTGCTTGCGAATCTCGATGCGCGTCGAGAAGCCAATCTCCTGCAGCGTGGCGTCGAGCGTGGTGCCGAAGAGAAGACCGAGGTCACCGGGACCGTTGGCGCGCGTGCCGATGCCGGCGAGCAGCTGCCACCGCAGCGTTCCATCGCGCACCAGCACCGCGTTGGCGTCGAAGTGCAGCAGCGTCGCGGGCGAGGGCGTGATGCGTTCGATGTCACTCGAGGGGCGGAAGGGCAGACCCGACAAGTTCGCGTCGTGGATGAGCGAGAGCGAGATGCCGTAGCGGTCCTTGAGCTGCGGGTCGGGAGAGAACGTGCGCCCGATGTCCCACCCAATCTCTCCGCCGAACATGCGCGCGCCGAGAATGTCGCTCGCGAAGAACTCACCGCGCACGGGGCCGACACGCACGTCGAGCTGACCACTCGCCGGGTGGTAGTTCGGGTTGAGCTGCGTGTTGTAGCGCCACATCAGGTGGCCCATGCCCATCGTCTTCTTGCGCGTGGTGCCGAGGCGCAAATGGAACGGCCCCGTGTCGCGGCCGATGCGCATCTCCTGGAGGATTTGGCCGAAGTCGGACAGCTCGTCCCAGTCGGCGCCGCGCAGGATGTTGCCGATGTCGGAAGAGCGATTCTCCGAAGGGAAGTCGGCGAGGCGGAAGCGGAACGTCGGGCCGAACTCAAGGTTGAAGTCCTCTCCAATCGTGAGGCCGATGACGGGGTGCGCGCTCGCCATCAAGTCGATCGAGCTGTCGCCGATGCCGCCGGGAAACACGCCGAGATCGGTCTCGAACGCGCCGCGCAGCGAGAGCGGTGTTCCAGCGTCAGGCACCCAACCCGGCGGAGGCGGTTGGTACCCGGGCGGATACGTCGGAAGCGGCTGAGGCTGCGGCTGGGCTTGCGGCTGGTACTTGTCCTGCTGAACGGGAACTGGCTGCGGCTGTGGATTCAGCGGCGGGTTCGCGATGACGGGATCAACCGGCTGCGGCTGAGGCTGCGGTTGCACTGGCTGCGGTTGCGGTTGCGGCTGCACCTGCACCGGAGGCGTCGTCGGCTCCGGCATCGGGATGATGACGGTGGTGCCGGTCGCTCCGCGTTCGATGACGTAGTCGGTGCCGCCGTCTCCGAACTGAGCAGTGACGAGAAGAAGGACGGCGGGCCACATGACTCAAAGCCCCCTGGGGCGACGTTGGGTAGAGAAACGGAACTTACTCGCTCCGGCGGGGCGCAAGAGAAGCAACAGTGTGAACAGAAGTCCTGCGAACTCCTGCGAGGCGCAACCACACGACCCGGTTCCAGTGATGTTCATGCCCGCATCGCTCGCCGGCTGCTGCGAAGTGCCCGCGTCGGTCGGACTCGTTCCCGCATCGACACCTGCGTCGACGCCAGCGTCTTCCGTTCCTGCGTCGACACCAGCGTCCATCGGCATCGACACGCGCGTGGTGGTCGTCAATCGCTGCGCCGAGAGCCGACCGAACTCCGTCGACGTGACGCCGAGCCACTCCGCGCGCTCGGAGCTCGCCGCGATGCGCGGATTGAAGTTGCCGGTCACTCCCGTCGGTCCCCACAACACCGACCCGCTCAGCGGAACACCGTCAGCCGTGAGCTCGACCGCCACGTCCTGCGCGGTGGCGTGCGAGACGACGACGAACGTGCCCGACGTCGCGTTCCACGCCACCGAGTTCGCGTCGTACGAGGCGTACATCGGGCTGGCGGTCTGCGCCGTGCCGAGTGTGCGGTCGGACTTCACGGTGCGTGAGCGCAGCGCCGCGTTGCCGGTGACGGTGCGGTACCAGACGGCGAGGAAGCGCTCGTTGAGCGCATCCCACGCGAGCTCGGGGATGTAGCCAGCCAACACCGGAGCCTCGAGTACGAGTGGCGCTCCAACCAGGGTGCCGTTCGCCGCGTCGATGAACTGCGCGCGCACCAGACAGTCGTCGTTGCCGACGCAGCCCGCGTACGCGACGAGGAATTGATCAGCGACGACGTCGTAGCCGACGGAAGGGTCTCGCTCGTAGCCAACGCTGGGGTCGACGAGCAGCTCAGTGCCGACGCGTTGGCCGCTCGCGTTCACGCGCTGCACGGCAATCTGCGTCGCCGTGTTCTGCCACGCGACCAGGAAGAGCTGCTGCCGCGAAGACCACGCGAGCGCCGAACCCATCTCCCAGTTCGTTCCCGGAGAGGAGATGTCGAAGTTCGTCGTGCCGTCGGTGCGCACGAAGCGGCCGCGCACCTGCGTCTGCGTGGCGTTGATGGTGGCGTGCCACGTGACGAGCGAAACGCCGAGCTGCGGAGCGAACGCCACGCGCGGTCCCTGCGCGAACAACGCATCGGAGTTCACGGTGAACGCAGCGCCGACCGGTTGGCCGTCGAGATCGAACCGCTGCGCCATGATGTTGTTCGCGCCGGCGATGGCGAGAAAGCCGCTCGAACCGGTCGACGTGACGTCGGGCCACCGCACGGGCGTGGTGCCCATGGGCGGACTGATGGGCACTGTCGGTTGCGCGGTGGAGAGCTGCGCGAGCGCTGCGGCGACCACGCACGAGGGCAGCATCACCGCGCGAGCATGAGCTACTTCGGCTGCGAGAGCATCAACCAGACTTCGCCGGTGTCGTGCGCGCCGCCCTGGAGGTAGAGCGCCTTGTCCTTCGCGAGCGTGTACGTCGCTTCGGTCGGAGGCAGCTTCACCTTCAAGGTGGCGACGTTCTGCGACACGCCCTGCAGCGTCACTTCAGCGACCTTCTGGTTCGGCAGCGAGACGGTCTGCGGCTTGTCTTTCACCAGCTCGAGCTTCTTGCCGTCCACGCGCTTCATCGTCGCGTACTTCACCTTCGCCGCGAGCGCGTCGTGCATCTTCTGCAACGAAGGCTCGATGGCACCCGCGGCCATCGACGCGAAGACCACGTCAGCCTGCACGGGCACGGTCGGCTCTGCCGCCAACACCACCAACGCCGCGACCAGCAAACCCGTCACAGATCCCCCTGCGGATCTCCGTTGATCGTCTCTTCGGAGTGCTCTCCGTCTTTCTTCTTCTTCCCGCCGTCGGGGCTGTTCTCAACGACCCAGATGATGGCGTCGCCCTGGTCGGTTTCCATGACCAGCGGCTTCACGAGCGCGTTGTCTTCGACCGAGATGTTGGTGACCTTCACCTGCGTGCCGCCGTAGCCCTCGGGCGTGCCCGCGAGCTTGAGGCTGAGGGGCACCATGATGGCGACGGCGACCGCGGCTCCGGCGAAGCCCGCGACGAGCGGACCGCGCTGGTACTGGAACATCTCGCTCAACGTGAGCTTGAGGCGATCGAAGAACGGCAGCTTCTGCGGAGTGACCTTCGCCATCACGTCGTCGGTGAACGTCTTCCAGTCGATGGAATCGGCTTCCATCTCGAGCGAGTGGCGCATCAGCGCATCACCCGCGCGCAAGTCAGCCACCATGCCGGCCAGCACCTTGTCGTTCGCGAGGTGCTGCTCGACCTGCTGCCGCTCTTCCGGATTCAGCTCACCGTCCACGTAAGCCGAGAGCTTCTCGATGATTTCGTCTCGTCCTGGAGTCTTCATGAATGCACCGCCTGATTTTTCGTAACGGGTCGCCAGCGCCCAAATTCAGATCAATTTTCGGGAATTTCACTCTGAGCCAACGCCCTGGGTGGACTCGTCCAACTCCAGGTATTCACCGAGGATTTTCTGCATCTTGAGCCGGGCGTGGAACAGGCGGGACATCACCGTGCCCTTGGGGATCTTCAAGGTGCGGCTCAGGTCCTCGTAGCTCATGCCTTCGACCTCACGGAGCAGGAGGATTTCGCGGTGCGCTTCGGGGATCTGCGAAATCGCCGCGGTGATGCGCTGCGCGAGCTCGGCCCGGAGCGCCGACTTCTGCGGGTTGGTGCCCAGGCGTGAACCGAGCGCGCCGATGTTCGCTTCCGAGACATCCATCTTCACTGACTCGTCGAACTCGACGTGTTCAGAGCCGCGCGCCGAGCCCTTCTTGCGGATCACGTCGATGCAGATGTTGACGGTGATGCGGTAGAGCCACGTGTAGAAGCTCGCGTCGCCTTTGAAGTGGTCGAGGTAGCGGTAGACCTTCACGAACGCTTCTTGCGCGACGTCGCGAGCGTCTTCCTTGTCCTTCAACATGCCGAGCGCGACGGCGAACACCTTGCGCTGGTAGCGCTCGACGAGGAGCTTGAACGCGCGCTGATCTCCGGTGCGGACGCGCTCGACGAGGGTGAGATCGTCAGTGGCCAAAGCGGCGGGGACCGTAGCAGCGCGCACTGCAGGACGCCTGCAGATCGTTTTCGGCGAAGCGGTTTTTGCCCGCCTCGGAGGGGATGACGCAGGTCGAGCAAGTCGCAACGTGAGCGCGGCAGCAGTCATGCCCTTCCGACGAGGACGTGCCGGTCTTGTTCAACTAGGAGGCGGTTCTCTCCATGAAGAAGTTTCCACGTCAGTTCTCTGAGTTGCTGAGCAAGCAGGGCCGCGCGGTGCTCGAGGGGCGTCACGCGAAGAGCGGGTCTCTCGCGACCGGGCGCTCGCGTTTCGTTTCCGCGCAGGGACTCATCGACGCGAAGAAGGCGCGCGAGGTGTGCGAGCTGCTCACGCGTTCGCTCGGCGACGTGTTGATGCCGATGGAGCAGGCGATTCCGCGCTCGGCGACGTGGGGAATGAAGGTGGCGTACCGCGAGAAGTTGCCCAAGACGGTGCGCGTCTCGACGGCGATGCTCGACCACGACGATTCGCGTGCCCTGCCGCGCGCTCGCGAGAGTGGGCTCATCGCGATGCTGCGCTCCTCTTCGTTCCACGCGTTCGCGGAAGCGCTGAGCGGCTACCCGCTGAGGAAACAGTGGGGCCTGCAGGCGCTGTGTTACCGGCCCGGCGACTACTCAGGTCCGCACAACGAC
>JAEUJS010000734.1 GCA_016792935.1 Archangium sp. | reverse complement strand
TTGAAGCCGGCTTCCGACGGGCGCGGGCCGCGACGCAGGAACGCCGTGAGCGCGTAGGTGGCGATGCTGAGCACCTCGAGGTTGATGAAGAGGGTGATGAACTCCGCCGAGAGCGCGAGCAACGACATACCGGCCGCCGCGAAGAGCACCAGCGCGTAGAACTCACCGCGCTCGGCGTTGCGGTGCTTCAAGAAGCCCGAAGAGAGGAACGACGCGAGGAAGGTGGCGACGCACACCAGCACCGTGGTCCACGATGAGAACGGGTCGAGCACCGCGTAGCCCTGCAGCACCGCGCGCGCGGGCTCGAAGGCGTTGTGCATCGCGATGGCGCCGGCGACGGCCGCGGTGAGCGCCGAGAGCACCGCCATGTACGTGCGGTTGGGCTGCAGACCGGCGACGCCGTTGGGTGGAGAACCGGTCTTCGCCGGCGTGAGGAACACTTCGCTCAGCATGAGCACGATGGCGCCGCCCATCAGCACGCCGACCGGCATCACCGGGAGGAAGTCGTTGATCGTGAAAGTCGGGATGTTCACAGTCGCACCTTTTCGTCCGGGCTCCCGCCCGTCGTCGGAACCTTCGAGTTCACGGGTTGGCCGGCTGCAGCGACGGCTGCGCCGGCTGCAACGGAATCATGGGGAGCGGGCGCTGCACGGGCCGCGCGAGCTGCCGAGGAGGCGTGTTGCCCTGCGGCTGATCACCGACCAGCTGCAACACGGGGTTCATCTCGGCGACGGCGACGCGCGGCAACTGCCGCACGAGCACGCGCACCTTCGAGTCGTCGCTCGAGCCTTCACCGGCGGCGAACTTCGCGCGCGCCACGTAGCGCTCGGTGCTGGTGTTGAGCACGTCGAGGAACGGCTGCGGCTTCAGCCCCATCAAAGCGATGAGGAGGATGAACGGAATCGCCGCGGCGAGCTCGCGTCCGCTCAGGTCCTTCAAGGCCAGGTTTTCCTGGTGCGTGACCTGGCCGAAGAAGACCTTCTGCACCATCCACAACATGTAGGCCGCGCCGAGGATGACGCAGGTGGTGGCGATGACGCCGAACGCGATGGGCAGGTTCGACTTGAAGGTGCCCAGCAGCACGAGGAACTCGCCGACGAAGCCGTTGGTGCCGGGCACCGCGATGCTCGAGAAGGTGACGATCAAGAAGAACGCCGCGTACACCGGCATGATGCGCGCGATGCCGCCGTAGTCGCTCATGAGGCGCGCGTGGCGGCGCTCGTAGAGCATGCCGAACAGGAGAAACAGCGCTCCGGTGGACACGCCGTGGTTGAGCATCTGGTAGGCGCTGCCGGTCGCTCCTTCAGCCGTGAAGGCGAAGATGCCGAGCATGCAGTAGCCGAGGTGGCTGACCGACGAGTACGCGATGAGCTTCTTGATGTCGCGCTGCGCGAGGCACATCAGCGCGCCGTACACGATGCCGATGAGCGCCAGCGTGGCGAACAACTTCTGGTGCTGCCGCGCGGCGACGGGGAAGAGCGGCACCGCGAAGCGCCAGAACCCGTACGTGCCGAGCTTCAGCATCACGCCGGCGAGCACCATCGAGCCGGCGACGGGCGCCTGCACGTGCGCGTCGGGCAACCAGGTGTGGAACGGGAACATCGGCACCTTGATGGCGAACGCGAGGGCGAAGGCGGCGAAGAGCCACGGGCCGTAGGTGTAGAGCGCGAGCGCGACGTGAGAGAGCCGACCGACGCCGCTGCCATCGGGGTTCTGCTGGAGGTTCTGCGCCAGCTCGCGCGAAGCGTTCATCAGCCCGTTGTAGAGCGTCGAGTAGTCGAAGCTGCGCGCGCCCGACGGAGCGGCGAGGAAGTACACCGCGAAGAGGGCCAGGAGCATCAGCACGCTGCCGACCATCGTGTAGAGGAAGAACTTGAGCGCGGCCTTCTGACGCTCTTCAGAGCCCCACACACCGATGAGCAAGTACATCGGGATGAGGACTGCTTCGAAGAACATGAAGAAGAGCAGCGTGTCGATGGCGCAGAACGCTCCGAACGTCGCCGTCTGCAGCACGAGCAGCGCGATGTGGAATTCCTTGGTGCGTTCCTGCACGAAGGTCCACGAGCTGAGCACCACCATCGGCCCGAGCACGCCGGTCAGCAGCACGAGCGCAACCGCCAGACCGTCGACTCCGACGTGGTAGCTGATGCCCGCATCAGCCAGCCATTGCATGCGGTACTCGAGCTGGAACTCGACGGGCGAGTGCGTGTCGAAGCGCGACCACGCCCAGAGCGTCGTGATGAACGACAGAATCATTCCCGCCAGCGTGACGGCGCGAATCTGACCCTTCTCGTCCTTCGGCAGGAACGCGACGAGCGCCGCGACCGCCAACGGGAAGAAGATGACCAGGTTCAGGATGCGCGAGTCGTAGACCGAGTTGAAGAAGCTGTTCACGGCAGCACCTTGAAGATGGCCCACATGAGACCGCCGGCAGCGGCGAGCGCCATGACGGCCGCGTACATCTGCGCGTCACCCGTCTGCAGGTAACGGAGCACCGCGCCCGTGCGAGAGGTCAGCCACGCCGTTCCGTGCACCGCCACCGAGTCGATGAAGATGGCGTCGACGACCTTGTGGAGGATGCGCGCGAAGAACGTGACCGGCTTGATGACGAGGAAGTCGTACACCTCGTCGACGAAGAACTTGTTGAACGAGAACTTCCGCAACGGCTCGATCGACTTGAGCGAGCCGCCACCCGGCAGGAAGCGGCGGTAGATGAAGAAGGCCGCTCCGCCCGAGACGATGGCGATGACCCAGGCCTGCACCCACGGGCCGACCATCGAGCCGTGTTCTTTCGGCAGCTCGAGACCACCGCGAATGCCGATGAGATCGTTGGTCGTGCGGAACACCGGGTCGAGGAAGTTCTCCATCAGCGTCTGCGTGATGGTCTCGGAGCCACGCTGCAGGTGCATGATGGGCAGGCCGTGCACCAGCGCGATGACGGCGAGCACCGCGAGCACCACCAGCGGGCCGGTC
>JAEUJS010000716.1 GCA_016792935.1 Archangium sp. | reverse complement strand
GCATTTTGGGTAGTTCCAACTACCCAGAGTCCACAACCGCCCGTGGTCATCGCGGCACCGCCGTGCACTTCGCCACCACGCAGTGCGCAGGCCGCGTCTTCCCGTCGAAGCTCCACACGCGGAGAACGAGCTCCACTTGCGTTCCACCGTTCGCGGGTTGCGCTCGAATGAACTGCTCCGCGTCACGCGCGAGGTACGGAATCGGCGACGCGTCGTCGCAACGCTGTGCGTCGAGCCTCGGCAATGACTCACAACTCAGCGACTGAAAGGTATCGACCGCGAGGTAGGCATTTTCGCGCAACACCATGACCTGCGCCGTCGAAGGGCCCGCGCTCCCGGCGTACATGGGGAACTGCGAGACCGGGTACAGGTTGCCGACTCCACGCGCCGCGGCGACGAAGCCGATGAGCACGAGCAGAGAGACAGCGGTCGTCGCGCGCATGGCGGTGGATCCATATCAAGACGACTGCGCTACGCTCCGCGCTCCGCACACACCCACATCCCGGAGCACGCCATGGGCATCGACTCGTTGAAGTCCGGTCTCTCGAACCTGGTGAAGTCGGTGGAGCAGAAGATCGAAACGAAGATCGAAGAGCTCAAGCCGCCACCGCCTCCGCCCGCGCCCGCGGCTCCGAAGGAAGCGTTCACCGACGCGAAGCCCAAGCCCGTGTCCATCACCGGAAAGTTCGCGCAGTTCTCCCCCGCGGGCACGGTGAAGACCGACCTCGCCGCCGACGTGTCGAGCATTCGCGCGCTCGCCAACACTGGCATGGCGGCGAACGCGATTGGACTCGGTCGCGACACGCCCACGACCAACGACGGCACCGCGCTCAAGAACGCCGTCGCCAAGGGGAGCGACACCGAAATTCGCAAGCTCGTGAACGCCAACCCGGCGCTGCTCAAAGAGCTCACGCCCGAACAGAAGGGCAAGGCGCTCGAGACGCTGCGCAGCGGTTGGACGAGCGGCGACGACGCGAAGGCGATGGTCGCCATCGTGCGGAGCTGCGAGACGAAGGGCGAGCTCAAGGCCGTGCTGCAGTCGGCGTCGGGCGGCACGTCGCAGAAGGACATGCACAAGTACGACAAGCAGATGACGGACTACCACCCGTATCTGATTGCCGATTCGCTCAACGACGCGAACACCGCGCTGCCGTACGCGCACCCGCAGTCGGTGCAGTCGAAGGACCACGTCACCAACCCGAGCAGCTTCCCGTCGCCGAACATGGACGACAAGGTCAGCCTGAAGCCGGGTGACGAAGCGGGCCGCAAGGCGTTCCTCGAGTCGCTCACGCAGGTCGACAGCAAGCGCACCGGAGAGGTGAAGTACGAGCCGAGTCTGTCGGAGCCGCGCAAGTTCGGCTGCGGGCCGCTGTGCATCATCGCGTCGGCGATGCAGGGCCCTGACCCCAAGGGCTCGCTCTCGAAGTTGTGCGACTACAACTTGAAGAACATGACCGACCGTTACGGCACGACGGTCGGCAACGCAGACAAGACCGCGCTCACCGATTTGAAGAAGCGCATCGACGCGGGCGAGCCCATCACCCGCAAGGACATGGACCTGCTGCAGCGCACGACGTACAACTCCGCGCGCAACGCCGAGGCGAACATCAAGGGCACCAAGAGCGACAACGAGGCCATCGACCAGAAGGCGATCCTCCAGGTGCTCAACGACTCGGGCATCGGAACCGCGGGCGGCGTGCCGAAGTTGATCGACACGGATCAGGCGCCCGACAAGTTCGGCAAGACGTCGGCTGATCACTTCGTGCTCGTGAAGAACGGAGAAATCTACGACCCGTGGCCGCGTCAGAACGGGAAGCAGATTGTTCCCGCCGGCTCCGACGCAGCGAAGCGCTACGAGAAGTCGTTCGTCGAGTAGGCCGCGATCTGTGATCAGCGCTGATCACCGAGTGTTGACGATGGTGTTCGCGCATCCGTGCGAGAGTTCGCGTCCATGAGAACACTCGTCCTGCTGTCCTGCGTTGCGTTGATTGCCGCGTGCGAAGTTCCGTCCGACACCGACTCCGGTACTGGCGGCGGAGGTGGCGCGATGGGCGGTGGATCCGCAGCGACAGGCGCCGGTGCAGCGACTGGTGGCGGTGCCGCGACTGGTGGCGGCGCGGCGACTGGCGGCGGAACTGCGACAGGTGGTGGAGCTGCGACTGGCGGCGGCGCGGTGACTGGTGGTGGCGCAGCGACTGGTGGCGGCACGGCGACCGGCGGCGGCAGCGCGACTGGCGGCGGCTCCGCGGCTGGCGGCGGCTCCGCGACTGGCGGCGGAAATCCCTTCGAAGGAATCAACCCGCTCGCCGACGCTGGCAACGCACAGCTCATCGACGCCGGCTTCCAGTTCGTCGAAGGCCCGCAGTGGGTTCCCGCGCTGAACTCGTTGCTCTTCAGCGACATCCCCGCGAATCGCATCTACCGCTTCGATCCTGCGACCGGCATCTCGTCGTTCCTCTCGCCGAGCGGAAACTCGAACGGCATCGCGCTCGCGCCGAATGGAGATCTGATCATCTGCCAACACGCCGGCACGGTGACGCGCCTCAAGCCCGACGGTGGAACGACCGTCATCGCCTCGAACATCGACGGCGGAACGCTCAACTCTCCGAACGACGCGGTGGTGCGCAGCGACGGCACCATCTACTTCACCGACCCGAGCTACGGCGGCACCGGCTCCGTCGGTTTCCGCGGCGTGTACCGAATCGACCCCAACACCGGTCAGCTCTTCCTCATCTACGCGACGACGAGCGGCCAACCGAACGGTCTGGCGCTCTCTCCCGACGAATCGATTCTCTACATGGCTGACTCGATGGCGTCGGAAGTGCGCGTGTTCAACGTCGCTCCGAACGGCACGACCACCGCGAGCACGCGCTTCACGCTCACCAGCGCCGGCGGCCCCGGAGGCAGCGGCGGCGACGGCATCACCACCGACGTGAACGGCAACCTCTACGTGAGCACCAGCGTCGGCGTGAAGGTCTACCGCCCCGACGCCGGCTACCTCGGCCGCGTCCAGCTCGCGCAAGAACCGGCGAACTGCGCGTTCGGCGACGCCGACCACCAGACGCTCTACATCACCGCGCGCACCGGTCTCTTCCGCGTGCGGCTCAACGTCCCGGGGCCCTGGTGAGCGAGCGCGCAGAGAGTTGATCAGCCGTCCATATCGATATATCTACATCTATCGATGAGCACCTCCGCGGCGTCCCAGTTTCTGGTGGTTGGTGAGCGCACCAACATCACCGGCTCCCCGAAATTCGCGAAGGCCCTGAAGGCCGGCGATTGGAACGAATGTCTGGCCATCGCGCGCCAGCAGGTCGAGAGCGGCGCCAACATCATCGACATCAACGTCGACGAAGCGCTCATCGACGGCGAAGCGACGATGGTGAAGTTCTTGAACCTCATCGCCAGCGAGCCCGACATCTCGCGCGTGCCGGTGATGCTCGACAGCTCGAAGTGGACGGTGCTCGAGGCGGGCCTGCAGTGTCTGCAGGGCAAGGGCATCGTGAACTCCATCTCGCTCAAAGATGGAGAGGCGGAATTCCTGCGACGCGCGCGCCTGCTCAAGCGCTATGGCGCCGCGGCGGTGGTGATGGCCTTCGACGAGAACGGTCAGGCCGCGACGAAGGACGACAAGGTTCGCATCTGTACCCGCGCGTACAACCTGCTCACGAAGAACGGGTTCCCCGCGGAAGACATCATCTTCGACCCCAACATCCTGACCGTCGCGACGGGCATCGAAGAGCACAACACCTACGCGCTCGACTTCTTCGAAGCGACGAAGGTCATCAAGGCGACGCTGCCTCGCTGCAAGGTGAGCGGTGGCGTCAGCAACGTGAGCTTCAGCTTCCGCGGCAACAACCCGGTGCGTGAGGCGATTCACACCGCGTTCCTCTTCCACGGCATCAAGGCCGGCATGGACATGGCCATCGTGAACGCCGGCATGCTCGGCGTGTACGAGGAGATTCCGAAGGACCTGCTCGAGAAGGTCGAAGACGTGCTCTTCAATCGTCGGCCTGATGCGACCGACCGGCTCGTCGCGCTGGCGGATCAACTCAAGGCACAACACGCAGGTGGAGGAGCCGCGAAGACCGAATTGAAGGAAGACCTCGCCTGGCGCAAGGGCACCTACGCCGAGCGGCTCTCGCACGCGCTGGTGAAGGGCATCGACGCGTTCGTCGAGCAGGACACCGAAGAGGCGCGCAAGGCGTTGCCGCGTCCGCTCGACATCATCGAAGGCCCGCTGATGGACGGCATGCGCGTGGTCGGCGATTTGTTCGGAGCGGGAAAGATGTTCCTCCCGCAGGTCGTGAAGAGCGCGCGCGTGATGAAGCGGGCCGTCGCGTACCTGACTCCGTTCATGGAAGAAGAGAAGAAGAAGGCCGCCGCCGCCGGAGCCGACGTTCGCTCGCAGGGCCGCGTGCTGCTCGCCACCGTGAAGGGTGACGTGCACGACATCGGCAAGAACATCGTCGGCGTGGTGCTCGCGTGTAACAACTACGACGTCATCGACCTCGGCGTGATGGTGCCGATGGACAAGATTCTGAGCACCGCGAAGGAGAAGCAGGTCGACGTCATCGGCCTGTCCGGACTCATCACGCCGTCGCTCGATGAGATGGTCAGCGTCGCGAAGGAATTGACGCGCGAGAAGTTCGACGTGCCGCTCCTCATCGGTGGAGCGACGACCTCGCACCCGCACACGTCGGTGAAGATTGCGCCGGAATATGCGCCGGGCGTGGTGCACGTGCTCGACGCGTCGCGTGTGGTGAACGTCGTGAGCGCGCTGCTCTCTCCCGAGCAGAAGCCGACGTTGCTCGCGGAGGTGCGCGCCAAGCAGGCGACTGCGCGTGAAGACTTCGAGGCGCGTCGCGTGCAGCGCAAGATGCTTTCCCTCGAGGCCGCGCGCGCGAACAAGCAGACCTCCGACTGGGCGGGCGTGGACATTCCGAAGCCGGCGTTCACGGGCACGAAGGTGTTCAGCGACGTGCCGCTCGCCGACCTGGTGCCGTTCATCGACTGGGGCCCCTTCTTCAACGCGTGGGAGTTGTTCGGCGCGTTCCCGCGGATTCTCGAGGACGAGAAGGTCGGCCCCGAGGCGCGGAAATTGTTCGCTGATGCGCAGGCGTTGCTCAAGCGCATCGTCGCGGAGAAGCGCTTCACGGCGAACGGCGTGTTGGCGTTCTGGCCCTGCAATGCGGTGGGAGACGACGTCGAGCTGTATTCCGATGAGTCGCGGACGAAGGTGCTCGGGCGCTTCCACATGCTGCGCCAGCAGACCGAGAAGCCCGAGGGGCAGAAGAACCTCTGTCTCGCGGATTTCGTCGCGCCGCGTGAGAGCGGTCGCATCGACTACTGCGGTGGTTTCGCGGTGACCGCCGGGCTCGGCGTCGAGGAGTTCGCGGCGTCGTTCCGCAAGGAGCACGACGACTACTCAGCCATCATGGTGCAGGCGCTCGGTGACCGGCTCGCGGAAGCGTTCGCGGAGTGGGCCCACAAGCAGGCGCGCGTCGCGTGTGGCTTCGGCAGGGACGAGAACCTCACCAACGAGCAGCTGATCAAAGAGGCGTACCGCGGCATTCGTCCGGCGCCTGGCTATCCCGCGTGTCCGGAGCACACCGAGAAGGGGATTCTCTTCGGGTTGCTCGACGCGACGAAGGCGGCGGGCATCACGCTGACCGAGTCGTTCGCGATGGCTCCGGCGTCGAGCGTGAGCGGGTTCTATTTCAATCATCCCGACGCGAAGTACTTCGGGCTCGGGAAGATTGGGGCTGATCAGGTCGCGGACTACGCGAAGCGCAAGGGCATGACGGTGGACGAGGCCGCGAAGTGGTTGGGCCCGTCGCTGGAAGATCCGCCCCGCAAGGCTGCGGCGTGAAGAAGGCGCCGAAGAAGTACGTTGATGGTGCGTTCAGCCGCGAGCTGTAAAGCCTGAGGGTCGAAGTGAGCGGTGTTTCGCGCTCGCTGTGTCGAACGCGGGAGTGCTTCTCGGCTTCGATCCGGTTCGGACGATGCGCGATCGTCGAGCGAGCAGTGCACCTTGTCACCGCTCACGTCGTCCCCACGACGCCATACGTGACGAGGGGCCAGTCATCGCTCGATGTCCACGCAGCGCCGCCACGGTCAGGGTCGCGATCGCTTCTCACGTGACCGTCGATGTCGTCGCGCCAAGTGTCGCGAACGTGTCTGCGGCAGTTCTCGCCACGAAGTGACGCGCCCCTTCGGCCTCCCGGGAAGCGCCGTACTCATGACATTAAGAGCATGAGCAGTGCGGTTGCTGGGAGCACGAGGCCGGAGGTCTCCTCGCCCGGCCGTCGCCCGATGCTCGAGGGGCAAGTGCGCGCTCTGCACCAACGAGCGCACGTCGCCGTTCACTCCGACCTCACGGCTTTGACGGCCGCACGTACCGCGACTCGGGCCGAATCAAGCGACCCGTCGCGCGCTGCTCGGCCACGTGCGCACACCAACCCGCAACACGGCCCACCGCGAACATCGGAGTGAACAGACTCCGTGGCAGCCCAACCGTGTCGAGCAACACCGCCGTGTAGAACTCGACGTTGGCCTGCAGCGATCGATCCGGATACCGAGCCGCGAGCACGCGAGTCGCGACCTTCTCGACCGCGCGCGCCAACGTCAGCCGCGAGCTCGACACGCCGTGCTTCTCCAGCACCTCGACCGCACGCTCCAGCACCGCAGCTCGCGGATCGCGCACCTTGTACACGCGATGTCCCATGCCCATCACGCGACGGCCTGCCTCGAGCTCACAGCGCAGCCACGCTTCGGCGTTCTCCGGACGCCCGACGGCCTCGAGCATGTCGAGCACCGGTCCCGGCGCACCACCGTGAAGTGGACCCTTCAGCGCACCGACCGCTCCCGTCACCGCAGACACGAGATCTGACTGCGTCGAAGCGATGACCCGCGCCGTGAACGTCGACGCGTTCATGCCGTGATCGATGACCGCCACCAGGTACGCATCGAGCGCCGCGGCGAGCGTGTCCGTCGCCTCGCCCTTCACCATGCGCAACACATCGGTGGCGTGCGGCAGCTTCGGATCCGGCGCGATGGGAGCGAGACCAGCTCGCTTCCGGCTCCACGCCGCTGCGAAGACTCCGCCTGCCGCGGTCACGTGCGTCGCATCGAGCGAGGACGGCAACTGCGCCATCGCCGCGCGCAACGCATCCATTCCGTCTGAGAGTTCCAGCGCTCCTCCGAGCGTCGACAACCGCGCGAACGCCTCGACGCGCGCGGGTCCAAGGTCCACCCGCTCGACGTTCCACAACGTCGCCGCGACCTGCTCGAACTTCTGCACGCCGGAGAGTTCATCGACGCGCGTACCGGCGATGATCAGCTCGCCGCGCTCTCCGTCGACGTGAGACAGCGCGGTCTCGGCGACCACGATTCCTTCGAGTCCATGAGCGATGTCTTTCATGACGTGAGAGATACGCTCGTCACGTGGCTCGCGAACGTGGATTGAACAATCAACCTGAGTGGCTCACCGCGAAGGAAGCCGCGGACTTGCTCGGTGTACGCACCGCGACGGTCTACGCGTACGCGAGCCGCGGACTCCTCGGAGCGGGGAAGAAGGGCAAATACCCGCGCGCGATGGTCGAAGTGCTGAAGCGCAAGGCCGATGCGCGATCAGGTCATGGAGCGGTTGCCGCGGGTGCGTTGCGCTGGGGAGAGCCGGTGCTCGATTCGAGCATCACGCAGCTGACGCCGCGGGGGCCGGTGTATCGAGGCCGGCGTGCGATCGAGTTGGTCGAGAAGCCGTACGAGCTCGTGGCTGAGTTGCTTTGGGGCGTTGAAGAAGACTCGAGCTCGGCGACTGCGCGACTTCCCCTCACCCTGACCCTCTCCCGCAGGGGCGGGAGAGGGGATCCTCGCGCGCCTTCCGTTGATTGGACTGCACGCGTGCCGCGCGTTCGGACGCAGAGTGAGCGGCCGTCACTGCACGCCTGGCTCGAGGTCGTCATCGGACTCGCTCCGCAGTTGCGCACTGCGAGTTGGCGCGCTGCGGGACCGGCGTTGATGCATCGACTCGCTTGCAGCGCCGGAGACCACGAGGCCGAAGCAGAAGAGCACGCGAACATCGTCGATGCGGTCGGCGTCTCGCTCCTCGGTCGTGAGCTGAAGAAGAACGAAGCGAAGCTGATCAACGCCTCGCTCGTGCTGATGGCTGATCACGAACTCAATCCCTCCACCTTCTCCGCGCGCGTCGCCGCGAGTGCAGGCGCTCCGTGGATGGACTGCTTCATCGCTGCCCTTGGAGCGTCAGCCGGAACGCGCCACGCCTCGGCGTGCGACGACGCCGAACGATTCTGGCGCGCCGCGCTCACTTCCACCGACGCACCGAAGACGCTCGTGAGCCGCGCGCTCGAAGGAGGCCGCGCGATTCCTGGCTTCGAAGCCGGCGCGTACCCCCAGGGAGATCCACGCGCGGAGAAATTGCTGTCGTTGCTGAAGCCGCAGCTCGCTCCAGCGACGCGCAGACGAGTCGAAGACGTGCTCGCTGCCGTCGACGACGCGACGGGACAACTCCCCGCTGTCGATTCCGCGCTCGCGCTCACTGGAGTGCAGCTCGGCCTGCCGCCACGCGCTCCGACGGCGCTCTTCGTGCTCGGCCGCACAGCGGGGTGGTTCGCCCACATCGAGGAACAGCAAGCGAGCGCCGACCCAATTCGTCCTCGCGCGCGATTCGTGGCGAAGTAGCCTTCTCGCGCCCGATGCAATTCATCCTCGCGCTCTCCGGTGTCATCCCCGCGATCGTGCTGATGGCCGTGATGGCCCGCTTCGACGCGAAGCGCCCCGAGCCGAAGACGCCGCTCTACCTCGCCACCGCGCTCGGCGGCCTCTCGACGATTCCCGTCATCTTCATTCAGCTCGGCCTCGAGAAGTTCAATCCCGGAGGCTACAGCGGCGCGCTCTACACCGCGTTCGGTGTTGCCGCGCTCACCGAGGAATGCGCGAAGGCCGCCGTCCTCTACTTCGTGGTGTGGAGAAGCACCGCGTTCGACGAACGCCTCGACGGCATCGTCTACGCCACGCGCGCCGGTCTCGGGTTCGCGCTCGTGGAGAACGTCGGCTACCTGATGGGCTCCGAGTCGATGCCCGGATTCTTCGGAACCTTCGTGGTGCGCGCGGTGCTCGCCGTGCCTGGTCACGCCATCTACGCCGGCTTCATGGGCTACTGGGCCGCGCGGAAGAAGTTCGACAACGTCGGCCCCGGTCTCCTCGGAGGCCTCGGCATCGCCATCTTCCTCCACGGCGCGTACGACGCTGCGCTGTTCCTCATCGGTGTGCTCGCGAAGCAGGGCGGACTCGCGGTGTTGCTGGTCTTCCCGCTCATCGCCGTTCCCATCGTGGTGGTGGTCGGCGGTTACCGTCGTCTCAAGAAGCACGCTGAAGAGGCGCTGCGACTCGACGACGTCACGCACGCGCCTCGTCCTCAACCCCGCTTGCCCTTCGGCCTCGGCTTCGTCTTGCGCTGACTCTTCGCGATGAAACTCTCGCTCGACCTGAAGAAGGTGGCTGCGCGCGAGAACATCGCGGTCGATGAGCGCGGACTGTTTTCGCTCGATGAATCACGCGCGGTGCTGAGCACCATGAAGGTCTACACGCGCGAGAACGCCGACGTGGTGTGGGGCTCGCTCCTCTCGCTCGAGAGCGCGAAGGAGTTCGTGACCTTCGCCAGCGCGCTCGAGTGGAAGTTTCCGATGCTGCGAGGGTGGGACAACGAAGACGCGGTGACGCGCTACGGGCCCGAGGTGCTGCCGTGGCTCGAGGTGCTGCTCGATCGCATCAAGGGGAAGGTCGGCTCGATTCCGGCGTTGCCGTTCAACTTCGTGTGGACGCATCTGGTCGCCGTCGGCCCCACGGCGGTGAACGCGGTGCTGCGCGCGAAGAAAGAGGGCGACGCCGACCCCGACAAGCTCGGCCTCGTCGCCGAGTGGCTCGAGCGTCACGACGGTGATGCGTGGGTCGCGCTCGCGCGCGCGGCGGATTCCGGTTCTCCGGAGGCGAAGCGTGCGTTCGACGCGCTCGCGAAGCGCAATCCGCGCGTGGTCGCGAAGCATTTGAAGGCGGCCGGACTCAACACGCGCGTCGGCCCGGCGGACCTGACGCCTGAGTTGATTCTGAAGACGCTCGATGCCGCCGCAGCAGCGCAGATGACCGAGCGCATGCCGTGGCCTTCACTGCGTCCGAGCGCGGGACACTTCGAGTACCACGCGATGCGCGTCATCACCGTGCGCCAGGAGAAGGGCGACCACTGGGGCGTGCTCATCGAAGTGGTGCAGGGCGACTTGCTGGACCGCAAGGTCGAGTGGCCCGCCATCGTGCAGCAGTATTTGTATGGCTCGAAGGTGCTCTCGGGCGGGCGCTACCTCGTCGACGCGCGGCCGCTGAAGCTCGACGCGAAGAAGCTGAAGGTCGATGCGGCGCTCGCTGCGAAGTTGGATCTGCGGCCTGGTCAGTCAGTGACTGGAGCCGTCGAGAATTGGGGCGACGTGCTCGCGATTCGTGCGGCGTTGATCAAACAGCGCGCCTCGATTTTTCCCGACGCGAAGAAGGTGATCAAAGCGCTCAAGGTTCCGAAGGCGAAGGTCGTCAACGTCACCGACTCGTTCGAGCACGTCGACGGGACGGTGCTCGGGAAGGGCGAGCTCGCTGCGTTGCCGAGTTCTTCGATTGCGTGGCGCACGCTTGCTGAAGCCCTCGCAGCGCGCGATGGGTCGAAGTTCGTCGCCGGCGCGGCGAATACGGATTGGCGACATCACGTGAAGCCGCAGACGTTGGCGCTGCCTGCGCGCTGAGCTGCGCGGTTCACTGAGAGCGCTTGTTGTCGCGCCAGCTCGACGGTCCGCTCGGAATCACGCGCTGCATCGTCGCGGGAGGCAGCAGCACCGTGAACGTCGTGCCGCGTCCCACGATCGAATCGACCTCGATCCGTCCACCCGCATCGCGAACGAGCTGCGCCGAAATCGACAACCCGAGGCCCGTGCCTTCTCCGCTCGGCTTCGTCGTGAAGAACGGAGTGAACAACCGCTCCCGATGTTCCGGAGCGATGCCCTTGCCGGTGTCGATCACCGAAATCGCGGCCCATCCATCCGCCGTGGTGCGCGAGGCGACCGTCACGCTCATCGCGGAACGGTCGGTGCCCTCGATGGCCTGCGCACCATTGAGCACCAGGTTGAGCAACACCTGCGAGAGCCGCGACTCGCTCATCCGCACCTTCGGAGTGTCCTGCAGCGCGAACACCAGTTGCCCTTTGCGACCCACCTCGGCGCGCGCGAGCTTTCCAACGCCGTCCACCACGCGTTGCACGTCGACTTCCGATTCCTTCGTGACGTCGGTGCGCGCCATGCCGCGAATGTCTTGCAGCACGGTGCTGACGCGCTCGGCTCCCTTGAGCGCCTGCGCCACGCCGTCACGCACTTCATTCGCCGCGAGCGCGCGCTTTTCCGCCTGCATCTGCAGCAGCTCGAGATTCCCGCGCAGCACGAGCAGTGGATTGCCGACCTCGTGCGCGATGCTCGCCGAGAGCAGACCCAGGGTCGCCATGCGGTCGGAGTGCTCGAGCTGCGCCTGCAACTTGCGCCGGTACGTCACGTCATCGAGCAGGCGCGACATCAACGCGATGAGTCGACGGAACAACAAGTAGCCCGCGAGCGCGGTGAGGCCGAGCACCACCACCGTCGAAGCGCGTCCTCCGAGCGTGATGCCCGCTTCCGTCTGGAGCGCGATGCCGAAGCCGCTCGCGACCAGCGTCACCGTGGCCAGCTGCCTGGTGTCGAGCGAGAGCGCGCTGACGGCGACGATGATGGCGTAGAGCGCGATGGTGAAACCGGCGACGGCTCCGGCGCTGGTCGAGGTGTCGAAGCTGCTGCGCTGAAAGAGGTACACCAGCGGCACGTCCACCACCGCGAGGCCGAAGGCGAAGTTGCGCGCGAAGGCTCCGGCGCGACGACCGAGAAACCACATCACGGCGCTCGCGCCGAGGTACGCCGAGAGCAGCCCGAAGTTCTCACGCCACGCCGGCTGATTCGCGATGAAGCCCAGTGAGAGCGAGAGCAGCCAGAACAGCCCGACGCCCGCGAGCCGAAGCGGGTTGATTTGTCGAGACGTCGCCTCGCGCTCTGCGTCGAGGGCAGTTGCCAGGGACTCAGGCGTACTCACTGGGCGCGAAGCTAGAAGGCGACCGGTGCTCCGGCCACCCCATTTCGCACGGGCACGATGTACCCACAGCGGAACGCGCTCGCGTGCTCGAGGTCTTTCGCCGAGGGGCTCGCGGGCGCATCGACGTGCGAGTGGAAGAAGCCGAGGAGCTCGAGTCCGGCACGAGCGGCTTCGGCTTCGGCTCTGAAGTATTCGGCGGCGCTCAGCTCGAACTCGCGCGTTGGATTTTCGGCGGCGTTGATCAACGGGAGCGCTTTCGCGATTTCGTTTCCGCGACCGAAGAGCGCTCCGACACATTCGTTCGGAGCGCTCGCTTCGGCGTGAGCTCGCATCGTGGTGACGACTTCGGGCGAGAGCATTGAAGTGGATTCTCGGAGAGGGGACTCTTCTACTTCGGTTCATTTCACTTCGTGGCGAGTTCGCCGGGGGCAACGGGTCCGCTTGCTGCGGTGTGAAGTCGAGCACCGGCGCGCGCGCAGCCATGCGGCACCTTCACACTTCTTCGTGGCAACGCTCGTGCCTCGGCGTCACTGTGCCCGCCATGAAAGTCATCCTCTTCGGCGGTTCGGGAATGATCGGCCAGGGCACGTTGCTCGAGTGTCTCAAGCGGTCCGACGTCACGCAGGTGCTCTCGGTCGGCCGTACGCCGCTCGAGCAGAAGCACGCGAAGCTGCAAGACGTGCTGGTGAAGGACCTCACGGATTTCTCGGGCGTTCCGGCCGGCGCCTTCGAGAACGTCGACGCGGTGCTGTACTGCCTCGGCGTGAGCTCGGGCGGCATGAGCGAGGCCGACTACCGTCGCATCACCTATGACTTCACGATGGCTGCCGCGAAGGCGATTTACGCCAGGAGCCCCAACGCGACCTTCTGCTTCATCTCTGGAGCGAGCACCGATTCCACCGAGCAGAAAGGCCCGATGTGGGCACGCGTGAAGGGCGCCGCCGAGAACGCGCTGCAGAAGGTCGGCTTCAAGGCCGTGTACTGCTTCCGGCCCGGCTACATCCAACCGATGGACGGCATCAAATCGAAGACGCCGTCGTACCGCTGGATGTACGTCGCCATCTCGTGGGCCTACCCGCTCTTCAAAGGCATGACGAAGTACGTGACCAGCACGCGGCAGCTCGGCTTCGCGATGGTCGAGGTGGCGAAGAAGGGGTTCTCGAAGGTGATTCTCGAGAGCGACGACATCAACCTCGTGCGCTGAGCTCCCTCAGCCGTAGCGGACCTGGATCGTCTCGATGAGCGCGAGCAGCGCCTGACGCACGCCTTCGGTCGTCGCGTGTTTCACCAGCGCAGTGCCTTCGCCTTCGTAGCCACTCGCGCGCGCCTGCCCGACCTTCGGAGCGCGCAGCTCGACCAGCGCAGAGCCGCATTTCGCGCGCGCTTCTTCGACGCCGACCACCTCGACCACGCGCTCGCCTTTGCCCTGACCGCGGAAGAACGCAGCACCAGCAGCCCACTTTCGCTCGGGCGGAGTGAAGCGATCGAAGCTGATCAGCTCAGCCCATTTGCTGATCATGTCCACGTCGTGCGTCAGGCTCATCAGCGGCATGATCTGCACGCCGGGCGGTCGTGCCCCCACTTCACTCACGAACATCTTTCTCGGCTCGCCCTGAGCCGAGCCTCCGGCAAGAAACCACTCCATGTGCGTGATGGCCGTGCCCGTCACCTGCGGATTCGGACCGAACAACGCGTCGAGCGCCGCACCATTGATGGGCGCGAAGTCAGTCCACGGCGGCTCCACTTCCTTCGGGAGCAGCACGCAGTACTGAATCCACGGCGTCTCCAGGACCTCGAGCGGAGTCGGAAAATACCGCGTGCCCGAGCGCCACACCGGCTTCCCGTGAATCGACACCGTCTCGCACGTGAACTCGCGCGCGCGAATGAACTGCTCGGCCTGCAGCGGACGTTGCGAACTCGGCTCGAGCCCCAACTTCGCGAGCGCGTCGAGGTCGGCCTTCGATTCCACGCGGTGCGTGCCGCGAGAACCAACGCCGGCCTGTGGCTTCACGATGATGGGAAAGCCGACGCTGTCGATGAAGGCCCGCAGCTCGACGCTCGACGAGACGAGACTGCTGGCCGCGACGGGAACTCCAGCCGCGCGCAGCACTTCCTTCATCACGTCCTTGTCGCGAAACCGCCGCGCGATGTCGGGCTTCATGCCGGGCACGTTGGCCAGAGCGCGCGCCTCCGCGAGCGGCAGCTGCAGTTGCTCGAGCGCACCGGTGAGGCGATCGACCGGCCCCAGCCCCTTCGTCAAACCAGCGAGCGCCTTCGCCAGCTGCCCCGGGTCGGACACGTTGCGCACCTGGTAGTGGCCGCCGACGCGCTTCTTCAGCTCCGGAGGCAGCGCGCGCTCCGGGTCTTGCGAGATGACCGAGAGCTTCACCCCGTCGAGGTGAGCGAACGCGCTGACATAGCGGTTGGTGTTCTCGAGGAAGTGCGGCGCGACCAGAGCGACGTGCACCATTCGCAAAGTGTAGAACGAACGTCGTGCGCACCTACACCGTCTTGCGCGTCACCGAAGCGAGCGGCATTCCGCTGTTCGACCAACACGTGCGTCGATTGGGTGAGAACAGCCGCGGTGCGCTCCGTCACTTCGCGTCACAGGCCATGCCCGGCATGTATCGCCTCTGGTGGGACGGTCGGCAGTTCGACACCTTGAAGGTCGAAGGCTCCGCGTTGAAAGAAGGAATGCCCACGCGCTTCGCCGTCTCTCCGTTCGCCGCGCAGAAAGGGCGCTTCACCAAGCCCGCACCGCCGAGCCTCTACGACAGTGTGCGCATCGACGGCGTCGCGACGCTGTTGACCGACGTGAAAGGTGAGGAGCTGTACGAGTCGTGCCGCGCTTCGCTCCTCGCGTGGGATGGAACGACGCTGGTGTTGCCTGACGAGAACGTGCCCGCAGTGGCGTCGGTCACCGAAGCCGAAGTGCTCGCGAAGTTCTCGTTTCGCCGCGCCGTCTTGCCGGTGAAGTCCGAGTGGCCGTTGTTGTTGCTCAACGCCGTGCTGGGCACCTGCGGCATCACGGTCGAAGGCCGCGCGCCATTTCCTGCCGACGTGCGCGCGAAGTTGGACGCGGTGCTGACCGCGGATTCTTGACGGACAGCGTGGTCGCGCTGAAGTGCCGCGCGTGACGAAGCAGCAGCTGCCGAAGGCGGGGGACGTCTTTCAGTTCGAAGTGAAGTCCGGCGTGGCGATGTTGTTTCGCTGCGTGGCGCAAGAAGGCGATGGCCGCTGCGTGGTGTTGTCGCGGTGGTTCGGCGAGCCGCGGAAGACGGTGCCGAGCTCTCCGAGTCTGTTCACCGTGCAGCCGCTCAAACACCACCAGTGGGACCGGCCGATGATTGGCGGGTGGGTGACGACGCCGCCGCCCGACGCGGTGGTGAAGCTCGGCATGGTGAAGCTGCGCGACGTCGAGCCGCGCCGCGTGTTGCACCCGCGCGTGTGGGTCACCGCGAAGAAGCAGACACCGACGATGGCCAGGAAGGTGCTGCCGATGGCGTCGTGGGACTCGTTGGTGCGCGACGCGCGCGCGCAGTGGCGTTGGGAAAACGAGCACGCCGCGGTGCTCGCCGAGGACGAAGCCGTTCAGCGCGCGAAGTTGGAAGCGATGGCCGCCGAGGTCATCAAGATGCGCGGGCTCGACCCGAGCAAGCTCTGATCAGTGCTGCACGCGGAACAGTTCGTCGCGTCGTCCTCCGCGCCGTTGAGGCATGCTGCGCCGCCATGCAGCTCGACTCCGCGCTCCTGACTCGCCTCGCTCCCTGGGGTTTCGATTCTTCACAGCTCGACGCGTTCGCCGCGCGCTGTTCGCAGCCCGCGAGCTCGAACGCGGTGAAGGGCACGCTGACGCCGCCCGCGAAGGAGGACGTGCGCGCGTTGCCAGAGAAGGGAACGCCCGAACACGCGCGGCTCTCGGCGCTCGGGCGCGCTGCGTTGGACCGCAACGAGGTCGGCGTCATCATTCTCGCGGGTGGAATGGCCACGCGCTTCGGGGGCGTCGTCAAAGCCGTCGTCCCCGTCATCGAGGGCCGCACGTTTCTGCAGCTGAAGTTGGACGACGTGCGGAAGGTGTCGGCGACGGCTCCGGTGTACGTGATGAGCAGCTTCACCACGCACGAGCGGCTCGAGCAGCACGTGCGCGAGCTGGGCGCGACCCACACCTTCGTGTTCCCTCAATTCGTCTCGGTGCGCCTCACGCCGAAGGGCGAGCTGTTCAAGGAACCGTCGGATGGAGACGTCTCTCCGTACGCGACGGGACACGGCGACCTCACGTTCGCGTTTCGCCGGAGCGGGCTGCTCGCGAACTTCCGCGCCGCGGGCGGCAAGCTGCTGATGATGTCCAACGTCGACAACCTCGGCGCGTCGCTCGACCCGTGCGTCATCGGCGCGCACCTCGACAAGCCAGGCGTCGCGCTCTCGGCGGAGGTGGTGCGCAAGGCGAAGGGCGACAAAGGCGGAGCCCCTGCACGGCTCGACGGCGTTCCACAAATCATCGAGGGCTTCCGTTTTCCCGAGTCGTTTGATCAAGACTCGATTCCCGTCTTCAACACCAACACCTTCGTGATGGACGCAGCGGCCATCGATCGCGACTTCGCGCTGCCGTTCTACCGGGTCGAGAAGAAGGTCGAAGGCGCCACCGCGATTCAGTTCGAGCGCCTCGTCGGAGAGCTCACCGCGTTCCTCCCTTCGACGTTCCTCGAGGTGCCGCGCGAAGGTGCGCCGTCGCGTTTCCTCCCCGCGAAGGACCCTGAGGAGCTCGCGAGCCGCCTGGAGACGATTCGGCTCGCGGTGAACCGGTGATGCTCTCTGCGGCGCTGGCGGGACTGCTCGCCGCGGCGACTCCCGTGAAGCTGGCGGTGTTGCCCTTCGACAACGACAGCGGTGACGCGCAGTACGACCCGTTGCGACGTGGGCTCGCGGAGCTCGTCATCTCGGACCTCTCGGTGGTCGAGGGCGTGCAGCTCATCGAGCGATTGCGGCTCGACGACGCGCGCAAGGAACTCCACCTGCAGCAGACCAGAGACTTCGATCCGAAGGCGCGGCTCAAGCTCGGGCAAATGCTCGGCGCGACGTACGTGGTGCTCGGAGCGCTCATCGCCGCCGCGCCGAAGGTGATGCTCAACGTGCGCGTCGTCGACGTGAAGAGCGGCACGGTCATCACGCAGGCGAAAATCGGAGGAGCCCCCGAAGACCTGTTCGACCTCGAAGACAAGTTGGTGAAGCAGCTGGTCGAGGCGATGCACATGAAGTTCCCCGGTGTGCGCAGCGGGCATGCGTCGATCCCCGCGATGATCAGCTGGGCGCAGGCGACGGACCTCGCTGATCAGGAAAAGCTCTCCGAGGCGCAGAGCAAAGCGGCGGAAGCGGTGCGGCTCGCTCCAGAGTTCACGCTCGCGAAGGAACAGTACGCCGAGATTCTCAAGCGCGTGCGCGAGGCGCAGAAGAAGCGCGGCGGCGTCATCGATGAGCGCGTGAAGACGCTGACGGAGCACCTCACCGCCCAGCTCGGCAAGGTGCCCGTCGAGCGCGCGCTCGGTGCTCGCATCGGGCTCGCCAACCTCGCGCTCCTCGAGTTGCAGCGCGTGCTGGACGCGAAGAAGGACGCAGCGAAGTGGGTCGAGCCGAGCAAGCGCGCCGAGGTCGAGCGGCTGGAGCGCGTGTTCGTGCTGCACGCCACGGCGCTGGTGAACGAGCTGCGCGCGGTGCGAGGGAAGAACGTGGATCCACGGCTCGACGACGCTGACGCCGAGTTGAGCGAGAAGACGTTCGACCTCAACGTCGCGACGTGGGACTTCATCTCGCCGACTTCGGTGGCGACCGACCTCGGAAATTTCCTTGGCTCGGGTTGGACTCCGTATCGCAGCGACGTGCCGCAGTTCGCGATTCGTCCCTGCGCGGCGCAGCGCTCGCAGAAGGGCTTCGAAGAAGCGCGCGGTTGGTTCGAGCTCGCGGCGAAGGAACTGCCCAACGAGAAGCCCGATGCGCGCGAAGGGCTCGCATCACGCCTGGCCAACGAGCGCGCGGAGATGTTGCTGATGCTCGGTCGCCGTGAAGAGGCGGTCGCGCAGTGGCAGGGCTTTCTCGACAAGTACCCGACCGCGGAAGATTTTCAGGTCTTCACGAAGAAGCTCGAGGCCGCGATGTTGCTCGACGACGACGCGGAACGAGATGAGAGGCGCGTGAAGTCGTGTGACGCGACGCTGCTCGAAGGCGCCGCCAGCCCAACGGGGCTGCCGGCGTTGATGACGCGAACGTGGCGCGCGAAGGGCGCGAGTGGGCTGACGGCGCTCGGTGATTCGTTGCGCAGCTGCGCGAAGAAGCACGCGGCGTTCGAGCGTGCGGGCTGGAGCGCACCGGCGGCCGAGCTTCAACGCGTTGGTGATTGTGAGTCGTACGAGAACTGGCGCGCGAAGGCGGCGAAGGCCGGCACGACGCTCGAGGCCTGCCGTTGAAAAATGAAACCGCCCCGAGGCCCTGGCCACGGAGCGGCTTCTGGACTGCCGAACGACTTTCGTGAATCAGTTGACGCGCAGCGTGTACGAGCCACCGTTGCGGCGGAGCTCGGCGTTCATGTCGTCGCGGAAGCGGCGCAGCGTCGCGGCATCACCCACGATGCCGATGCAGCCGGCGGTGCCACGCGCGCCACCGTCGGGGTGAATGCGGAGCGCGGTGCGGTCACGGCCCGCGCGCGGATCATAGAAGCGGTCCGAGCCAGGGCGGCGCGGGTCTTCCATGCGGAAGCTGAAGCCGACGCCGTCGCGCGTGAAGCCCGCGTCCTGGCGGTTGTTGCGGTGCGCGGTGACGCGGAACTCGCCCGTCGGCGTCGAGAACAAGCGGCTCGAGCCCGAGTTGAACTGGTAGGTGTTGCCGTTCACGGTGATGGTGCCGGTGCTGAGGCCACGGCCGCGGTGCACGGTGTCGAGGCGCGCCGTTCCGTTCGTGCCCGTGTTGTTGCCGCGCGGCGCTTCGGTTCCGTTGGTGCCGTTGGTGCCGTTCGTCCCGTTGCCACGGCCGAGCGCTCCGAAGGTGCGGCGACCCGCGACGCCGTCGGCGCGCAGACCCTGCGAGCGCTGGAAGTCACGCAGCGCGCGCTCGGTGCGAGGACCGAAGCGGCCGTCGGCCGGACCCGCGTCGAAGCCTGATGAAGTGAGGCGCTCCTGCAGCGAACGCACGGACTCGTTGCGCATGCCGCGGCGCAGCGTACCGGTCGAGGAGCCGACACCCTCGCGCGTGGTGCGCGACGTCGCGCTGCGACCACGGCCCGCGTAGCCGGCGAGGCTGGCGCGCGCTTCGGCGCGGCTGTCACCACGCTGGAACGAGCTGCGGCCAGAGTGGCCCGTCTGTGCGGCGCGGCGCGTCGCGGTGGCTCGCGTCGACGTGGTGCGATTCGTGCGGACGGGTGACGTAGAGCGGGACGTGCTGTTGACGGGCATGGTGTTCCTCGAATCAGCAGCTCGCGCTGCTGGGCAAGACGAGTTGGTTGAAGCGTTGTTCCTGGAGACGAAGCGGCAGGGACAAATGGATTCTCTCAACTGTGGGGAAAAGGTTTCCTCACGTCGTAGGAATCCCACCACATGTTTCGTCCTCTTTTTGGTCAGTTTGGTGACGAGACAGTCAGCTCTCGCGGCTCCACTCAACAAAAGCGCGGGTCCAGAGCTGCGTGTGTGTGAGTAGGAGAAAGTGGTCTGCGCGATAGGTCTTCCACGTGATGTCGGCGCCGAGGGCGACGAGCTGCTGGTGTTGGTCTTCGAGCCAGTCTCCAGAGAAGCGTGGATCGTCGGTGCCCGAGACGAGCAGCACGCGCGTTGGTGGAGGCGCTTCGAGGCCCTGCAGCTCGCCGATGCCTGAGAGCAACACGACGCCGGCGAAGCGCTTCGCGAGGCGAGGGTGGAGGAGCACGGTGCTCGCGCCGATGCCGCCGTTCGAGAGGCCGATGAGGAAGACGCGCTCTCGGTCCACCTCTGGAGGGAGCGTGTCGAGCGTGTGCGCGATGACGGCCTGGCCGCGTTCGGTCCACCACGCGCCGGTGAGGTCGAGGGCGGGCGCGATGATTTCGAACTCTCCGCGTGTGCCTTCCGCGAGCGCGCGGACGTAGAGCGAGAGGAGGCCGCCGAAGCCGTGCAGGAAGATGATGGCGGGCCGTTTCGCGCCGACGCCGTGCACCACCAGTGACTCCACGCGCTGAGGAGTGGAGTGCATGAGGAGTGGATTCGCGGCGCCTCGCCATTCTTTGGGAGCGCTCTTCCACTGCGCGTCGATGAGTTGATCAAACCGGGTGAACTCGACGCCGCGCATCGCTCCGAGGTGGCCGGAGACGTAGAGGCCGGCGCGCGTCGCTTCTCGTTCGTCGATGACGCGTTGCCACCACTGTGCGTTGCGCGAGCACTCGCCTTCGACGCACACGTCCATCGCGCTCGCGGGAGCGGTCGAGACGCGCGCCGCGACGAAGCTCGCTCCGAGGAGCACCACCGCGAAGGTCATCGCGCGCTTCTTCAGCGCCAGAGAGATGAAGAGCGCGGGAAGGGTGAGCGAGACGATGGAGGTCGGCGTGGGGCCGTTCGCTTCGAAGACGAGGGCGCTGATCAGGAGAAGCGGGATGACGGGCAACCACCAGGCTCGGTGCATGGGTGGAGCGTGCGGTGTTTTTCGGAGTGGTTGTGGGCGGTGAAGCTGAGCGGTCGCTGGTGGCGAGTGAGCGGCTGCACAAACAGCCATGGGGTCGACAACCCCCTTCGACCTCAATGCCGTTGTTCGTCACGTCCCGCTCGGGACGCGACGACCAATTTCAGACACTGGTTACTCTTCGCCCTCATCATCCCCATCGCCGTCATCACCGCCACCGCCCGCACCGTCGGACACCAGCTCCGCGAGGTCCTCGGGCTTCAGCT
Source organism: Archangium sp. (assembly GCA_016792935.1). Lineage (GTDB taxonomy): Bacteria > Myxococcota > Myxococcia > Myxococcales > Myxococcaceae > Archangium_A. The sequence continues at coordinate 3,524 of JAEUJS010000716.1, read as the reverse complement.
CAGGGCAGTTCTTCTTCACCTTCTCGAACAGCTGCGCATCACCGGTGTGCTCGATGGCGCAACCGACGTGCAGATAGCCCGGGCCCTTCCGCATGAACGAGCCGGTATCAACCTCACGCTCGATGGCGACCCGCAGCGCGCCCTTCTCGATGGCCTCGTCACACTGCATGCAGCGGCTGCGGCCCGTCGAAGCGCGCTCGGCGTACGGATACGGACGCTCTCCGGCCGCGGGCTTCGCGCTGCCCATCGCCGCTTCAATCTCGGCCTTGTTCGGAATCGTTCCGCTGAAGGACTCCATCGCGGCCTTCACCAGCGCGGGCTTCTTCTTCGCCGCGCACAGCAGGTGGTGCCAGAAGTAGCTCGTCGTTCCTTCATCGAACTGGTTCGGCGCTTCCTCTCCGAAGCGCAGCACGCCCTTGTCGATCTTCTGACGGCACGTGCGGCACGAGGCGCGGTTCGACTTCGACTCTTCGATGACGTTGGCCATGGTGCCGCGGACCATACGCAAGCCCGCACGAAAATCGAGTCAGCGCTCAGTGACGGCCTTCCACGTGCCGCGTTCGCTCTGCTCGAACACCACGCTGCCTTCCCAACCCGTGCCGTACAGCGCGGTGGTGAGCGTGAAGCCTTCGAAGCGCCGCTGCCCCGTCGCCACCTGCACGTCGCGCGGGGGACGCGAGCACCCGAGGCTCGAGCTCACCGTCTGCACCGCGGCCTTGCGCGGATGGCCGTACGCCCACGCGGTCCAATCTTCCTGCCGCGACGCGCTGCCCATCGAGATGGCCGCCATGCACGGAGACACCGTCTTCACGAGGCTCATCGTCGTGCCGTTGTACGAGCCGTGGTGTCCGACGATGAGCACGTCGCTGTTGAGCGCAGTGCCCGACGCGTTGAGCAACGAGTTGATGGCCTCCACTTCGAGGTCACCCGTCACCAGCACGGCGTGGCTGTCGACGGAGAGACGAATCACCAGCGAGTGGTTGTTCGCGTTGGAGAAGACCTTCGGCTCCCAGCCCTCGTGGTTGTGTTTGAGCCCGCCCCAGAAGACGCGGATGTCGGGGTCAGCGCCTTCACACGCCACCGCGTCGATGTTCGCGTCGGTGATGCCCTCGCTGCCTTCGATGTCGGCGCGACCGACTCTGCGCAGCGCGTTCTTCTTCTCGAATTCCTTCTCGGCGTTTTCCTGATTCTCGCCGCCCGACTCGAGCACCAGCCCGTCGATGCCGCGCGGCTGTCCGTTCGTCACCAGGTGCTGCACGGTGAACTTCTTGAGCACCATCGGCAGCCCGCGCGTGTGGTCGATGTGCGGGTGCGTGATGAACACCGACGCCAGCGTGCGATTCAAGTCGCTGCGACGCGCGAAGAAGCCCTCGAGGTACGCCAGCAGCGCCTTGTCTGATTCGAACTGCGTGCTGCTCTCTCCGCCGGTGTCGATGAGCACCGCGGCGCAGGGAAATTCGAAGAGCGTCGCCGAGCCCTGGCCCACGTCGATGACGTGCATGCGAACTCGCACCGGCGGCGGAGCGTTGGGTGGCGGCAGCCCGATGTTCGACTTCGTCGCCGCGCTCTCGGGTCGTCGCTTCCGAGGGGTTTCGCACGCGCTGAAGACCAGCGCGCTGATGAGCACCGCGACGAATCTCACGGGCAGCCCGACGAGAGTCCCGACGAAGGCGTTCCGCCGACGCGGCCCATCGGGTCACCCGCACCAGCGACACCCGGAGTGCCCATCGTCCACGTCGTGGTGCCGTCGATGTTCGGCGCCGACGTTCCCGAGCAGAAGACGCCAATCAACGGGCCGCCCCAGCCTCCGGGGCCCTGTCGTCCGGGGCCGCCGCGACCACCGCGACCGCCCGCGCCGCCGTTGCCTGCGGTGCCGAGCGCGATGGTCTCTCCGTTGCCGGGTGCGCCGCCAGCTCCACCGACTGCGCCGAGCGCTCCGTTGCCGCCGTCACCTCCGCGGCCGCCCTGGGTCGTCGTCAACGTCACCGCGCGCAACGTGGGAGACGAGTTGATCAACAACAACGCGATGGATGCGCCGCCCGGTCCGCCCGCGGTGCCGCTGCGTCCACCACAGCCGCCGCTGCCGCCGCCACCTGCGCCGCCGCCGCGTGCTGCGAGCGCCAGCGCGAGATCGATGATGCCGCCACCGCCTCCGCCTCCGCCGCCCGGACGTCCTGGTTGTGCAGGCGTCCAGGTCTGCAATTGAGCGCCGCGCCACTGGTTCGCGACGATGGTGCCGAGGAACGTCGCCGCGGGGTCGGCTCCGCGTGCGGACGACATCATGCCGTCAGCTCCGTCCGTGCCGTCGACGCCGTTGTTCGCGGTGCACGTGCCACCGTCACACACGACGAACCCGCCTCCCGCGCCGCCGACGGCCGTGTCGTCGCCGTCATCTCCGTCGCCCGGAAGCGCGATGGCGCCGAAGCCTCCGTCGAAGCCGACGGGAGAGAAGCCCGCGTCCGCGCAGTTCGCCGCCACGCCACCGATACCCGCCTGCGAGCCCGTGTCTCCTGCAACGCCCGCGGTGCCGACATTGCCGGACGCGACTCCAGCGGCGTCGGTGCCGTTCGTGCCGTTCGCGCCGGTGCTCGCAGTGAGGTGGAGGTCATTGAGCGACGAAGACGACGCTGCGTTGATGACTCGCAGGGCGATGGCGGCTTCTCCGGGCATCGCGCCCGCATCGCCATTCACCTCGAGGCGGTCGAACACCACGCGCCCAGCGTCCGACGGCTGCGCGGTGATGGAGCCACTGAGAATCGTGCGCATCGGAGTGCGAGGCCACGCTCCCGTCGGGTCGTAGCCGCCGAACACGGCGACCGCTTCGTTCACGTCGCTCGACGCGAAGGTGCCAGTCGCGAGGTAGATTTGCTCTTTCCCCGTGGCGAGCGCGGCCGCGAAGGTCTGCTTCGGCATCGCGCGCGTTCCGGGGTTCGAGTCCATGCCGCCGGTCTGATCAACGAACACCGCGCGCGTGAGGTCGCCGTCGAAGCCATCGCAATCCACATCGAGCTGGTTCTGATCAGGCTCGTCGATGGCGCCCGTCGGCGTGCAGCCCGCGTCGGTTCCAGCGTCGGAGCCACCATCGATTCCCGCATCGACGCCCGAGTCCATGTCGCCTGCGTCCATGCCGGCGTCGACTCCGGAATCCATGTCGCCGGCATCGACGCCTGAGTCGACGTCACCCGCGTCCATGCCAGCGTCTTCGACCCCTGAGTCCACGTCGCCTGCATCGACGCCCGCATCGCGACCGCCATCGCTGCCAATCGGCAAGCGGCAGAAGTTGTCGGGGAAGCAGACGTAGCCGGCTTGACCGCCGCAGCCGCCGTTGGAGTCGCACTTGAAGCGCGCGTTCGGCGGAAGCTGCGCGCACTGGCAGCCGCTGAGCGTCACGAGCACCGCCGCAATCGTCCCCCAGAACCAGCGATTCACTCGACACCCCACAAAATGCCGCTGACGACTGCTCCGACGCCCGCGCCGATGCCGGTGCCGAGCGCGATGGTGAACTGTGTGTTGGTCGCCTGCTG
>JAEUJS010000669.1 GCA_016792935.1 Archangium sp. | reverse complement strand
GTGAAGCGGCCTCCGCGCGTGGTGGTGTTGCCGTTCGAGGGAGAGCTCCCCACGAAGTCAGCGTGGATTGCCACCACGGCCACCCAGATGGCCGAGGCGGGCCTGGGCGCGAGCACTGACGCGACGCTGGTGCCCCCCACGTTGGCGCGTGAGGCGTTGCGTGACGGCACGCTGGTGGCTCCGTGGCCGGCTTCCTTCGCGGATTCGCTCGCGCAGCGCCTCGACTTCGACGTGTGGCTCACGGGGAAGCTGAGCGAGCGCGGCGAGAACTTTCACCTGCACCTCGACTGGCCCGACGGCACGTTCGACGGAGAAGCGCCGCAGCTCGCAGACCTCATCGGCAACGGGCTCGACGCGTTCCGCAAGGCGCAGCGTCTCAAGGTCGACGCCAGCGCGCGCGCGGCGATTTCGCGAGTTCCGACCAGTCGCAACGTGTCGGAGGCGTGCGCGAAGGGCGACCTCGCGCTGGCGAACTACCAGTGGGCACAGGCGAGCGTGCAGTTCGACCAGTGCCTCGACGGAGACGAGAGCAACATTCCCATCGCGCTGCGCATGGCCGAGGTGGTCGAGCGCCGTGTCTCGCGCGAAGCGACGCGCAACATCTTGAAGTCGGCGTGGGAGCACCGCGACTTGCTCCCGCAGGAGAGCCGCTGGTGGGTCGAGGCGCGCTACGCGCGTTCACTCGGAAATTGGAGCGACGCCGTCGTGGCGCTCAACAACCTGCCCAGGCGCGCTGAAGTGCGGTTCGCTCTCGCGGAGGCGTACGCGGCGTCAGGCCAGTTCCTCGAGGCGAAGAAGGTGCTCGACGCGGAATGGGCCGCGCCCGACGAAGCGCGCGCGGCCTACGTCGAGGCGCAGCTGGAAGAAGGTGAAGCGGCGCTCCGTGGTCTCGAGAAGGCGGAGAAGTTGGCCAATCAACGCGGTCAGCGGCGGCTCGAGGCGCGGGTGTTGTTGGATCGCGCGCGGAGACTGGTCGTGCCTCCGCTGCGAGACCGCAAGCTCGCCGAAGAGGTCGCGCGCGCCGCGCAGCTCAAGTTCCGCGAGTCGGGTGACCTGCTCGGCGCGGCTGAGGCGTTCTACGAAGTGGCGAAGCTGCAGGACGTGCGCGGCTTCGCTCCGGCGGTGAGCGAGCTGCGCGCGGCGGCCAAAGAAGCGCGCGAGGCCGACGGTGTGGTCGCGTGCCGGCTCGACGTGCTCCTCGCGCGAGGGCAGCTCGACCTGGGCCAGAACGCGCTCAGCAAGCAGACGGCGAGTGAAGCGCGTCACTGCCTGCGCATGTTGAAGGAGCCCGGCCTCGCGGCGGAAGGCTTGTTGCTCGAAGCGGAAGTGGACCGGCTCGAGGGCTTCTTCACCTTCGTCGACAACATGGCGAAGGAAGCCGACATCCCCGAGGCGAGTGACGAGACGCGCGCGCTCGCGAAGTTCGAGCTGGCGGCGCTGCCGATGTGGACACAGGAAGGTGACGCGGCTTCGACGCTCGACGCGGTTCTTCCGAGCGTGAAGGACTACCCGAGGCCCCATGGGTTGACGCGACTGGCGAGAGCGGAGCTGGCGTTGTCGCTGGGCCGCTTCGACGACGCGGCGAAGGAATGTGAGCTCGGTGTCGCGGCGATTCACGGCAACGTTCCACTCGAATGGTTGGAAGCGCAGTTGCTCGCACGCAAGGCGCTCGCGCAGTGGCTGGGCCATCACGACCTCGAAGCGAAGGCGACGCTCGACGAAGGGAAGCGCGTGACGACGCGGGGCGTGGGCGAGTGGCTGTTGCGGCTCACCGAGGCGCGGATGAGTCAGTCGACTGACGGCGGCGCGGCGTTGAAGCAGCTCGGCGCCGAGATGGAAGAAGCCCGCATGTGGGTGTGGGGCGCGGAAGTGCAGACGCTGCTCGGCGCCGAGGTGCCGCGGCACTGGGCGATTCCGAAGTTCGCGGTGCGACTGGGTCAGCTGAAGCGCTGACGCCGCAGCATCGCGAGCGCCAGCAAGAGCAGCGACCCGGACACGCTCGAACACCCACCAGCAGTGGAGCCACCGCCGCTCGCGCTCCCGCCGCCAACAGCAGCGCTGGAGCCGCCACCAGCCCCGGAGCCACCGCCAGCAGCAGAGCCACCGCCAGCACCAGAGCCACCACCAGCACCGGAGCCGCCACCAGCACCGGAGCCGCCACCAGCACCGGAGCCGCCTCCGGCGCCACCGCCGCTCGCGCTTCCGCCACCACCTCCGGAGCCACCGCTTCCTCCGTCGGCGCCACCGCGCTTCATCGGACCGATGTACGAGGTGGCGACCACGATGTCGTCGTACCAGAGCACCTGATTCGGCAAGACCTCGCTGGAGTAAGGCGCGAGCACGACGAAGTTGGGCTTGAGCGCCGCGGTGGTCCGAAAGCGCAGGTTCGGAAAATCGGCCGCGAGCTGGCCGTCGACCCAGAACGCGATGCGGCCGTCGCGCTGCCCGGGCGTGTTGGCCTTCACCATGATCTCGAACGACAGCCACTGCCCGCGCGGCGGATTGATGCGCGGCCGCGCCACGAAGGTCGGCCCGAAGAGCGCCGGCTGCCCCATGAAGTAGTCACCCGAGGGGAGAAAGACGTCTCCGTAGTTGCCGCCTTGATCCAGGTGGTAGCAATAGAACTCGAGCCACCCCGGCGGCGCGGTGTTGCCCGGTGGGCTCCACGAGAAGTTGGGGTTCAAGTTGTCGAGCCCGACCGTGAAGTGATTCGTGCCGTCGGGCCGCATGCCGGTCGAGCTGCCGGTGGTGACTCCGGGCGCGCCCGCGAACACCGTCATCCCCTGGTGGTGCACGCCCGGGTAGCTCGGGTGGTACTTCAAGTAGTAGCGCACGAAGAGCGTGTCGAAGCCGTTGGTGCCGAAGTCACGCCACGCGCCGTACGCCTGCGCTGCCGGCAATGAGATCTCCGCTGCGGCCGAGCCGGTGTGGACGTCGCTCGCGTTGCGCGTCACCCGCACGCCGCCGTAGACGTTGTCCCATTGCGAGTTCGAGGTCGTCAGCTGCATTCCGCTGACGCTCTCGAAGTTCTCGGTGAAGACCACGCGCGAGTCCTGCGCGAGGCCGACGTCGTCTGCGTATTGGCCAGCGATGCCGGTGTCTCCCTCGGGGAGCGGCTGGGCGGCGACGACCGATGCAAGTCCCACCACGACGACGACGAGGGTGCGCATGCCCACTCTTCCCTCCAGCCACGCATTCCTTCCCGGGAAAATCGCGGTGAATCGCCACGCGACGTCGGTGAATCGAACTCTCAACGAAATCAGCCGGGTTCGCTAAGACGCGCGGCCTATGTCCACAGCGCCGCACTACAAGCCCAACGTCCGCGACACCCTCTTCAATCTCTTCGAGTTCCTGAAAGTGCAGGAGACGTCGCTCGGCAAGAAGCCGTTCGGCGACGTCGACGAGGCAATGGTGCGGCAGACGCTCGACACCATGTTGCCCATCTGCACCGGCATCATGGCCGAGGGCTTCACCGAGGGTGACCGCGTGCCGCTGCAGTTCGACGCGAAGACCGGCACCGTGACGTTGTCTCCGGCGATGAAGGCGACGTACCACGCGTACTTCGAGAACGGCCTCAACCTGCTCGAGCTGCCGACGCACCTGGGCGGCATGGGCGCTCCGCCGTCGGTGGGGTGGGGCGCGTTCGAGCTCATCATCGGCAGCAATCCGGCCGCGGCGTTCTCATTCCTCGGCAACATCCTCGCGCGCATCATCGACACGCTCGCCACCGACGCGCAGAAGAAGCGCTTCGTGGGGCCGATGCTCGAGCACCACTGGGGCGGCACCATGGTGCTGACCGAGCCCGACGCCGGCAGCGACGTCGGAGCGGGCCGCAGCAAGGCCCGGCGAGTCGAAAGCAAAGACGGCGACGTGTGGCACCTCGAGGGCGTGAAGCGCTTCATCACCAACGGCGACATCGGTGATGCGGCGCCGAACATCATTCACCTCGTGCTCGCGCGGCCCGAAGGCGCAGGCCCGGGCACCAAGGGCCTCTCGATGTTCATCGTTCCCAAGTTCCTGGTGAACGACGACGGCTCGCTCGGAGAGCGCAACGGCATCTTCTGCACCAACCTCGAGAAGAAGATGGGGCTCAAGGCGAGCGCGACGTGCGAGATGACGCTCGGCGATGGGAAGCCGTGCGTCGGCTGGTTGGTCGGCAACGTGCACGACGGCATGAAGCAGATGTTCCACGTCATCGAGCACGCGCGCATGGCGGTGGGGCTCAAGTCGATGGCGACGCTCTCGACCGCGTACTTGAACGCGCTCGCCTACGCGAAGGAACGCAAGCAGGGCGCTGACCTGTTGCAAGCCGGAGACAAGAAGGCGCCGCGCGTGACGATTCTCCACCACCCCGACGTGCGCCGCATGTTGCTGATGCAGAAGTCACACGCGGAAGGCATGCGCGCGATGATTCTCTTCAACGCCGCGCTGCAGGACTCGGTGGAGATGAAGGGCGGCCATCGCGCTCCGGAAGCCGCGAAGGACACCGCGCTCAACGATTTGCTGCTGCCGCTCATCAAGGGCTACTGCTCGGAGAAGTCGTACGAGCTGCTCAACCTCTCGCTGCAGACCTACGGCGGCTCGGGCTATCTGCAGGATTACCCGGTGGAGCAGTACATCCGCGACGCGAAGATCGACACGCTCTACGAGGGCACGACGCACATTCAGGCGCTCGACCTGCTGATGCGCAAAATCGCGAAGGACGGCGGCGCCACGCTGCAGGGCCTGATGGGCATCATCCAATCGCAGACCCTGGACGCGAACGAAGGCGGAGACGCGCTGAAGAAGGAACGCGCGGCGCTGGCGGAGGCGATGGGCGCGGTGAACACCGGCCTGACCGCGCTGATGGAGAAGTTGGGCGAGTCGCTCTACCACGTGGGTCTGCAGGGCAATCGGCTGCTGTTCTCGCTCGCCGAGGTCGTCATCGGCTGGCTGCTCATTCGTCACGCCGCGGTCGCGCTCGAGAAGCAGAAGACCGCGAAGGGGCCGGACGTGGCGTTCTACGAGGGGAAGATCGCGTCGGCCAAGTTCTTCGCGCACGAGGTGTTGCCCGACATCGCTCCGCGCATGGCGCACGTTCCGCGCTCGCAGTTGCTGGCGATGGAGCTGAGCGAAGAGGGGTTCTGAAGATGCGTGCACTGCTGCTCGTCGTCGCGTTGTCGGCGTTCTCGTTTTCCTGTGGAACGCCGACGCCGAAGTGTTCTCCGTCGTCGTGCAGCGGGTGCTGTGACCTGTCAGGGCAGTGTCAGAACGGGAACACCAACGCCGCGTGCGGCAACGGTGGCCTGCTCTGCAACACGTGCAATGGCGCGCTGAATTGTTCGCTCGGGTTCTGTTCTGGAGGACAGACGGGCGGAGGCGGTGGTGCGAACGGCGGAGGAACGGGCGGCGCGAATGGCGGCGGCACGGGCGGTGGCTCGGGTGGCGGGCTCGGCGGAGGCACGGGCGGCGCGGGTGGTGGCGGCACTGGTGGCTCGGGCGGCGGAACGGGCGGTGGAGTCACGGGCGGAGGCAGTGGCAGCGCGTACGTGAACTGGTGCAACGGCTACCTCGACGACGCGTGCGCGTACGGCGTGCGGTGTGGCGGGTACACGTCGCTCTCGACGTGTCAGGCGTTCTTGTCAGCGCTCGGCATCTGTCGCGATTCGCCGGGGCTCAAGGACGGTCGCGTGACCTTCGACGCCTCGGCTGGAGCGAATTGCCGCAACGCCCTCTCGACGGCGGCGTGCGATGTGGCGCTCACGGCCTGCTACGTCGACTTTCTGCTCGGCACGGGAGTGGCCAACGCGCCGTGCTTCGGCAGCGAAGAGTGTGGAGCGGGCCTGGTGTGCGACCTCTCCGCGACGTGTCCCGGCGTCTGCGTGACGGCGACGCCCGTGGGCATGGCACCGACGACCAGCCGGCCGTGCGCGCGTGGGCTCTATCAATATGGAGGCCTGTGCACGGCCAACGTGCTGCTCGGTCAATCGTGTGCACCGACGGGTGGGCAGACGTTCGACCGCACGTGTGAGCCGTCGGCGTTTTGCGCGACCGGCACCAGGATTTGCACGGCGAAGCGGCGCGCCAACGAGACCTGCTCGGGTGGGCTCGACTGCGGAGGAGTGAATTCCTGCCAGGGTGGCGTGTGTTTGCCGCCGGTGCAACTCAACCAGCAGTGCGACACGACGCGCCGCTGTCAGTCGGACTTGCGCTGCGGAGCGACGAACACCTGCGTGCCGCTCGGCGGAGTGGGCGCTCCGTGCAGCATGGCGTTTGGCGATTGCGAGCCGAGCATGTTCTGTGAGTCGGCGACCATGACGTGTCAGCGCGTGCGCACGCTCGGACAGTCGTGCGCCGCCACCGATTCCTACGCGTGTGGAGGCATCTTCTCGACGGACCTGTACTGCACGGGCACGGTGTGCGCGGCGAAGAAGGGCGTGGGTGCGTCGTGCGCGACGTACAGCGAGTGCACCACCTCGTCGTGCACCAACATGATGTGCACGGGCTGCGTCGACCCCACGCCGTGAGAGGGTCAGGGTGAGGGAGCGCGCACTTCGCTCAGCGCCTCGCCATAGAGCGTGACGCACGCGTTCTCGACGCGACTCCTCAGCTCCGCGTCCGGCAGCGCGCACAAGTCCTTCATCACCTTCACCACCTCTTCCTTCGACACACCGCGCTCGGCCTCCAAATCTCCGAGCGTGGCGAGCAGCGCATGCGCCGCGAAGAAGTGCGGAGTGCTCGACGCATACCTCCCGCGCGCGAGCTGACCCAACGCGATGACGCTCAGGCACGCCGGCGGCTTCGAGTCGTGCAGCTGCCCCAGGAACGCGCGCAGCTCGCGCTCGCTCATGCGCCCGAAGCGCAGGTCGCCTTCACCGACCAGTCGTTGCAACAGCGCCGGCACCGGCACGTCCCGCTTGTCGAGCGCGTGCCGCACCTCGTGCGCCTCGACGATGGACGCCTCGAGGTCGATGACCTGCACCAGCGTGCGCAACCCCACGGTGTCGGCGAGCGCATCGTCGGCCCGCTGCAGCGCGCGCAAATCACTCGCGAGAAACAACGGACCGCCACGCCGCGTGTTCGACGTCAGCGGCTCGAGCGTCTCGAAGTAGTCGTCACCGAACACCAGCCGCTCCGGGCGCTGCACGTGCACCTTGCCGCCCTTCAGCCGTTTCTCCATCTCACGCAGCAGCACCTCGCGCCGGTTCACGCGCGCCTCGGCTTCCTTCAGCTCTTCGACGTTCACGAGTCGCGCGAGCTGCTCGCGCCACAAGGTGTTCGCGGTGTCGTCCACCTCGTTCGGGTACTCGTCGGGGTCCACCCGCAATCGCTCCAGCACGTTCACCTCGATGCGGTCGCGGAGAATCGCGGGCTGGTCTCCTCCGGCGTGACCAAGGAGCCCGAGCTCGAGGTTGAGACGATCCAACCGGCGCACGTGAATCGCCTCGGTGCTGACGCCGGAGTCTTCCGCGGTCCACACCGCGCGGCTCAGCACCTCGTACGTCGTGAGCACGGGTCTGCGGCCCGGGAACATCGGGTCGACCCAGTAGTCGAGCCCCGCATCACGCAGCGCGACGTTCACATCCCTGGCTGCGACCTTCAGTCGGTCTTCGTCAGGCCACGCGGGGCCCAGTTCCTCGAGCGCTGCCTTCACCGACGGCCACGGCTCCGCGCCGGTGAGCATCGCCTCGAACGCCACGTCGCCCGGCGCTTCTCCACGCGAACGCGCGACGACCCAGCCGGGCAACTGTTTGCGGAAGAGCGCGCGTCCAGGTGCTTCGACGGGCTTCGTCGAGCGCGTGAAGAGGAAAAGCGCCGCCGCACCGAGGACCACGAGGATGGCGGCGATTCTCTTCACGCGAGGCGTATTTGGTCACCGCTCCAGAAATCGAGTTGTACAAAACGGCGGTTAGACCGCTCTTTTGTTCCTCTCGATTTCGGCATGAATCGCTACGCGCGCTGTTGCGTCGAGGCGTCGTGCTTCGCTTCGCGGCGTTCCTTTCTCTTCTGATGGTTGCGACACCAGCGGCGGCCGAGCCGTTTCGCGTCAGCGTCAACTACATGGTCGGCGGCCGCTGGCTCGAAGGCACGAAGGTCTCCGCCGGCCGCAGCTCCGTGCAGCTCGAAGGCAACGAGCTCTCGATGGGCGGAACGGTCGAGCTCGTGAAGCGCTTCGGTCCACTGCGCCTCGGCGGCCAGCTCGGCACCGACGCGATGTTGTTTCCGCGCGACGTCAGCGTGGTGAGTCCCGGCCCGCTCAACACCGCGGCGGAAGCGACCGACGGCGTGAGCTCCCTCATCTTCGTCAACGCCTCTCCCGTCGTCGGAGCGCTCACCGGCGAAGACGGCCAGCTGCAGGGCTGGGTCGACTTCCTCCTCACCCTCGAAGTCACCAGCGCGCGCGTGGGGCGCGAGCGTCACTTCGGTTTCGCTCCGGTGCCGACGTTGCGGATTGGCGCGGCGCTCCCGATTGGCAGGGACGGCGCCATCGAGCTCTCGTTCCTGGCGTCGTACTTCGGTGGACCGCGCCTCGCGTTCGGCATGGGCGTGCGGTTCTGATCCGCCGTGCACAGACACGGTACTTGAACGGCCATCGCCAGAACGGCTGACGACTTCGGCTAGCGTCACGCCAATGCGCGCGTGGGTCCTGGTGGCGTTCGCGGTTTTGGGTTTCTCGAGCTGCAAGCCGAAGCCATCGCAGGTCGACGCCGGCACACGCGTCGATGCGGGCGTCGATGCGGGCGTGCGCGATGCCGGAAGCGACTGTCCCACCGGGTTGAGCCGCTGCCCACGCGGCTGCGTGAATCTGCGCAGCGAATGGCTCGACTGCGGCTTCTGCGGAAACACCTGCTCGTCGGACGAGCTGTGCAACAACGGCGCGTGCCGCCCGAGCTGCGCGCAACCCGGAGAGATGTACTGCGGCGGCACCGAGTGCGCGCACCCGCAGACCGATTCCGCCCACTGCGGCCGGTGTGGCAACGCGTGCAGTCCCACCGAGCGCTGTGACGCCGGGACGTGCATGGCGGTGCCCGGGCTCGCGGAGTGCGACGGCATGGTCGTCAACGTCACCAACGACGAGCAGCACTGTGGCGCGTGCAACCAGCCGTGCACCGCGACGCAGATGTGCAGCGCGGGTGTGTGCTGCGAGTCGAATCAGACCGTCTGCGGCGGCGCGTGCGTCAACTCGCGTACCGACCGGTCCAACTGCGGTGGGTGCAACCGCATGTGCGGCTCGAGCCAGGTCTGCACCAACGGCAGCTGCGTCAACTGCCTCGCGGGCCAGCAGGTCTGCAATGACGCGTGCACCACCACGCGCACCGACCCGCAGCACTGCGGCGCGTGTGGCAACCAGTGCGGCACCTCGCAGACGTGCGTGAACTCGGTGTGCGTCTGCCCGCCCGCGCTGACGAGCTGCGGAATGGACTGCGTCGACCTCTTCAGCAACACCGCGCACTGCGGCACCTGCGGCACCGCGTGCGCGAACGGAGGGCCGTGCATCGCCGGCACCTGTCTCCCGCCGTGCCCCGCAGGGCTCACGCTGTGCGCGGGCCAGTGCGTGAACACCGCCACGTCGAACGCCTCATGTGGCGCGTGCAACGTGGCGTGTGGTGCGAATCAAGACTGCGACGCGGGCTCGTGCGTCACGTGCGCGCCGGGGCCGAACGCCGACTGCGACCACGACGGCTACACGGTCGCCGAGGGCGATTGCTGTGACACCCCGGGCACGTGTGCGCAGCAGCCCGAGCGCGTGAACCCCGGCGCGTTCGAGGTGACGAACAACTTCATCGACGACAACTGCAACGGGTTGCTCGACTTCGCCGACACCGTCGACGTCGACGCCTGCGACGCGATGCTCGCTTCGAACTCGATGAGCGCCATCGACGCTGCGAAGGCGCTCGACATCTGCCGCTCCGTGACGCTCGACGGCGGCGTGCGCACGTGGGGGTTGATCAGCGCCGACTGGCAGCTCGTCAACGGCCAGCCGCTCGCCTTCGCCGCCGGAAAATCGATTCGCCCGGGCTTCGGAGCGACGTGGGTTCCGCAGCGCGGCGACCGGCTGCTGGTCATCTCGAGCGGCATGGCGGCCGACTCGATGCAGACCAACCCGGGTCCCAACGTCGGGCCGATGGGGCTGCAGTCGGAATCGCATGGCAGCGTGGCGAACATCTCGCAGGTGTGTGACGGCGGCTGCCTGAGGGACTGGTTCATCGCGGCCAACCCTCCGGTGAAGAGCGCGAACCAGTTGCCCACCTCGCCGGTGTGCGCCGCGGGCAACGTGTTCGACCCGCACCTCGCGAACGACTCGGTGATGTTGATTCTGCGGCTGCGGGTGCCGACCAACGCGCGCGCCTTCAGCCTCTCGGCGTCGTTCTTCTCGGTGGAGTACCCGGAGTTCGTCTGCACCGACTTCAACGACCAGCTCGTGGTGCTGGTGGGCACGTCGTCGCCGACGTGGCCGCAGCCCAACCCGCCCGACATGAACCTCGCGACGTACCGCGAAGGTCCGCTCCGTTTTCCGGTCGGCATCAACGTCGCGGCCGGCGCGGGCATCTTCGAGGCGTGTGAAACGGTGGGAACCAACCTCTCGTGCGACGACTCGCAGGTCAGCACCCGCTCGTGTTCTGCGGGCCTCGGGCCACTGGCGGGGACCGGCTTCGAGAAACCGTCTCCGCTGAGCTGCGCCGAGGGTGGAGCGACGCGCTGGCTGCTGGTGCGCGGCAACGTGAAGCCCGGTGAAGAGCTCACGCTGCGGCTCGCGCTGTGGGACGTGGGCGACGACCGCTACGACTCGACCGCGCTGCTCGACGCCTTCCGCTGGGAACTCAACCCGGTGACGCCCGGCACCGAGTGAGCGCGAGAGGAACGTCATGTCGAAGACGGTGGTGATGGTGGGCGTGGTGCTCGCGGTGCTCGCCGGTGGCTGTCTGCTCTGCCTCGCGGCCGGTCTCGTCGCCGGAGAAGAGACCCCGAGCGCGGCGAGTGCTCCGAACGAAGCGCCCGACGAAGCACCCGGAGCGCCGCCCTCGCAGCTCAACGGACGCTACGCGTGCCTGTACCTGAGCATTCTCATCATGGGCAGCGCGACGCAGGTCACGTGGCAGGCCGCGGCGATGCCGCCCTTCACCATCGACGGTGACAGCTACGAATCGGGAAATGGCAGCGGCTCCATCGCGGTCGACGAGCGCGTGGTGAGCTTCACCGACGGCCCGTATGACGGCTGGCGCGGTTTTCTCGGCACTGACACCACGGGCTCCTACGTGCTCTTCGACGGCAAGGAGCACGCGCGGGTGCGCACCAACGGCGCGAAGCGCGGCGACCTGAAGTGTTACCGGCAGAAAGACTGACACGCGCTACGGCGGGCCGGGACACAGCTCGGAACGCGCGACCTTCTCGGACCAGGCCTTCACGCCGTTGAGGCGCGCCTCGAGAAAGAACGAAGCGGCGGTGCAGCTGCTCTGCGTCTCCTCGCGCTGCTCGATGACAGCGAACGACACGGGCTGGCCGAGCGGCGCCGGCGGCGGGAGGCTCGCGGCCAGCGCGGCGTTTCCATACGGCGACACGTCGCAGCCTGGCTCGAACGTGAAGTTCGCGGTCGGCACGACCTTCAGCGCGCAGCTGCTGGGGTCGACCTCGACCACACCACACGCGTCGGCGCGCTTGCGCGTCTCTTCGAATTCGGGAGGCGGTTGAACGCCGCCTTCCCACGAGGTCCAGGTCTTCCATGAGAGGTGGGGTTGCCCGCCGCGATCGAACGCCCACGCTTCGATGCTCGTGGCTTCCGCCGGCACCTCGAGCTTCAGCTCGCACGTGACCACCTTGCGCGGCACCGCGTACGGGTCGAGGAACTGCACCGTCACCGTCGGTGGTTTCTGCCTCGCCCGCCGGGCGACCTGCACCGACGCCAACCACCGCCCTGCACGAGCGAGGTGGCCGTGCACCGACTTCTCGCTCCACACGGTCTGGCCGCTGCGCTCGTCGAGCGCGCGAAGACCATCGTCACCGGTGAGCAGCACGGTGCGCGTTCGCGCGTCGCGGAGCGCATACGGCAACTGCTCGACCAGCAGACGGGTGGCGGGTGGCTCGGCCGCGACGGCCTGCTTCCACGCGCGGTCGCGCTGCGCGGCTTGCTCCTCACACGTGCGGGTGTCGGCGCACGGCTTTCGCAACGCCGGTACGCAGGTGCATAGAGACAGCGCGAGGAGCGCGAGGGCCGCGCGCATCGGCGAGCTCAACGGCGCTTGTAGACGCCGTTCTCCTTCACGTAGCTCGTCGCGTAGATTTTCTTCCCGGCGCCGCCGCGGTAACGCGGGTACTTGATGAACGCCTGCGCGGTGCTGATGTCGGGCACCGCGAGCGCCGCGTTGAACTCGTCGTTGGGCACCAGCGCCAGCTCACCCATCTCACGCACCGACGCCTGCGCGGTCTTCACGATGCCCGGCTGGAACGCGGTGACCCACCACGCACCAAAACCATCGGCGGCCTCGGGCGGCGTGATTTCCAGCGCCATACCGTCGGTCTCGACTTCCTTCCCATCCGGCAAGTCGGCGAGCGGCTTCGCGTCGGCCTCGGCGAGCTGCCTGGCGATGAACGCGCGAATCGCGGGCCGCAGCTCCGCGCTCCTGGTGCCCACCTCGATGCCCGCCGGAGCCGCCGGGTCGCCGTAGACGTTGAGCTCGATGTTCTCGGTGCCG